>NZ_JBEZYF010000005.1:0-236381 GCF_040638415.1 Kribbella sp. NPDC026596 | reverse complement strand
GGGAGTCACAGGAGTCGCCAAGCGCTCCAACATCCCGACCCGCCACCACCAGCATAAGAGCTACCCAGGTGGCTTGACTTCCCTTAGGAACTCAGCTACTTGTCGACCGGCGGCGTCGGCTCGGGATCGGGGACGTCGACCTGCGGGTCGGCGTTCGGGTCGGGCTCGGCGGGGACGTCCGGCAGGTCGACGGCGGGGAAGGTGTCGGGGGCGGTGGCCCAGACCGCGGCGGCCGCGCGGGCCGCGTCGGCGGCGTCGGTCTGGCGCTCGTAGTTCTTGATGTCGAGCGCGTACGCCTGCACCACCGCGGACAGGTCCCTGCGGAGTGCCTTGTGCACCCAGAGGGCGTAGGCCTGGGTGCGGGCCTCGATGAAGTTCTTGAGTTCCTGCATCTGGGCGGGGGTCATGTCGTCGTCGTCCTCCGAAGAGCCTGGGGTGAAGTCGCCACGGGCGATCGCGGCACGGGCCGCCGGTCCGGGGCAGTCGGTCCCGTCCGGGCGGACCGCGGAGTGCGGCCTGATCGCCGTACCGCGGGGGAAGATGCGGCGGAAGTCGGCGATCACCGCGCGGGTGGTCGCCTTCATCGCCGCGGTCGGCTGCTCGCCGGTGACCAGGACGAGCAGGATCGCGCCGTACCGCTCGTTCAGGTCGTTGTTGCCGTTCGCGCCGGACTGGATGCGCAGGCCGCGCAGCGCCCAGGCCCGGCCGGCCTGGTCGACCGCGACCTGGTACGCGATGTCGGACCAGCCGCGGGTGTCCATGTGGTAGTCCTGCCACCCGCGCAACGCGGACGCGACCGCGGCCTTGCTGTGGATGACACTCGTCGACCCGGTCCCGGGCCAGTGGATCACCGCGCCTTCGACCCGGGACACGGTCAGGCTGCCCGGGCCGTCGTTCGGCGATCGCGCGTTCCATGCGGACCGGGGTAGATATACGACCATCAATGCTCCTCACATGGCTCACAGCACCCATACCCCACGCTGGCGCTCGGTAATCAACCGATAACACTCGGCACGGGCCCGTCAAGCGATGGGCGCATCCTTCCAGGACCGGAGGGCATTCGGGGGACGGCGAGTACCGAATGAAGTCTTGACATCGTTGTCTCGACTTGATGAGCTTCCGCTCGGACATCTCTGAAACGTTTCCAACCGCCGCCCAGGCCGCGCCGTCGACGAGGCCAACGAGGAGTTCGATCATGGTCGTGATACGTCCTTCGCGCGCCCTGCGCGCTGTCCTGTCCGGTGCGGTCGCACTGGCCCTCGGGATGGTGTCGGCACCGCCGGCCGGAGCCCAGCCGGGCCAGGCCGCCGACGGTCCGACCGCGGTCGCGCGGGCCCGGGTCGCCGCCGACGTGCTGATGAGTTCGTACGAGCCGGTGAAGGCGTGGTTCCCATCGAGCTGGTGGAACTCAGCGGTCGCGCTGCAGACCATCGGCGACTACATGCAACGCACCGGCGACCGGCGCTTCCTGCCGCAGCTGGACAACACGTTCGAGAAGGACAAGGGAGTCTTCCCGGCCGGCTACCTCTCGGGTGATCCGCTGCTGGGCAACTTCACCAGCCGCGCGATCGACGATTCCGAGTGGTGGGGGCTGACCTGGATCCAGGCCTACGACCTGACCAAGAACCGCAAGTACCTCGACATGGCGGTCACGATCGCCGAGTACGTCGAGGGCTACTGGGACCCCAGCTCGTGTGGTGGCGGCGTCTGGTGGGACGGGGAACGCACGTACAAGAACGCTGTCACGAACGGACTCTGGATCCGCCTGACCGCCGAACTGCACAACCGGCTGCCTGGTGACAGCCGCTGGCTCGGCCGGGCGCAGGAGGGCTGGAACTGGCTCACCGGCAGCGGAATGATCAACTCCAATGGCCTGGTCAACGATGGTCTCAACGGCAGCTGTGAGAACAACGGCGGCACGGTCTGGAGCTACAACCAGGGACTGGCGATCGGTGCCGGTCTGGAGCTGTGGCGGGCGACCCGGAACCCCGCGCTGCTGACCACCGTACGGCGGCTGGCCGACGCCGCGATCGGATCCGGTGGCCTGGTGACGGACGGCGTACTGACCGAGTACTGCGATGCTCCGGATCGGCAGTGCGACGACAACGGCAAGCAGTTCAAGGGAATCTTCCAGCGGTACTGGATGGACCTCGCCGACACCACCCATGACGCGCGGTACGCCGCCTTCGTCCAGCAACAAGCCACCAGTGTGTGGGACCGCGACCGTGACGCGGCCGGACGGCTGGGGGAGCGTTGGTCCGGTCTGACGAATGCAGATCATCCGAACGCCTTCGACTGGCGTACTCAGGCCAGCGCGCTGAGCGCCCTGATCGCCGCCGTACCGAAGCAGACTCCGAATCAATCACTGTCGGCGACCCTGAGCCCCGCCCAGCCGGTGGTGATGCCGGCGAGCGGCCCGACCCACGTCAAGCTCAAGGTCGATCTGCAGGCCACTGCGCCGGCTGGTGCTCCGGTCAAGGTCGACGTGAAGGCGGCGGCGCCCGCCGGGTGGACAGTGACACCGGTTCGCTCGACGACCACGCTGCATCCGCGCGGGAACGCCGTACCCGCGAAGTCGAGTGTCGACCTGGACGTGACGATTCCCGGCGGCGCGGCCGACGGGCACTACGCGGTGACCGCGACGGCGATGTCTGGTAGCAAGCTGGCGTTCAGTGCGCAGGCCGACATCCTGGTGGCGCACAACGTCGACTTCGACACCGGTACGGCGGCCGAGACGCCCTGGTTGTGGGACGCGGACGGCTCGCAGAGCAACGGCGTGCAGAACCGGTTCGCCGACGGCAACTCGTACTTCGTCTACCGCTTCCCGTTCCCGGCCGATGCCACCGCGGCGCACGCGACGCTGACGATCGACAACGAGTACGTCGTTCAGGTCAGCGGTGACGGTCAGAACTGGACCACTGTCCTGACCGAGACCCGCCAGATCCACGGCGGCGAGAACAAGGCCGACCAAACGATCGACCTGACCCCGTACCTCGGTCCGGACAAGGCCGCCTACATCCGGGTCTCCGACTCCTTCCCCACCGACGGCTGGGGCGGCCGCGTCTACCACCTGAGCGCGAGCTACAGCTAGGAGTTCTTCAGCAGCGGCAGGAGCTGGTCGCCGACGCGGATGGTCTCCTCTCGGTACGGCGTGTCGGACAGAATGAAGTGGGTGATGCCGAGGTCCTGGTATCCCCGCAAGGACTTCGCCACGTCCTCGGCCGATCCGACGAGCCAGGTCGTGCCGGCGCCGCCTCCGCCGTATTTGGCGGGCGCGGTGTACAGGTTGTCGTCCAGGACCTCACCGCGCTCGGCGAGCTCGAGCAGGCGCTGCTGGCCGACGGCCTTGAACCAGCGGCGGTCCTTGGAGCCATGCGCCTCGGCCATCGTCGCGACCCTGGCCTCGGCGTCGGCCCAGGCCTGCTCGGTGGTGTCGCGGATGAGCGTGGTGATCCGCAGCCCGAATTCGAGCGGCGCGTGCGCACGCTCGAGGTCGGACTCCAACTGCCGCAGCGTGCTGATCCGCTCGGCGATCCCGTCCAGCGGCTCACCCCAGAACAGCTGTACGTCGGCATCCGTCGCTGCCACCCGCTGCGCGGCCTCCGATGCTCCACCGAAGTACAGCCGCGGATGCGCCCGCCCTTCCCGTACGGCGGGATGCGTGGCGACTGTGGACCCGGTCACCGAGAAGTGCTCGCCCGTGAAGGTCACGTCCTCCTCGGTCCACAAGCGCCGTACCAACTGCAGGAACTCACGGGTACGTGCGTACCGCTGGGCCTGATCGCCCTCGGAGTCGCCATACGCGGCGAGGTTGTCCTGGCCCGACACGATGTTGATCAGCAGGCGCCCGCCGGTGAGCTGGTCGAGCGTGCCCGCGGCCGACGCGAAGTGCGCCGGCTGCCAGTACCCCGGCCGGATCGCGACCAGCGGCTGGAAGGTCGTCGTCCGCGCGGCCAGCGCGGTCGCGACCGTGAAGGTGTCGGGACGGCCCCACCCGGTCCCGAGCAGCGCTCCGCCCCAACCGTGGTCTTCGGTGAGCCGGGCCAGCTCGGTCAGCCGGTCGAGGCTGTTGTGTCCCTGGACGGCGTCGTCCCCGCGGTGACCGGGAGCGACCTGGTTCGGGATGTACCAGAGGAAAGTCATGTAAACAGTTTATGTTTACCTGATTAGTCGACTTTGGAATCGTCTCGCGGTCTGGTCAAGCCGACCGTGCCGGGGTGACGCTGGGTTCATGACTGTGCAGGGGTTGAGCGCGCAGCAGCTGGCGGAGCGGGGGAAGGCAGTGCGGAAGGATGTTCCGCGAGGCTCGCACGCGGAGTTCCGTCCGGGCAAGAAGCGGGATCCGATCGGGCTGCTGATCGGCCAGGCGGAGGGGCGGGTCCCGGAGCTGGTGCCGATCCGGCACGGCCGGATGCTGGTGTCACCGTTCACGTTCTATCGCGGTGCGGCACTGGTGATGGCGGCGGATCTGGCCCGGGCCCCCACGACCGGACTGTCGGTCCAGCTCTGCGGCGACGCGCATCTGTCGAACTTCGGTGCCTACGCGTCGCCGGAGCGGCGGCTGGTGTTCGACATCAACGACTTCGACGAGACGCTGCCCGGTCCGTTCGAGTGGGACGTCAAGCGGCTGGCGACCAGTTTCGTGGTGGCCGGCCGGGACAACGGCTTCAGTGCGAAGAAGTGCCGCCGCCGCGCGCGGACCGCCGTACGGAGCTATCGCGAGGCGATGCGCGAGCTCGCGCAGCAGTCGATCCTCGCCGTTTGGTACGCGCGCCTGGACATCGAGGACATGATCGCGCAGTACAGAGCCAGGCTGTCGTCGCGCGAGCGCAAGCGGCGCAAGTCCGAGCTCAAGACCGCCCACCGGAGGCTCGCGAAGGCGTACACCCGCGACAACCTGCAGGCGATCGGGAAACTGACCACGGTGGTCGACGGCCGCCGGCGGATCGTCTCCGATCCGCCGCTGGTGATGCCGCTGAACGAGCTCGCGGGCATCGACAGCGAGGCCGTGCTCGATCAGCTGAAGACGCTCGTCACGGACTATCGCGCCACCCTGCAGCAGGATCGGCGGCACCTGCTCGATCACTTCCGGCTCACCGACGTCGCGCACAAGGTGGTGGGTGTCGGCAGCGTCGGCACCCGGGCCTGGATCCTGCTGCTGGAGTCGACCGTTGCGGACGAGGCCCTGCTCATCCAGGCCAAACAGGCCGGTCTGTCCGCGCTCAGCGAGTACGCCGGCGCTTCGGAGCACGTGAACCAGGGGGAGTGGGTGGTCGCGGGCCAGCGCCTGATGCAGGCCGCCAGCGACATCTTCCTCGGCTGGCTCCGCGCCGATACGCCGGACGGCGAGCAGGACTACTACCTGCGGCAACTCCGCGACTGGAAGATGTCCGCCGACATCGAGGATCTGAACCCCAAGGCGATGAAGCTCTACGCCCAGCTCTGCGGCTGGACCCTGGCCCGCGCCCACGCCCGTTCCGGCGACCGCTTCGCGATCGCGGCGTACCTGGGCAAGTCCAAGCGCTTCGACTGCGCCGTCGCCGACTTCGCCACGGCCTACGCCGACCAGAACGACCGCGACTACACAGCCCTGTCCCAAGCCGTCGCCTCCGGCCGCGTGCAGGCGATGTCGGGCCTCTGACTCAGTACTGCGATTTGTGGGCTTCAGTTTGTTTCCGTGTTGGACGGAAACAGGGGGTCGTGACCAGGATGCTGGAAACGTTCCCGCGACGGTCGGAGGATCCGATGGCTGAGGCAAGGCGACGTTCGCTCGGTGTGGGTGGACCGGAGGTCAGTGCGCTCGGGATGGGGTGCTGGGCGATCGGGGGACCGCATGCGCGGCAGGGGAGTCCGGTGGGGTGGGGGGTGATCGACGACGACGAGTCGAAGCGGGCGCTGCGACGTGCGTACGACCTCGGGGTGACGTTCTTCGACACCGCCGACGTCTACGGTTGCGGGCACAGCGAGAAGCTGATCGCCGCCGCGCTCGGCGACGTGCGGGACGAGATCGTGATCGCGTCCAAGGCCGGTTACACCTACGTCGAGGAGACGCGGGAGGCACCGGGGGAGAACGGCGACCCGGACTACATCCGGTGGGCCTGTGACGAATCACTCCGCCGGCTCGGCACGGATCGGATCGACCTGTACCAGTTCCACCTCGGCGGCTACGACCTGGCGAAGGCGGACGACGTACTCGCGGTGTTCGAAGAGCTGGTCGCGGCCGGAAAGGTCCGGGCGATCGGGTGGAGCACGGACAGCCCGGAGCGGGCCACCGTGTTCGCGAAGAGCGAGCACTGCAAGGCGATCCAGCAACACTTCAATGTCTTCGGCGGCAATGACCAGGTGCTCGAACTGTGCGAGCAAAGCGGTCTCGCGAGCATCGTCCGCGGTCCGCTCGGCATGGGCCTGCTGACCGGCAAGTTCACTCAGGACAGCAGTCTGCCGGCGGACGACGTACGGCACGGCTGGAACTTCCGGTCCGGCGACCAGGCCGAGTCCCTCCGCCGCCTCGACGCCATCCGCGACGTGCTCACCTCCGGCGGCCGCACCCTGGCCCAAGGCGCCCTCGCCTGGCTCTGGGCCCGCAGCGAAGCCTTCATCCCCATCCCCGGCTTCAAAACCACAACCCAGGTAGAAGAAAACGCCGGCGCCCTGGCCTACGGCCCGCTGTCCTCCGACCAACTCGCCGAGGTGACCACGATTCTCACTCGGTAACTGCGCGGCTGCCCGCGGCAGCCGATTCCTTTGCGCGGTGGCGGGGGTCTACCTGGTAGAAGGGCCGGCCCGCTGGACGGGCCGGTCTCGATCATGCCGAGAAAGGAACGGTGATCGCCGTGAGCATCCCCGCCACCATCCCCGTCACCATCCCCGCCACCATGCGCGCCCTGCAGCAGACGTCCCGCAATGGTCCGCAGGACATGCGGCTGATCACCGACGCACCGGTGCCCGTGCCTGGCCGAGGGGAGGTCTTGATCCGGGTCACCGCCGCCGGGATCAACTTCGCCGACATCTCGAGGGCCCACGGTACGTTCCTGGATGGTCCAAGGCCGCCGTACCTGGCCGGTTTCGAGGCCGTCGGCGAGGTCGCCGCGGTGGGCGAGGAGGTGACCGGCCCCCGCCCTGGGACTCGCGTCATCGGCGTCGGGAACGGTGCGTTCGCCGAGTACATGGTGTTGCCCGCGGCCGCAGCGATGGCGGTGCCTGGAGCCTGGACGGAGCAGCAGACGTTGGGCTTGGTCGTGAACTGGCCCACCGCGCTGGCCGCACTCAAGCCTCTGGGCGGCATCGCTGTCGGGCAGACTGTGCTGATCCATGCCGCGGCGGGTGCGACCGGCCAGGCTGCGGTGCGAATGGCCAAGCACTACGGCGCGACCGTCATCGCCACCGCCTCTGCAGGCAAGCACGAGACCGTAACCGCGCTGGGTGCCGACCACGTGCTGGACTCCGTCGGCGGCGACCTGGTCGCCGAGGTGCTGCGGCTGACCAGCGGCGCCGGGGCCGATCTGGTGCTGGAGTCCGCAGGCGGCACGACCTTCGAGGCCAGCCTGGCCGCGGCCAAACGGGTGACCGGGCGGGTCATCGTCTACGGCCTGGCAGGCGGCGACGCCACGATCACCAATTGGGACCTGGTGTACAGACACCAGGTTCACATCATCGGCCTCAACATCGGCGTGCTGATGCAGGCCGCACCGCAGATCTTCGGTGAGCTGATGGCCGAGCTGTTCGCGCTCATCGCTGCCGGGGTGCTCACCCCCGGCCGGCCCACGGCGTACGACTTGGCCGACGGCGCGAAGGCGCTGGCGGAACTGGAAGCCAGGGCCACCATCGGCAAGCTGGCCCTGCTGCCGTGAGTCGGCCCATCGAGGAACCAGCGGATCGTCGGCCTAAGCTCGCCGCATGACGACGCAGTTGCGGGCGACTCCGGCTCAAGATCGGTTCGCGGCCGAGACGGAGCGGTTTCGGCGGGAGCTGTTGGCGCACTGCTACCGCATGGTGGGCTCGGCGTACGACGCCGAGGACCTGGTGCAGGAGACCTACCTGCGGGCGTGGCGGTCCTACGCCGGATTCGAGCGCCGCGCGTCGATCCGATCCTGGCTCTACAAGATCGCCACCAACGTGTGCCTGAGGGCGTTGGAGCCGCGCCGTATCCGGGTACTGCCGTCGGGACTAGCCGGCCCGTGCGACGAACCCGACCGCGTGCCGACTCCTGCCGCGCCGGGCGAAGTCTCGTGGCTGGAGCCGTTGCCGGACGCGTGGATCGCCCCGCCCATCGATGATCCGGCCGCCGTGGTGGTCGCGCGGGAGTCGCTGCGGCTGGCGCTCATCGCGAGCTTGCAGCACCTGCCGGCCCGTCAGCGCGCGATCCTCATCCTGCGCGAGGTGCTGGCCTTCTCCGCGGCCGAGACCGCGGAAGTCCTCGACACCACCACCGCCGCGGTGAAGAGCGGCCTGCAGCGCGCCCGCGCCCGGCTCAACGAACTGGAGCCGGAGCCCGCGGAGCTGCTCGAACCGACCGACCAGCGGGCCCGCGCGCTGCTGGACGGGTACATCGCGGCCTTCGAGCGGTCCGACGCTGCCCTGCTGGAGAAGGTGCTGCGTACGGACGCCACGCTGGAAGCGACGCCGTTCCGTGACTGGCAGGCAGGCCGGGCGATGTGCATCCACGTGCTCGGCGCCTACGTGCTGGGCACCCCGGGCCATTGGCGGATGCTCGCGACCACCGCCAACGGGCAACCCGCGGCCGTCGTGTACTACCGGTCCGCGGACGGCGTGCTCCGGGCGAACGGCGCCGTGGTGCTGGCCACCGCCGCCACCGGTGTCTCACGTGTGGTCGCGTTCCACCACGAGCCCACACTGGTCGAGCTGTTCGGCTTCCCGGACGTGTACCCGGACTGATCCCGACCTGATCCCGACCCTGAACGGCCGAGGCCCCCGATCGCCGGAGCGGTCGGGGGCCTCGTCGTACGGCAGGGGTTGCGAACTCAGACGTCGTAGTAGAGCTCGAACTGTTGCCGCACCGTTGGCAATCGTTGGTTGCCAACGGCAATGTGCCTCTGACCTGGGCACTCATGGTTGGTCACCGTTGGATGCCGTTGGTCCCGGACTGCTGTCTGACGGAACAGGGACGGAACAACGGAGCCGCGGACCTCCCGCAGACCGGTCTACCTCAACCCCATCAGAACTGAGCGGCCCCAGCACGGCGATCGAAGCGCCGGCCAGGGCCTAGATCCGGAAAGCTGGTTCCGAACCATGAGCATCATGCTATGCACTGCCCGCACCACCCCGATCGCGGCGCCTACCGCGCCGCGTGAATCCTGGCTCGCCCGTCTGGTCACGTCCGTACGCCGGCCGTCCCGTGACGAACTGGCCAACGATGCCTACGACTGCGGCAAGCTGTACGGCGAGCACCTCGGTCGCCTGCTGGCGTGGGACCTGTACCGGCCTCTTGTCGAGGCAGCGAAGGTCGGCAACCTCTCCTCGGAGCAGGTGGCCGCGGTCGCGGAGTTCGTCGACGAGTGCGCCACTGAGAAGCTGAACCCGGGTGCACGATGACCACGCCGGGTCCGGTGGCGCCCAACGCTGAGGATGTCCTGATGGCTGCCGCTGACAGCGCCCTAGGACGTCTCCTGAGGACCGTCACGGCGGAGCCTCACCGGCTGTCGGTAGAGGCGCTGGAAGAGCGTCTCGCGGCGCTCCAGGGTCGGCCGGAGGAAGAGATCCGGGCCGGCCTGCAGGAGATCGCCAACGAGCTCGAACTTCACCGCTTGGGCTATGACCACGGGTATGAGGATGGCGACGCTGCGGGGTACGACCGCGCCATCAACGACGCGATCGACCACCCGGACACCTTCGCGGACCGACTGCAGGAGATCCGGTCGTGACCGGCGAGCGCGTAATCGTCACGAGGACGGAGATCGGGCAGTTGCACGAGAAGGCCACCGAGATGCTGGCGATCATCAACGCCATCCTGCAGCGACCCGAACCGACGCCGGTCGAGAAGACCGAAGGCGGTTGGCCGGTCCTCGGACGGGATCCCGAGGAGCAGCCGTGAACCCCTACAGCGACGGCCTGCAGCACGGCTACGCCGACGCACACAAGGCGATCCGGGAGATCCTCGCCCTGGACGTCTCCGACGCCGAGAAGCTGAGGCTGATCGGCCACCGGGTCGCCGACCCGAAGTGGACCGACACCGGCAGTGGTCCAGGATGGCCGCCTGGCGGCGTCGTCGAACTGCCAGACTCACCGGATGACGAAGGAGGAGAGACGCTGTGAGAGATGAAACCGACAAGTGGTTACGCCCGATGGTTGAGGCAGCCGAGATTCGGGAGATCGACATCATGTCGCTGATGTCCGCGGCGACGATGCCCGCGGCCGAAGCCGATGACCCGTGGCTGGACAAGTTGCAGTCGTACGCACCCAGCGGGGCCCTGAGAGGTATCGCCTGGGTGCGGTTCGGCCAACTGCTCCGGCACGAGCTCGGATGGGACGACACCTATCCAGCGTTCCCGGACTACCCCGAGATCCGCGACTAGTTGCCGCAAGCAAAAAGACAGCACCCCCAGCCGAACGGGAAAGGCTGGGGGTGCTGCTGTGTGGGCGCTGGTCGAGTCATTGCCTTTCGCTACGAAGGGCTCTCCGGCCATCCGTTCCGCGGTGGGCCCAGAAGAGTCAGCCGGTCGCGGCGTGGTTGACGCCCCGCTTCGTCCGCGCCGGTGGTCGGCGCCGCGGCTGCTGCACGCCGCCTGTCGTCGTCCCGAGCTGCGCCTCGAGCGCCGCGGTGACCACGTCCGCGAGCGTGACCCCGTCAGCCTCGGCCCTGGCATACGCCGCCGCAACGAGGTCAGCCCGAATCGGTGCGTGCAGCAACCGGAACTCGCTCACGTGACGTCCAGGACCCGGAACGCGTTGTCGACGACGGAGTCCGAACCGGTCCGGAACCACAGCATCGCGCCACGCTGTCCGGTCGGCCGGCCGTTCGTGCCGACGACGTTCTGGATGAGCTCGATGCCGGTCCCGATCCGGTCCGCGATCACGAAATTCCGGAAGTCGCCGTAGAGCAGCACCTTGTTGGTCTGGGTGGCGTTGATGACGCCATCCATGTTGGACAGCTCGTGCAGCGGCCGGTTCAGCAGCCTGCCGTCGGAGATCTCCGGGAACAGCCGCGCGCCCGCGGTGGTCTCCATCTGCGACATCAGGTTGATGATCGGCAGCGCCGCACACCAGCGCGCGTTGGCCTGGAACCGCGGCGGCAGGTTCTCCTGCAGCTTGTACACGTCACCCTTCGCGAACACGTCCGTCGTCGTCGACGCGACGATCGACCCGACCGGCAGCGCGGTGATGATACCGGTCGGCTGCCCGGAGCCGGTGCCGGTCGTGTATGCCGTCGCCATCAGCTGATCGGCGGCGTCGTTCAGGAGGATCCCGAGCTCGTTGGCGAAGTTGCCGCCGGAGTCCATGCCGACCTCGTACGAGAACGGCACCCACGCGTCACCGAAGTACACCGGGATCGGCGCCGGGTCGGTCCCCGGCGTGAGCTCGGTCGCCTCCGCACCCTCGCTCTTCCACTCAGCCGAGACACCGGCAGACGTGACACCCTGCCAGGTGTTCGAGATCGTCTGCACGACGCGGGAGATCTGCCGCAGCGGGTTCGTCGACCCGTCGCTCGTGAGCATGATCGCCGGATCCAGGTTCAGCGGCAGCAGCTCGGAGTTCCCCGAGAGCGTCATCGCCTTGAGCTCGACCTGTACGGCCTTCGCCGTCCGGTAGGCCTCCTGCTCGCGCGCCGACCACAGCAAGTGTCCGCGGCTGGGGTCGGCGAGGAGCTTCCCGAAAGCCTTGCTGTACTCCGGGTCACCGGTCGCGGTCACCCACCGCGCCGCGAGCGTCCGATCACCGGCGTCGGGGAGGTCGAGCAGTCCGTGCGCCTTCTCCGCGGCGTGATCCGGCAGCTTCCGCGCCTTCACCACCTGGTCGAGCACCCGCTTGGCCTGGTCGACGACCGACCGGCCGTACACCGTGCCGCCGTCGGTGGCGCCCGGCTCGGAACCAGACTCGGTGCCGGCCTTGCCACCGTCCAGCGCGTCGTGGACCTTCAGTTCCTCGTTGCACATCTCGATCGCGGCCTCGCGGCGGCGGATGCCGACACGCAGGTTCTCCGCCCGATCGTCGTGGCCCTTCGTCATCGCGGTCGTCAGCTGACTTTTCAGCTGCTCGAGCTCGGCGGCGGAGTCAGCCTTGTACTGCTCAACCTGGGCACGTGTTCCGGCCATGGTTCACCTCTCAGCAAGTTCGTAAGGGGCGACGGTCGCGGGTGCGCACAGGCAGCGGCGGGAGTCGCGGGAATGTCGGGGTGAACCAATCAGCTCGACAAGGCTCATGTTAACCCGCCGTCCGACACGTAGCCGAGTCGGCGCGCTTCTGTCGGGTCCATCTGGCCGGCCATGAACCGGCGCGCGGCCGGGGACAACCTCGGCGCGGATGCGAGCGCGTCGTGCGCCGCGAAACTCAGCTCAGGGTGCTGGAGCTCGAACTCGTCGAAACGCAGACGGTCGATCTCATCCATGGTGGGTCTCCTTCTCGCTGATCTGCGCCCAGATCCGGGCGTGCAGGGCTTCCAGTTCGGCGGGCGGCGTGTACCAGAGGTGCCGGACGTCGCGCCGGCCGCAGCGCTTGCCGTACACGGTCTCCTTGTTCGGGCACATCCCGGTCAGGTGCAAAGCGTCAGGGTCATCGCCGACGAAGTGCGCCCAGCCGCTCTCATCCGGCCCCGGCTCGACCGGAGAGACCGCCTCAGTCCTACGGCGCGCCATCACGCACCCGCCTGTCCGCGTCGGCTCCAGCGGCTCTCAGCGGCCCGCTGCGCCTGTGCAGACCGCGGCGACGGAACCGCGTTGCCCTCCGGATCCGGCAACCCCATCTGCGCGATCAGCTTCGCCAGCACGCCGCGTGTCGCGTTCACCTGCGACACCGCCGGATGCACCCGCGTCTGTCCCAGCGACCCCAGCACGGTCACACCATCGCGCGAGATCGCCGCACGCAGGTCGTCCAGCTGATCCAGGCAACGGCACGCCTCAGCCAGCAACTCGAGCTCGTCGCGGTTCACCTCCCACACCGCGAGCACATCGCGCCAGAACGCGCGCCCACGGGCACCTAGACCGGCCGGCGCTTTCGGCTTAGTCGACATCAGACCTCCAAGTGGAAAACGAGAACAGGCAGTGCTCTGAGGGCGAGACGGGTGGACCGGGGGTCAGTCGTGGGGCCTCGGTTACGTCATGACCCCGCCCCCCCTGTTACGTGACACGGAACGCTCGGGGAGAGATGGCGACTGGCGCGGGGGTCAGCGCGTGGGGATGCTTCCTTGACGGCTTACCGCCCCCCTGGTGGTCGCACTGGTCGCAGCAAGCGCGGCCGGACAGCCAGCGCCTGACCTCGCAGCCGTTGCTTGTGGCACCACAGCTGGTGCAGTTGTCGGCCGTCATGACGCCTCCTGGTGCTCGGAGCACAACCACGTTGGGTCGTAGCGCATCTGCAGGCGCTGGCAGTTCGGGCAGTCGATGGCGGGTTCTGAGCTCTCCTGCGTCCCGTCCGTCCCGGCGTCCCGAGAGCCGTGTTTCCGCAGGTCACGCGGTGGGACGCTGTCTGAGACAGCGTCCGTCCCGTCATCCGTCCCACCCGGATTTGCGGCCTGACCTGCGTGTTCCTCGTCCCCTCGGTCGACGTGGGACGTTGGGACGCTTGGGACGTACCTCCCCCACGGATCGGTCAGGTCAGCGCGGTAGTACCCCTTGGCTTGCTCGCCACCGATCCGGACGTTCCGGGACCGGACACCGTACGGCTTGAGCAGCTTCGCCAACCCACGGTCGGTCAACGGCCTGCCGTACCAGTCCGCCCACGGGGCCTCAGGTACGGCGTGCAGCTTCGCCAGAACCTCCGCCGTGAACATCACCTCGGTGTCCGTGTCGTCGGCCCACAACTCGTACAGGTCGGCCAAGAGGCGTTCGCCCGCGGTGCTCTCCTCGGTCGCTGCCGTGCCGGTCATGATCAGGCAGGCGCGGCGCGCACGGTCCGGCCAGTCCCCGCCGGCATAGTCAGCGACGACCACGAGCGGTTCCCATGTGTCGGCCGCCCGATCCTGTACCGGCATGGTCGGCTCGAGCAGCGTGAGCTTGTCGACGGCCGGACGGATCCAGGCGTGCAGCTTGTCGCGCAGTTCGCGGAGCGCGGGAACGTTGCGGCGCCGGAAAGCCGACACCGTCTCGTTGGGTCCCCGGCGCCTCATGCCGACGATCACAGCGCGGTCCTCGATGGTGTCGGGCATGTCGCCGATGCCACCGAGCACGGCCATCCCGAATGTCGGGCACTCCTCGAGCTGGCGCGCGGTCATGTCCCACCGCAGGTACGGAACGCCGCGGGAGTGGCCGGCGTTGATGAACCCGCGCAGGTCCTCGGCGACGCCGTCCTTGCTGGACTTCTGCCCACCAAAGATCGTGTCCGCCTCGTCGAGCAGAATCGTCGGCGGGTCGTCACCGCCGATCGACCGGACCAGTGCGGCGGTCGAGCAGTTCGCGGTTCTCAGTGGCCGATAGCAGGTCTCGGCGATGATCTCCTGCAGACGGCTCTTGCCGCACCGCTTGATCGGCGACTTGATCACCAACCGGGTGGCGTGCTCCCACGCGGGCTGTGCATGGGTAGCGGCGACGTACAGAGTGACCGCGTCAGCGGCCTCCGCCGATGGGAACACGACGTACTTGGTGAGTGTCGCGTGCAGCTCGTCGAGCAGACGTGCGCCTGACCCCTCTTCGGCGAGCACCTCAGTCATCCACTTGTCGAACTCGGCTTGGTTCTGGGGGTCCATCACGCCACCCCCCGACCGACGAAGTCACCGGAGCGAGGCTTGGCCCACTCGGCGAGGTCGCGTAGGTGCTGCTGATACGTGGGGTCCGCTTCGAGTTGCTCTTGCTGCAGGCAACGGCTGGCGAAGTGGTCAGGGTCGGGGATCAGGTCCCATGGCGACGGCATCCGGCGTTCGCGCGGTGTCGACTGGCCACGGCGGTGGACAGTTCCGTCGTACAGATCGCGGAATCCCAACCCGAGCCCGGCTAGGACTTCCTCGGTCTCGCAGCCGGCGAAGCACGTCACGTGCAGCGGTCCGTCTGGGTTCCGCGGGTTGTTCCGTACGGCGAGCGTCAGTCCGCGGGAGCCGTGCGCAGGGCACTGTGACCGCGCGCCGTTGGCCGACTCGGTGACCTTCAGTCCCGCCGTACGCAGCGCGTCCACAACGTTGTCGTAGGCGGTCATACTGGCCACCCGCCATCTCTCAGCATGACGTGGACCAAACGACTCACGCTGGCGGTCTGGTGCTCTAACGAATCGATACCGTGCCGGTCGTCGACCCGCAGGACGAGCCAACCCTCGGACCGCAACCAGGCGTCACGCTCGGCATCTTTGGCCGCACCTTCCGGTGAGCGGTGAAACCAGCCGTCCACCTCGATAGCGACCTTGATTTTCGGCCACGCGAAGTCGAGCCGATACTTCCCCACGTTGTGCTGCTGCGCGAAGGTATGGCTGGCGCGCACGAGCCGGTAGGCAACACGGTCCTCAAGGTCAGTCCCAGCCTGAAATCCCGCCTCCTCGATGACGCGCTGCATGTGCTGACGGATCGGGGTCGCTCTCATGACTCACCGCCGCGCAGCTTCCACAACGGCTTGAGCTCGGCGAGGTACACGGTCGCGTTCTCACCGCGAGCGGTGGCTTTGCCGGCCGCGCGCTCGGCGGACGCCGCGGTCAGGAAGCAGCGACGTCGGTACTTGCCACCAGTGACCTCGACCACGAGCACGAACGCTCCGTCTACAGCAGTGGCAACGGCGTCCAGTCCGCCGAGTGGGGTTAAAGTGGACTCGAGCTTCTCGCTGTCGCTCCCAGGGGCCGCCTCCGGGCGGCTCTTGTCGTTCACGCGGCTGAGTTGTCGTTCTGTGCGGCACGCTGAGCCGCGATCCACGCATCGAGCTCGGACTCGTAGGCAACCACCTTCCGGCCGAGCTTGAACGTGAACGGCAGCTCACCGCGGTGCCGCTTGTATCGGATCGTTGCCTCAGGCATGCGTGTGCGGTTCGCGATCTCGGGCAGGTCCAACAGTCGATCTGTCACGACCGTTCCCTTTCGGCTAGATGACGTTGGCTCTATGGAACAGTCGTTGGCTATTGACGGTCAAGGCTAAGCGGGGTAGCGTCATTTCCGCTTAGGAATGGAGGCGAGATGCCGAGACCCAAGCCAGCCCGACAGCTGGAGAGCGAGAGAAACCTCGCCGAGCGCATCCGGTACGAGCGTGAGCGCAAGGGGTGGAGCTATGCCGGCCTTGCGGCACGCCTCACCAATGCTGGCTGCGCGATCGACCAATCCGCGCTCTACAAGATCGAGAAGTCTGACCCACCCCGGCGGATCACGGTGGACGAGCTGGTCGGCTTTGCTGCCGTGTTCGGCATCGCCATCGAGGATCTGCTGTTGCCACTCGAGGTCGCGCTGGACCGCGAAGTCCGGGGGTTGCTGAAGGAGTGGCGTAGCAAACGCCGCGAGCTCGACGAGGTGATCGGCAAGATCGCCCAGTACGGCATCGATCATCCCGACTCGGAAGCCTTGTTTGAGGAGATGATGACCGAGGGCGACCGTCGGGCCGCCATCAACTATGCGACGGCCGCCATCGATGAGGCGATCAAGTCAGGCCGGTTCAAGGGCAAGACGATCGAGGACATGAACGCTGCTGCTGCGGCGCAGGGTAAGAAGCGAGGCCGCAGCTAATGGGCTTCACGAAGGATCTGTGGCACAGCACGACCACGGACGCCGAGGGCAACAAGGTCAAGGCGCGGACCGCGCGGTTCGGTAAGGGCCGACGCTGGCTGGCGGTTTGGCACGAAGCTGACGGGCGCGAGCGAACGAAGGCGTTCGAGCGGAAGACCGACGCTGACCGGCACTGGCCGACGCAGGAGACTGACGTCAGCCGCGGCGCGTATATCACCCCGGCTGACGCCGCAACCACGGTCGACCAGTGGTGTGACACCTGGCTCGCTGGGTACGCCACCCGCCGAACGTCGACGGTACGGCAGGCGAAGACTCACGTCGCACTGATCCGGAAGGCGTTCGGCGCGCTACCGCTGACCGGCGTACGTCCCTCGGCAGTACGTAGCTGGTGCGCCCAGCTGAAGGCGGACGGGTACGAGCAGAGCTACGTCTACGCGCTGCATGCAAGGCTCTCGCAGATCATGAGTGACGCCGTGCACGACGGCATCCTGTCGCGAAACCCCTGCAGCCGCCGTACCTCTCCGGGCGCGGGCAAGCAGCGGCCCTACTGCGCGACCACCGAGCAGGTGTGGGCGATCTACGATCTGTTCCCGGAGCACCTGCGCCCAGCGGTCCTACTGGGCGCGTTCGCCGGTCTGCGGATCGCTGAGGCGTGCGGAGCTCGCTCGGAGGATACGGATTTCATGCGCGGCGTCTTCACTCCTGCCGTGCAGTGGCCGGCTGAGCCACTCAAGACAGAGACCAGCAAGACGCCCGTGCCGATCCCCTCGGAGCTGACGCTCGAGCTGTCGGCCGCGGTCGCCCGCTGGGGGAGTGCGTGGCTGGTCACGGATGCGGCTGGTGGGCAGGCGTCGCCGTGGTCGGTGGAGCGCGCGATGCGGACGGCGCGGAAGAAGGTGCCGGGCCTGCCTGAGGGCTTCCGGTTCCAGGACCTCCGCCACTTCCTGGCGAGCCTGCTGATCGCCTCCGGCGCCGACGTGAAGGTCGTACAGGCTCGGCTTCGTCACGCCAGCGCCAAGACCACACTCGACACCTATTCGCATCTGTGGCCGGACGCAGATGAGTCGACCCGCGCCGCCGTTGGTGCAGTGCTGGCGGCACGGGCCGAAGGTCTCACGGAACAGCCACGGAACGCGGGCCGGTCATGACCGCGTCCATGCAGGTCAGAGCAGGGTTACGACCTACACGTCGTAGTAGAGCTCGAACTCGTGCGGGTGGGGGCGGAGCTGGATCGGGGCGATTTCCTGCTCGCGCTTGAGGTCGACCCAGGTCTCGATCAGGTCGGAGGTGAAGACGTCACCCTCGAGCAGGAACGCGTGGTCGGCCTCGAGGGAGTCGATCACCGCCGGGAGCGAGGTGGGGACCTGCGGGATGCCCGCGTGCTCCTCCGGCGGCAGCTCGTAGAGGTCCTTGTCGACCGGGTCGGCCGGCTCGATCTTGTTGCGGATACCGTCCAGGCCGGCCAGCAGCTGGGCCGAGAAGGCCAGGTACGGGTTGGCGGACGGGTCCGGGCAGCGGAACTCGATCCGCTTCGCCTTCGGGTTGGACCCGGTGATCGGGATCCGGATGCAGGCGGACCGGTTGCGCTGCGAGTAGACCAGGTTGACCGGCGCCTCGAAGCCCGGGACCAGGCGGTGGTAGGAGTTCACCGTCGGGTTGGTGAAGGCCAGCAGCGACGGGGCGTGCTTGAGCAGGCCGCCGATGTACCAGCGGGCGATGTCGGACAGGCCGCCGTACCCGGACTCGTCGTAGAACAGCGCGTCACCGTTGGAGAAGAGCGACTGGTGGACGTGCATACCGGAGCCGTTGTCGCCGAAGATCGGCTTCGGCATGAAGGTCGCCGTCTTGCCGGCCGCCCAGGCGGTGTTCTTGACGATGTACTTGAACTTCTGCAGGTTGTCCGCGGTCTTCAGCAGCTCGTCGAAGCGGAAGTTGATCTCTGCCTGACCGGCGGTGCCGACCTCGTGGTGGGCGCGCTCGACGATCAGCCCGGACTTCTCCAGGTTCAGCGTGATCTGGTCGCGCAGGTCACCGAAGTGGTCGGTCGGCGCGACCGGGAAGTAACCACCCTTGTAGCGCACCTTGTACCCGCGGTTGCCGCCGTCCTCGACGCGGCCGGTGTTCCAGGCGCCGGCGACGGAGTCGATCGAGTAGTAGCCCGAGTTCTGCTTGGTCTCGAACCGGACGTCGTCGAAGACGTAGAACTCGGCCTCGGGCGCGAAGAACGCGGTGTCCGCGATGCCGGTCGACTTCAGGTACTCCTGCGCCTTCCGCGCGATGTTGCGCGGGTCACGCGAGTACGCCTCGCCGGTCAGCGGGTCGTGGACGAAGAAGTTGATCGCCAGCGTCTTCGTCCCGCGGAACGTGTCGAGGAAGGCGGTGGTCGGGTCCGGCAGCAGCTTCATGTCCGATTCGTGGATCTGCTGGAACCCGCGGACCGACGAACCGTCGAACATCAGGCCCTCTTCGAACACCTCGGGCCCGAACGACGACACCGGGACGGTGAAGTGCTGCATGATGCCCGGCAGGTCGGAGAACCGGACATCGATGATCTCGATGCCTTCGTCCTTGACGTAGGCGAGCAGCTCCTCAGCGCTGGAAAACATACGTACTCCTAGGGTGGCTCAGAGATTGATCTGAACGTAGGGCCTCGGCATTACTCGGTCGTGACCCCAATGTTTCGCGGATGTTACGCCCAGCGTGTCCGCGCTGACCCACTGGTGTACGGCGGTGACGCCCTGAGATCTCGCGGTCCGCTGTCGGCGGGGCGTGGGCGCTTCCGTAGGCTAGCCATCATGGCATCATCGGCGCAGCCGGGCACAGGACCCTCCGAAGAATTCCGTTTTCCGGGGAACCGGCTCGGCCTGCCACAGGACGGTCCGGGCTCGGTCGCGACGTGGGGCCGGCGCGTCCTCGCGCTGTTCGTGGACTGGCTGATCGCCGCGCTGATCGCGTCAGCGGTCACCTCGAAGCCCATCTGGGCCGGCGGGAACGACTTCAGCACCGCGCAGCTGGTCACGTTCTTCGCGATGACCGCGATCCTGACCGGCCTCGTGGGCGGGACGATCGGTCACCGACTGTGTGGGCTCCGGGTGATCCCGGTCCGCGGCGGTACGACGTACACCTCACAACCCGGCCTGCTCGCCGGTGTGATCCGCGCCGTGCTGATCTGCCTCGTCATCCCTGCAGTGGTTTTCGACCGGGACCGGCGAGGACTCCACGACCTCGCCGCAAAGACGGTCGTCGTCCAGCGACAAGTCAGCGGCGCGTGAGGCGGAGTTGCACGTCGTCTAGGTAACCGGTGCGGAAGCCGGCCTCGGAGTAGGCCAGGTAGAACTCCCACATCCGCTGGAAGGTGCCGTCGAAGCCGAGGGCCTCGATGGCCGGCGAGCGGTCCATGAAGCGGTTCCGCCAGATCCGCAGCGTCCGCGCATAGTCCGCGCCGAGGTGGCGGATCACCTCCGGCCGCAGGCCGGTGTGCCGGGTGGTGACGTCCTCGATCACCTTGATCGACGGGATCAGGCCGCCGGGGAAGATGTACTTCTGCACCCAGGTGAACGTGTTCCGGGTCGCGAGCATCCGCTCGTGCGGCATCACGATCGCCTGCACCACGGCGACCCCGCCCGGCGCCAGCCGTCGCTCGATCGCCTCGAAGTAGACCGGCCAGTACTTCTCGCCGACCGCCTCGATCATCTCCACACTCAGCACGGCGTCGAACTCGCCGATCTGGTCGCGGTAGTCACGCAGCGCCACCTGCACCCGGTCACTCACCCCGGCGTCCGCGATCCGGCGCTGCGCGAGCAACGCCTGCTGCGAGGCGATCGTGATCGCGGTCACCCAGGCGCCACGCTGGGCCGCGCGGATCGCCAGACTGGCCCAGCCACAGCCGATGTCCAGTACGCGCGACCCGGACACAACGCCGGCCGCGTCGAGGATCGAGTCCAGCTTGTTCAGCTGCGCCTGGGTGAGTTCGTCGTACGACGCCGTCGCGAGGTCGGCCGTGACAGCGGAGGAGGCGTCGCCGCCGAAGTACGCCGCGGAGTACGTCAGCGTGGGGTCGAGGAACTCGGAGAACATCGCGTTGCTCAGGTCGTAGTGCCGGCTGACGTTCTCGCGGGCGCCGGCCCGGTCGTTCTCCTGGTCACCCGGCTGTGAGCGGGTCACCAGCCAGCGCAGCGACTGTGCCCACTTCGGCAGCAGGTGCCGGGTCTCCTCGTTGCTGAACCGCTCGGCGAAGGGGACCAGCAGGTCGGCCAGGTCCGTGCCAGGCTCAGGGTCCCAGTCGCCGGCCAGATAGGCCTCGCCGAACCCTGATCCGGCGTCCTGCCCCAGCCGGTCCAGGAAATGTGCTCCCCGGTGGACCCGCATCGCCGGGCCGCCCAGGCCGTAGGTCCGGTTCTCCAGGTGGATCGTGGCCGGCAGGTCCTTGGCGATCAGACGGATCGCGGCCAGCGCGCCGGCCCGGCGTACCGGGTTCGAGCGCGGGCGGGCCAACGTCGGCCACGTCTCCGCCACCGGCTGGTGCACACCCGCCGGTAAAAGATCCGTCATGGTCGTCAACCTCGTGTCCTCGATCCGTCAGCGCCCGCACACAGTCGCACCTTAAGGCCCGACCGCCACCCCACGACGCGACACGAAGGCACACACGTGCCACGTCACGACTGATCAACTGCTGAGCGGCTGCCGGGTTACCGGCAGCTCACTCAGCGAAAGGTGTTCGTTCGCCCCCCGGCGCCGATCAGCGCCCCTGTCAGCGCCCCTGTCAGCGCCCCTTCATGGCCTGCCGTGCGCCCTTGAGGCTGGTCGGGACCGGGCCCTTCGGCATCGGCACCTGCGGGCGGACGGCGTCCAGCGCCTTCAGCCGCTGCAGCAGGTCGGTGATCTCCGACGGCTGCAGCGCCTGCGGCAGCTTCATCACGTGCTTGGTCAGCTTGCGGATGTCGATCTCGCCCTCGCCCTGACCGGCGACGATCTGGATCACCGGGGCGCCACCGGCCACCCGGGTGTGCTTCTTGCCCTCGGCGGCGAGCAGGTTCTTCACCCGGCTCGGCTGGCCCTCGCCGACCAGGACGATGCCCGGCCGGCCGACGACGCGGTGCACGATGTCGGCGTTCTTGGTGACCGCGATCGCGGGCGTCACGGTCCAGCCCCGGCGCAGCGTCTGCAGCGCGGACGCGGCCGCACCGGCCTGCCCCTCGATCTGGCTGTACGCCGCCTTCTCGACCTTGCGGCCGAAGATGATGGTGGCGGCCAGGAACCCGAGCGCGACACCGAGCGGGATCCAGATCATCAGCGGTCCGACCAGGAAACCGAGCAGGACGAACACGGCGACGACACCGAGGAAGATCCCGGCGAGCACCAGGCCGACCGTCGGGTCGGACTTCTTGGTCAGCTTGTACGCGGACCGGATCTGCTTGAGCCGACTGGTCTTCTCTTCGGGCGCGTCGTTCTTGGCCATGTCTCCCGGGTCCTTACTGAGCCTTTTGAGCGGAGTTCATCCGCGATTCCACAGCCTGACGGTACAGCCGACCGGCCCGGTACGACGAACGCACGAGCGGTCCCGACATCACTCCGGCGAAACCGATCGCCTCGGCCTCGTCCTGCAGTTCCACGAACTCCTCCGGCTTGACCCACCGCTCGACCGGGTGGTGCCGCACCGAGGGGCGCAGGTACTGGGTGATCGTGATGATCTCGCAGCCGGCGTCGTACAGGTCGAGCAGCGCCTGGCTGACCTCCTCGCGGGTCTCGCCCATGCCGAGGATCAGGTTGGACTTGGTCACCAGGCCGTAGTCCCGGGCCTGGGTGATGACGTTCAGCGAGCGCTCGTAGCGGAACCCGGGCCGGATCCGGCGGAAGATCCGCGGCACCGTCTCGACGTTGTGCGCGAACACCTCCGGCCGGGACGAGAACACCTCGGCCAGCTGCTCCGGTGCGGCGTTGAAGTCCGGCGCCAGCATCTCCACGCCGGTGCCCGGGTTGAGCTCGTGGATCTGGCGGATCGTCTCGGCGTACAGCCAGGCGCCGCCGTCGTCCAGGTCGTCGCGGGCGACGCCGGTCACGGTCGCGTACCGCAGGCCCATGGTCCGGACCGACTCGGCCACCCGGCGCGGCTCGTCGCGGTCCAGGTCCTCCGGCTTGCCGGTGTCGATCTGGCAGAAGTCACAGCGCCGGGTGCACTGGTCGCCGCCGATGAGGAACGTGGCCTCGCGGTCCTCCCAGCACTCGAAGATGTTCGGGCAGCCGGCTTCCTGGCACACCGTGTGCAGTCCCTCGGACTTCACGAGTTTCTGCAGCGCCTGGTACTCCGGGCCCATCTTGGCGCGGGTCTTGATCCACTCGGGTTTGCGCTCGATCGGGGTCTCCGCGTTGCGCACCTCGAGCCTGAGCAGTTTCCGTCCTTCTGGGGCGATGGTCACGCCCTCAAGGGTACGCGGCCCCGGTCAGCAGCCATCCACCCGTAGGCTGACGAGCTATGTCCACGCTCGAACTCGGTACGGCGTCGTCGAACGCCGAGCCCGGGACACCACCGGCCACCGGGACGACGGTGCAGGGCTGGGTGCGGCCCGGTCCGTCCCCGAAGCAGCGCAGCAACGACATCCTGCTGGGTCTGGCGATGGCCCTGGCCGGCGTCATCGGGACCGAGCTGGCCCGGGGCGCCGCCCCGATGCACGTCGACCTGGGGATCGGCGGGGTCGAGGCGTACGTACTGAGCGCGGCGATCGCCCTGCCGCTGTGCTTCCGGCGCCGCTTCCCGATCCCGGTGATGCTGGCGGTCGCGGTGCTGTTCGTGGTCAACGGCGAGCGGGCAACCTTCGCCTTCAGTGCGAACCTGGTCAGCCAGTCGAGCATGTTCATGGCGATCTACGCCGCGGTCGCCTGGGCCCGGGACCGGCGTCTGGTGAAGGCCTCGGCGGCGCTGGTGTTCGTCGCCATGTTCGGCTGGCTGACGATCAACTTCGTCAAGGCGCTGCGCAACAACGAGATCGAAGGGCCGAACCACGCACTGCTGTCGCCGTACGTGTCCAGCGTCATCATCACGCTCGCGCTGAACGCCCTGTACTTCTTCGGTGCCTACTTCTGGGGCCGCACCGCGTGGGGGATCGCCCGGCAGCGATACGAGCTCGAGCAGCAGGCCGCCGAGCTCGCCACCCAGCAGGAGGCGAACGCCCGGCGCGCGGTGATCGACGAGCGGCTGCGGATCTCCCGCGAGCTGCACGACGTCGTCGCGCACCACATCAGCAGCATCGGCGTCCAGGCCGGCGGTGCCCGCCGCGTGATGGACACCGACCCGGACGCGGCCAAGGACGCGCTCAGCGTGATCGAGCACTCCAGCCGCACCGCCGTGAACGAGATGCGCCAATTGCTCGGCATGCTCCGCGCGGCAGACCCGGACCTGGACATCGACGCACCCGTCGTCAAGGAGCCGCAGGCAGGCGCCGACCGGCTGCCCGCGCTGATCGCGGAGGTGAACGGCGAGGGCCTGTCCGTCGGATTCCACCAGATCGGTGCACCGGTCCGGCTGCCGGAGACCGTGTCGGTGTCGGTCTACCGGATCGCCCAGGAAGCCCTGACGAACGTACGCCGCCACTCGACAGCGCGCAGTGCGCACATCACATTGCGTTATCTCGGTGACGCGGTCGAGCTCGAGGTCCTCGACGACGGCCGGCCGAAACACGCGCCGGTGGGGAGCCGGCTGGGCCATGTCGGGATCCGTGAGAGGGTCGGTCTGCTCGGCGGCGAGAGCGAGATCGGGCCGCGTCCGGTCGGTGGCTTCCGGGTCCGGGTCCGGATCCCGCTCGACCCGCAGAACCGCCCACCGGCCCCGAATCCACTGGCCCCGAATCCGCCGGCCCCGAATCCGCTGGCCCCGAAGGAGAGTTCGGAATGACCGAGACCGCCCCGATGCGGGTGCTGCTCGTGGACGACCAGGACCTGGTCCGCGCCGGCTTCCGGATGATCCTGTCGGTCGAGCCGGACATCGAGGTGGTCGGTGAGGCCGCCGACGGCGAGAAGGCGATCGAGCTCGCGCTGGCGTTGCGGCCGGACGTCGTACTGATGGATGTCCAGATGCCCGGCATGGACGGGATCACCTCGACCCAGCAGATCGTCGCGGCCGACGCCGGCAAGGTCGTGATCCTGACCACGTTCGACCGCGACGACTACCTGTTCGAGTCGCTCGGCGCCGGGGCCAGCGGGTTCCTGCTGAAGAACACCGCGCCCGAGGACCTGGTCGACGCGATCCAGGTCGTGCACTCCGGCCACGCCCTGCTCGCGCCGGAGGTGACCCGCCGGGTGATCAAGCGGTTCACCGGCGGCGGCGAACGCGTCTACCGCCCGGACCTGCTGGCCGAGCTGACCGACCGGGAGCGCGAGGTCCTCGGCCTGATCGCCCGCGGCCTCACCAACACCGAGATCGCCAACCAGCTCTTCGTCGGCGAGGCCACCGTCAAGACCCACGTCTCCCGCGTGCTGCTCAAACTCGGCCTCCGCGACCGGGTCCAGGCCGTCGTCTTCGCCTACGAATGCGGCCTAGTCACCCCCGGCGACGACGCCTCCTCCTGATCCGTCCACCCCGCGGATGACCTGCGTGATCACCCGCGCGGACGACGTGCGCGCGTACCTGTCCTGACTAGCTTGGGGAGTGTCGGGCAGCGGTCCGGCGGGGGCTGAGCTGATTGGGAACGGTGACGGATGCTGAGGGTGGCTGGGCTCACTCGGCGATTCGGTGCGCAACTGGCGCTGGACGATGTGACTTTCGACGTGGTGCCGGGGCGGATGACCGGGTTCGTCGGGGCCAACGGGGCCGGTAAGACGACGGCGATGCGGATCATTCTCGGCGTGCTGGCCGCCAGCGCCGGCGAGGTGAGCTGGCAGGGCGAGCGGCTGACCCAGGAGGTACGGCGTGACTTCGGCTACATGCCCGAGGAACGTGGGCTGTACCCGAAGATGAAGATCCGCGACCAGCTGGTGTTCTTCGGCCGGCTGCACGGACTGGACCCGGACCGGGCCGCCGAGCGGGTCGACAAGCTGCTCGAACGACTCGGGCTGGCCGAGCGGGCAACCGACGTACTCGAGGCGCTGTCACTGGGCAACCAGCAGCGGGTGCAGATCGCGGCCGCGCTGGTGCACGAGCCGATCGCGCTGGTGCTGGACGAGCCGTTCAGCGGTCTCGACCCGCTCGCCGTCGACGCGATGGTGGACCTGCTCCGAGAGGAGGTCACCGACGAGGTGCCGGTGCTGTTCTCCAGCCATCAGCTCGACCTGGTCGAGCGGTTGTGCGACGACCTCGTCGTCCTGTCCCGCGGCAAAGTCGTTGCCGCAGGCCCCGTTGCCGACCTGGCCGCCGGACCTTCTTCGACGTACAGGCTCAGGGTGGACGGCGACGCGGGCTGGCTGCGCGACGTCCGCGGCATCCAGGTCCGCGACGTCGCCGGCGGTACGGCGCTCTTCGACGTCGAGGACGACGGTGCTGTTCAGCAGATCCTTCAGCAGGCGATCGCCCGTGGTCCGGTGCTCGAGTTCGGGCCGGAACGGGTGGCACTGAGCGACGTCTTCCGGGAGGCGACCCGATGAACGACCGTACTCTCGACCGGCCCCTTGATCGGGCATGGATGCTGATCGCCCAGCGCGAGGTGAGCACCAAGCTCCGGGACAAGACCTTCATCGGTTCGACCGTGGTGATGCTGCTGATCGTGATGGCCGCGGTGATCCTCCCCGCGGTGCTCGCCGGGCGCGGTGGCGCCGACAAGATCGCCGTGATCGACGACGCCGGCGCCAAGATCGTGCAGCAGGCGTCGACGACCAAGGGCGGTGACGGCTTCGAGGTGACCCGGGCAGCGGATCGGCCGGCCGCCGAGCAGCTCGTCACGAGCGGCGACGTCAAGGCAGCGCTGCTGCCCGGGCAGAACGGGTACGTCGTCCTCGGGAAGGACCGCGTCGACTCCGGGCTCGAGAGCGCGCTGCGCGAGGCGGCGGTGAACGTCGGCATGGAACAGAACGCGGCGCAGGCGGGGCTGACGCCTGACGAGCTGCGGGCCGGCACCAAGGTTGAGTTGCAGCTGCTGAAGCCCGGTCCGTTGCCGGACATCGTGTCCGACTTCGTCAACATCGGGCTGGCGCTGGTGTTCTACATGACCGCGCTCGGCTTCGGCATGATGATCGCGCAGAGCGTCGTACAGGAGAAGGAGAGCCGGGTCGTCGAGATTCTGGCCGCCGCGGTGCCGATCCGGTCGCTGCTGTGGGGCAAGGTGCTCGGCAACACCGCGCTCGCGCTCGGACAGATCGTGGTGATCGCGGGGACGTCGCTCATCGGGCTGCTGATCACCGACCAGGCCGACATCCTCGAGGTTGTCGCGCCGGTGGCCGGCTGGTTCGTGGTGTTCTTCGTGCTTGGGTTCGTCGCACTGGCCGGACTGTGGGCGGTGGCCGGCTCGCTGGCCACCCGGCAGGAGGACCTCGGGTCGACCACGCTGCCGGGGCAGATGATCCTGATGATCCCGTTCTTCTTCTCGGTGTTCGCCGGGTCGTCGGCCAAGACGGTCGCCTCGTTCATCCCGATCGCGTCGTCGAT
The DNA here is from genome assembly GCF_040638415.1 of Kribbella sp. NPDC026596. Taxonomy (NCBI): domain Bacteria; kingdom Bacillati; phylum Actinomycetota; class Actinomycetes; order Propionibacteriales; family Kribbellaceae; genus Kribbella; species Kribbella sp. NPDC026596. Next base: position 209,017 of record NZ_JBEZYF010000005.1, on the reverse strand, counting down.
GTCGATGCCGGGCCGGATGCTGACCGAGGACGTACCGCTCTGGCAGCCGCTGGTGGCGATCGCGATCCTGCTCGCCGCGACCGTATTGATCATCCGCCTCGGCGCTCGCCTGTACGAGCGGACGCTGCTGCAGACCGGCCGCCGGCTCGGTTACCGGGAGGCGCTGGCGCTCGACGCGTCCTGACTCATCGTCACGGCCGGGCCGCGTGTTACACAGATGGCCCGGCTGTGACGAAACCGCAATGTTGGGTACCTGTGTGCTGTGCCTACACCTGGACTACGGTCTCAACGCATGAACGTCGAGCTGCGCCACCTGCGGGTGGTGGTCCTAGTGGCAGAAGCGGGGTCCGTCGGACGGGCCGCCCGCTGGCTGAAGGTGAGTCAGCCGAGCCTGACCGCGCAGCTCAAGCGGATCGAGGCGGCGTTCGGCGGCGAGCTGTTCGAGCGCTCCCGCACCGGGGTCACGCCGACGCCTCTGGGCCGGTACGCCGTCGATCGAGCCCGCGCGATCCTGGTCGACGTAGATCACCTGTCCGCGACCGTGTCCGCGATGACGGCGGTCGAGTCCAGTGCGGCCCGGCTCGGCGGGTTCCCGACCGCGCCGATGTCGGGGATCGCGTCGCGGCTGCGCGACCACGGCGAGATCGAGCAGGTCAGCATCGAGGTCGAGTGGTCCACCAGCGTGCTGCTGCAGCAGCTGGAGAGCGGGCGGCTCGACTTCGCGCTGCTACGGGAGTTCCCCGGGTTCGAGCTGCGGCTGCCGAGCGGCGTCGAGGCGATCACGGTCGTCGAGTCGGAGTCGGCGTACGTCGTGATGTCGGCCGACCACCCGATGGCGGTGGGCTCGCGGGCCCGCGGGGAGATCCAGCTGTCCACGCTGTCGGACGAGGAATGGATCGGGGAGCCGCCGGACGACAGCGGGTTCCACGTGCTGTTCCGGGCGGCGTGCGAGTCGGCCGGGTTCCAGCCGAAGGTCGAGCACCACTCGGTCGACACGTCCGTGCTGATGGGGTTCGTGACGAGTGGTCAGGGTGTCGCGCTGATCTCGCCGACGTCGTACCGGATGCTCTCCTCCGACGTCACCACGCGCACCCTGGTCGGCGACCCGATCCACCGCAAGCTGCTGCTGGCCTGGAGCACGGACTCACCGCGGGCGCAGATGGCGCCCGACGTGCTCGCGATGGCGACCGCGGCGTACGACGAGGCCATCACCGAGCACGCCCGGCGCGATCAGCACCAGCGCATGCACGTCGCTTGAACGCCTACGTTCCGGCGGGCCTGACAACCGGGACCTCGAACGCGGTGAAGTGGAACTCCCCGGTGTCCTCGGGGTCCTCCATCCGCTCCCGATACTGAGACCCCACCTGCTCCTTAGGACCCGGCACCTTCTCCGCCTTGCTCCCGGAAGCCTTCTGCTCCGGCACTTTCTGCTCCGCCGTAGGCTCTTCCTTCACCTCGGGCGCCTTCTGCTCCGCCGCGGGCTCTTCCTTCACCTCAGGCGCGCTCTGCTCCGCCGCGGGCTGCTGGTTCACCTCAGCCGTCGGGGCTGGCTCCTTCACCTCCGGCGCACTCTGCACCGCGGCCGGCTCTTCCTTCACCTCCGGCGCACTCTGCACCGCGGCCGGCTCTTCCTTCACCTCCGGCGCCTTCTGCTCCGCGGCCGGCTCTTCCTTCACCGCGACCGGCTCGGGCTCCTTCGCCGCCGGCGTCTCCGGCTTCGGGTCGGCCGGCACCTCCGACTTCGGTTCGGCCGGCGGCTCCGCCGTTTCCGGCTCGGCCGGCGTTTCCGCCTTCGGCGCAGCCGGGGCGACCTGCGTTACCTCGAGGTCGGCCGGAGGAGTCTGCTCCGCTCGCGGTTCTACTCGGGGCGCTTCCTGCGTCGGCTCGTCCTCGGGCTCAGCTACTGCTGTGTCCTCCGGCCCGGCTTCCGCGGGCTCGTCCGCCGGAGGAGTGGCCGGCACCTGGACCGTCTCGTCACGGTCCGTCGGCACGAGCACCGTCTCGTCTGGGTCGTTGCCTGGGGCATCGTTCTCGGGGAACTGGGTGGTCTGGTCAATGCCCCCGACCGGGAACTGCGAGGTCTGATCGTCCGCCTGGTTACGCGGGCGAACCGGCTCCGGATCCTCGTCGAACAGGTCGTCGAACCGGCTCCTCGTTTCGTAACCGGCGTACTGACCGCCCACCGGATAGGTGCTCCCGGCAACCGGGTACACCGACGCGGCATCCGCCTCCTCCTGCGCCTGCGCGACCTCCTGCTCGCGCTGCAGTCGCTCCGCCTCGACCCGCTCCCGCCGCCGGCGCTGCACACCGTGCACCATCAGCTGGATCGCGTAGACCAGCGAGATCACCGCGAGGATCGGTACGACGCCGTTCAGCGTGTACTGCTTCGACCCCTCGATCATCCCGGTGGTCACCCCGGGGACGTCGTTCAGGAAGTTCGTGGTCCGGTTCGGGATCCAGAGCCAGCAGTAGATCAGCGTGCCGAAGGCGAGGAACGCCCCCAGCGCGCCGGCGCCGGTGAAGTACGACACCACGGCCCAGAAGATCAGCGCGCCGATACCGTAGGCAAGCGCCATCTCCTTCGTATTCAGCTCGATACCGCCCGGCGCCGCGAGTACTCCGAACACCGCCGGCCCGGCGAGCGCTACGGCCACTCCGAGCAAGAACCCAAGAAATTTGGACACACCTCCAAGGTAGCGACGTTTTGCCGTCTCGCCCCGCAGACACTTCGGCACCACACGGAAGGGCAATCGCTTGCCTAAGGTAGATCCATGCGCCGTCCCAACATCCTGGTTGTCCTGTCCGACGAGCACACGGCCTCGGCAACGGGGTGGGCCGGGCACCAGCACGTCCGGACGCCGCATCTGGATCAGCTGGCCGCGGAGGGTGTCTCGTTCGACCGCGCGTACACGAACAGCCCTATGTGTGTGCCTTCCCGGCTCTCGCTGATGGCCGGGCAGTACGTGCACCAGATCGGGGCCTGGGACAACGGAGTGATCCCCGGGCCGTCGTTTCGCACGTGGGGTCACCATCTGCGCGAGGCCGGTTACACCTCGGTGATCGCCGGGCGCACCCACTTCAACGGACCGGACCGGCTGCTCGGGTTCGACCGTCGGCCGACCGACGACCTGGACTTCTGGCTCGACCACAGCGGCCGTCCACTTCGTCGTACGGCGGAGTGGCGGCGGCCGTCCAACTCCCACGTGACCGAAAACGGCCCTGGCGACCACGTCCACACCAGGCACGACGTCGAGGCGACCGACGCCGCACTGGAGTTCCTGGGTGATCCTGGACCGGATCCGTTCCTGCTGTACGTCGGGTATATGCATCCGCACTTCCCGTTGGTCGCACCGCCGTCGTTCCGCGCTCTCTACGATCCGGCCGACGTCGAACCGCCGTTGGCTACGGGCCACCAGCACCCGGTGATTTCGCTGCTGCGGCACGGTTTCCGCAACGACGAGCCGCTGACGGAGGAGCAGGTGCGTGAAGCGACCGTTTGCTACTGGGCGCTGATCAGTCACCTGGACCACCAGATCGGTCGGCTACTGGCGGCGGTGCCTGACGACACGGTCGTCATCTACACGGGTGACCACGGCGAGATGGCCGGCCACCACGGCATCTGGCAGAAGCAGTGCTTCTACGAGCCCGCCGTACGCATCCCTCTGCTGCTTCGCCATCCGTCCCAGCCCCCGGCTCGGATCGCCTCGCACGTCAGCCTGATCGATGTGCTCCCAACCCTCCGAGACATCGCTGGTCTGGCTCCCGACCCGGCTCTTCCCGGTGTGAGTCTGCTGGACCCTGTCGATCGACCGGTGTTGTCGGAGTACCACGCGCAGGGGATGGTCGACGGCGGTTTCATGCTGAAGTCCGGTCCGTGGAAGTACTGCTACTACGGTGCCGGGCAGCAGCCGCAAGTCTTCAACCTCGACACCGATCCGCTCGAGCTCCACGACCTCTCGACGGACGAGGCCCTGGTGGCCAAGCTCGATTCCGAACTTCGATCGATCGTGGACCCCGACCGGATCGACGTACTCGCGAAGTCCGACCAGGCGGAGCGCCTGGCCACCGTGCCGAGAGGATGATTCTGCTTGTCCGCGCCCAACATTCTGCTGATCGTTTCCGATGACCATGGCTACGCCGATCGCGGCGTACAGGGCGTCCATCACGACGTACGAACGCCTGCCCTTGATCGGCTCGCGGCGGAGGGAGTCAGCTGCACCGACGCGTACGTGACGGCGCCGATCTGCAGTCCGTCGCGAGCCGCGATCATCTCCGGGCGGTATCAGCAGCGGTGGGGCGGTCAGTGGTTCGACTCGGCCGCGTTCCCGCCGGACGACGTACCGACACTGGCGGAGATCCTGCGGGACCAGGGGTATCGCACGGGGTACTTCGGCAAGGTGCACTACGGGGGAGAGGCGGTCGGTGATCGGGCCTGTCCGCCGCATCATGGGTTCGAGGAGACGCTGTACGGGTTGGCCGGTCAGTCGTTCGGACGGCTCAACTACCTCCACCACTCGGAGAACGCGGTCTCGTCGTACGGGCAGCCGGCGGCGCATCACATGGCGGTCCAACCGTTGCTGTCCGGGGACGAACCGGTCGAGCACGAGGGTTTCCTGACCGCGGAGCTGGGACGGCGGGCGGCCGAGTTCATCACCGGTTCGGACGAGCGACCGTACTTCTGCATGCTCGCGTTCAACGCCGTGCACAACTTCTGCTGGCAGCTACCGGAGGCCGAGCTCGTGGCTCGCGGTCTCCCCACCTTCCGCGACTGGACACCGGACGTCGACGGCTCCTACACCGATTGGTACGACGACGTGATCGTGCCGAACCTGCCGCACGGGCGGGAGTACTACCTCGCGCAGCTGGAACTGATGGACGCCGAGATCGGACGACTGCTCGAGCTGGTCGACGACGACACCATCGTCGTCTACGTCACCGACAACGGCGGCTCGACCTGCAACTTCGGCGACAACGCGCCGTTGCGCGGCACGAAGTACACGCTCTGGGACGGCGGCATCCGCATCCCGATGCTCTGGCGCTGGCCGGCCCGGCTCCCGGCCGGTCGTCGTACGGACGCCCTAGTCAGCACCCTCGACCTAGTCCCAACCCTCGCCGCCGCAGCCGGCGCGACGGTCGCCGGCGCCGACGGTCTCGACATCCTTCCCGTGCTGTCCGGCGAGTCAGACGCCGCCCACGACACCCTCCACTGGGACTGCGAATTCCAATGGGCAGTCCGCTCCGGCCCGTGGAAACTCAGCTGGGTAGCCGACACCCCCGACGTAGACCACCTCAAGTCCTACGAACACGCCCCCATGGGCAACGGCTGGTTCCTAGCCAACCTCTCCAACGACATAGCCGAACAAACCAACCACGTCACCACCGACCCCACCATCGCAACCCACCTACAAACCCTCCACACCACCTGGCGAACCAAAGTAGGCCTACCACCCCTCACCAACCTCACCCCACCCACCACCTAACCCACCCACCACCTAACCCACCCACCAACCGCCCCAGCCACCAACCGCCCCAGCCACCAACCGCCTGACCCATCCAGCCCCATCTACCACCTGACGAGGCGCCACCCAGCCCCGCCCGCCAGTTGACCCGGCCGTCACCCGACCTGCGCAGCCAACCGCCCGCCCAGGCCACAAACACCGCGCAGGCGATCGCCGCCCGGTCGTCGGCGTCAACTCCAGCCGCACGCCCAAGCCACAAACCCAGCCCCCGCGACCGCCACCCGACCGACAGCGTCAACTCGAGCGCCCGCCCGGCCCCAAAACCAGCGCCCGCGATCGCCGAGCGTCCGCCAGCATCAACTCCGGCCGGCCGGGCCGCCCACCCAGCGCACCCGACCGCCGGCCGACCACCCCATCAACTCCGGCCGCCCGCCGAGGCCGCCGACCCAGCGCACGCGACAGCCCCCCGACCGCCACTCGACCGGCCGCGTTAACCCCAACCGCTCACATTCGGTGCTTTGCCTAGGCACCGAACGGTCACTCAAACACCAACCTGCAAAGCTCCGAATGGGAGCTACCCGCACCCACCCACAACGCAGCGGCAGCGGCACAGCGGCACCGTCACCGGACCCTCAAACAGTCAACCCATAGGTGATCGCCGTAGGCGGTTCCTCGGTGTGATCAATGTCCGGACTCCGCTCGTACTCCTCCCACGCCAGCAGCTGATCCAAATGCCGACGCACAGGCTCAAGCACCTCCGTCACCGACACATCCCGCCCCAGTTCCTTCGACAACGTGGTGACATCAGCATCCGCAATCCCACACGGCACAATCCGGTCGAACCAAGCCAAGTCGTTGTCGCAGTTCAGCGCGAACCCATGCATCGTCACCCCCGACGCAACCCGGATCCCGATCGCCGCGATCTTCCGCTCCCGCCCGCGATCATCCGCCGCCACCCAGACCCCACTACGACCCTTGACGCGCCCTGTCTTCACCCCGAGCTCAGCACAGACCGCGATCAGCGCTTCCTCCAGCCGCCGAACGTAATCCACGACGTACACATGTGAGGCCAGCTTCACGATCGGGTAGCCCACCAGCTGCCCCGGACCATGCCAGGTGATCTTCCCACCGCGGTCGACATCCACCACCGGCGTACCGTCGAACGGCCGCTCCTGCGGTTCGGTCCGCTTGCCCGCCGTGTACACCGGCGGGTGCTCGAGCAGGATGACCGTGTCCGAACCCGTGCCCTCGGCAACTTCCGCGTGCAGGCGCCGTTGCTCGGCCCACGCGGTCTCGTAGTCCACCGCGTCGGCGCCGAACCCGGCCTCCACATACCTGATATCCCTCACGCCTTCGAGTGTAGGCGGCGCCCGATCCCGTCGTACGCCGCCGTCCACAGGCACCCACCGTACGCCCGGATCGCGCGCTCCTGTGGATAACTTCCGCGGCGGTTCTCGCGATTCGTGCACTCTCTTGGACATGGACCTCGAAGACATCGCCGGCTACAGCCTGCGCCGGAAGCTCGGGTCCGGATCGGCCGGCACCGTCTGGCAGGTCCGCGACCTCGCGTCCGGCCGCAACGCTGTGCTCAAAAGCGTCCCGATCACCGCGATCCCCGACCAGGAGAAGCTCCGTGAAGACCTGACGATCCTGCAACGCATCCGTCACCCACACATCGCCCGCCTATTGGAGTTCCGCGAGACCCGCACCGAGTGGCTAGTGATCAGCCAGCACGTCGTAGCCGGCAGCCTCGCCGCCCTCCTCACCCGCCGCCCCCCGCTCTCACCGGGCGAACTAGTCACCCTCCTCACACCCCTGGCCGAAGCCCTAGACCACCTCCACCGCTCCGGCCTAACCCACGGCCGCCTGACCCCCACCAACACCCTCTTCGACGCCGACGGCCGCCCAGTCCTCACCGACACCGCCCTCCACCTCCAGGCTCCGTGCGCCCCCGCCCACACGCCCAACGACGACCTACGAGCCCTAGCCACCCTCTCCCACCAAGCCGGCGCCGACATAGCGGTATTCACCCCCACCCTCTTCACCACAACCCCACCCCACAACCTCCCCGCCAGCCTCCTAACCCTCGCCGCCCCCGAACCCATCGACCTCGCCTTCCCCCAAGACACCACCCCGGCCCGCCCCGCGCACCCACCCACCGCGCCACCCTCCGACGACCCCGTAGAACGCTCCCGCACCCCCCTCGCCCCACCCCCCGCCACTCCGTCCTCCCCGCCACCCTCACAAGCCACCAGCACCCCCCACCCGCCGACACCCCCCAAACTCCCCAAACGACGCCCCCGCCGCTCCCGCCCCCTCCGCCGCCCCACCCTCACCCGCCGAGCCCCCATCAACCCCCTAACCCGCCTAACCCCACCCACCCCAACCTCGCCACCAGCGACCCCACCCACCTGGACTCCGGCCCCCACTGCCGAACCGCCAGCGATCCCACCCACCCCAACCTCGCCACTCACCCCCACCCCGCCACTGCCCCCACCCACCTGGACTCCGGCCCCCACCGCCGAACCGCCAGCCATCCCACCCATCTCCACCACGGCACGCGCCATCCCACCGCTACCGACCCCACCCACCCCGACGTCGCCACTCGCCACCTCACCACTGGCGACCCCACCGACCTCAACCCGGGCACTCGCCGCTACATCATCCGCGATCCCACACGCCTCGACCTCACCAGTCGCCGCCGCACCGACCGCGACCCCACCCATCTCGACCTCGGCACTGGCCGCTGTCCCGGTGGGAACCCCAACGCGACCAGACCGCCCCCGAACGCGCCGCCACCCTTGGCGCCGCAACCAGACGCTCTGGCGCCGCTTAGCCCTGCGCCTGCCTCACCCCGCGTTCGGCGTCGTGGCCGCAACCGCCCTCGGAGCCGCAGTCGTCCTGGTCATCGGTATTGCAACTGTCAGCGCCCTAGACACTCCGAGCACCTCAACAGCCGCAGGCAACCAACCCACACCCTCAGCAACCCCCACCGACGCAGTGACCCCCACCGACGCCACAACCCCGGCAACCTCCACTGGCGCTACCACGCCACCAACATCCGCGGGCGTCACCACCCCGCCAGCAAGCACCGCCCCCACCACCACGACATCCACCGGCACCTCGACCTCAACAGGACCCACCGGCGCCACCAGCCCAACAACATCCACCGGCATCACCACTCCGACGACACCCAGCGGTGCCACCACCCCACCGACAGGCGCGCGACTCCCGACCACCGCCGGTTCACGCACCGAGACCACCGACTGGGCGCTGACTCTCAGCGCCCTGGATGCCCAACGTGCACACGCCTTCTGGACCCTCGACCCGCACATCCTCGACAAGATCTACGTCCCCGGCAGCCCACCATGGCAGACCGACCGCGAGCTGCTGGCGACCTACCGCAAACAACAAGTCCGCATACAGGGACTCCACATTCAGATCGACAAGACCACCATCTCCCACCAAACCCCCACCACCATCACCCTCAAGACCACCGACCACCTGTCCGCCGGCCAAGCCGTAGACCACACCGGCACCACAACCCCGCTCCCACCCGGCACCCCCACAACTCGCCTCATCACCCTCACCAAAACAACCCCCACCTGGCGAATAGCCACCATCACCCCAGCCTGACCCCGGCCCGCGACAGCACGCCGCTACAACTGCTGCCGCTCGCCACCACCGCTCCCACACGCGCTCGCAACAGCCGTTGCCGCCCACCGCCACCGCTCGCACACGCGCCCCGCTGCAGCAGCTGCCGCTCGCTCCAGCGCTTGGACGCGCGCCCGCTGTCGTCCGCGACCATCGCTCGCACACGCGCCCCGCTGCAGCAGCTGCCGCTCGCTCCAGCGCTTGGACGCGCGCCCGCTGTCGTCCGCCACCATCGCTCGCACACGCGCCCCGCTGCAGTAGTTGCGCCCGCTCCAGCGCTTGCACGCGCGCCCGCTGTCGTCCACGACCATCGCTCGCACACGCGCCCCGCTGCAGTAGTTGCGCCCGCTCCAGCGCTTGCACGCGCGCCCGCTGTCGTCCGCCACCATCGCTCGCACACGCGCCCCGCTGCGGCAGTTGCGCCCGCTCCAGCGCTTGCACGCGCGCCCGCTGTCGTCCGCCACCATCGCTCGCACACGCCCCCGCTACAGCTGTTGTCACCCGCAACCGCCCGTCTCGGGCAGGTGCTTCGTTCATCGACCGCTTGTGGTCAGCTCCGTGCAGTCGTCTGCGCCTGAACCGTCAACGGACTGGCGTCATCAGCGCTGGAGCAGCTCCTCCTCTCACGCAGCGGGGCCGCGAGCCGCGCCGTCCAGCGCTGAGCGAAGCGTGCCGCGTGCAGTATGTTGCTTTGGGCAACCTATTGCGATTGTCCACAGCGCTTGCCGGTTTGTGGATAGTTGAAGATCATCTGTGGATGACTGGAATCTCTGCAAAACAAGGGCTTCTGGGTTTGAGAACTGTCGGTGGGTGTGTCTAGGGTTGACGGCATGGAACTCCTGGGCGAGCGGCCGGTCTGGTCGATGAGCGGCGGCGAACTGCTGACCACTCTCGACCAGCTCGACGCCGACCTCGCCCGCCGACAGACCTACCGACTGCAGGTGATCGCGCGCCTCGACGAGATCGGCCACGCCCAGGAAATCGGCGCGCACGACACCGCCCAACTGCTGGCGTTCCGCTACCGTCTCGACCGCCCCGAAGCCCGCCGCGACGTCCACCTCGCACTAACGCTTTCGAAGTACCCCGCCGTGTCCGCTGCCCTGCCCGCCACCGCAGACATCGACCTGGAAGACCGACCCGGCGATCCGGGAGACCCATCCGGCGTCCCGGGAGACCCATCCGGCGATCCGGAAGATCTGCCTGCCGACGCGCGTGAACTGATCGACGATTCGGACGAGGCCGACGCCACGGAGACGGCGGAACTGTTTCTGCGCCCGGCCCAGGCCGGGGCGATCGTGTCCGCGCTCGAGAAAGTCCCGGCCACCGTGCCGGTCGAGGACCTCGAGGTGGCCGAACGTGAACTCGTCGGCCTGGCCCGCCACCTGTCCCCGGCGGAACTGCGTAAAGCCGGCCAGCGGGTTCGCGACGTACTGGACACCGACGGCCCCGAACCCGACGAACGCAAGGCCTACGACCGCGAAACGCTCACCCTCATCGGCGCGGACCGCGGCGTGAAGTTCCGCGGCTACCTGGCCAACGAGAACGCCGAACTCCTCCGGTCCCTCATCCACGCCGGCGCCCGCCCGCACCGCACGATCGACGGTGAGCTCGACCCTCGCCCCCGAGACAAGCGCCAAGCCGACGCCCTCACCACCGCCCTCACCCTCGCCACCACCGCCTACGACACCGCCACGACACCACCCAGCACGACACCACCCGGCACGATCGCAGCCGGTACGACTGGTCCCGGTACAACCGCGGCGGGTACGAGCGGTCCTGGCACTATCGCGGCCGGTACGACTGGTCCCGGTACAACCGCGGCGGGTATGAGCGATCCGGGTACAACCGCAGCGGGTGTGAGCGGTCCCGGCACGACCGCGGACGGTACGACTGGTGCTGGCACGAGCGCAGCGGCTGCAACTGGTCGTGGCGCCGCGGGTGCCAGTACTGCAGGTGCTGGTGTGGTGGATGCGGACGGGACGACCGGGGCTGGGAGGTCCGAGGCTGGGAGGTCCGGCCGGGTGCCGGGGTTCGGGGCCAAGGCCACTATCACCGTCACCATCGATCTGCAGGACCTGAAGTCGGCGGCCGCGGATGCGATCGGTGACACCGTGTACGGCGACGGACTGTCGGCGGCCGCGATCCGGCGGATGGCCTGCGACGCGAAGGTCATCCCGCTGGTGCTGGGGTCGAACTCCCAGCCGCTCGACGTCGGACGCGCCGAACGCCTCGTTACCGGCGCGATGCGCCGTGCCTTGAACGCCCGCGACAAAGGCTGCGTCGTCTGCGGAGCCCCACCCGTCCACTGCGACGCCCATCATCTGCAGTCCTGGATCGACGGAGGCATCACCGCGATCCACAATCTCGCCCTGCTCTGCCGCCGCCACCACATCGACCTGCATGCCGGCGACTGGATCATCACCATCACCAACGGCGTCGTCCACGTAGCCCGCCCCAGTTGGGCCGACCCATCACCACAACGACGTACGGCCCAACCACAACGGCGGGCCGACTCGAGTAGACCGCAGCGCCAACCCGCCACACCCTCACTGCGCACTGGACCGAGCCTGTCAGAATGCACGGCCGCATCGCAGACCGGAGCCAACCCAGCAGGTCCATCCCGCATGTCCTCACCGGACACCGGAGCTAGCTCGTCAGGTCCGTCGCGCACGGCCGCACTATTGGAGGTCCGGGGCTCGTTGAGCCCCACCGCAAGCGGAATGCGAGAAGGGATGTTGCAGCGGTTGCTGCTGGCTGACGGCGAGAGCAGCGGGGGCATGTCGCCTTGCTCGCTTCGCGAGGCGGCAAGTCTGGCCATCTGGGGTGAGGCACCTACCCCAGAAGCCGAACAGGCGAGTCAGGGCGGGAGTGCGATGCTCGGCGATCAAGCAGGCGAGCAACCAGGCGATCTCAGCGACGAAGGTGCGGCTGACCTGTGGTGCGAGGAGGCGGTCGTCAGACCTGCTTCGTAGGCAGGGATGCGCGCGGCCGCGTGGGGTCAAGGGGTGAGGGCGGCCGCGCGGGTCAGGAGATGAGGGCGGCTGCGTGGGGTTCGTAGGTACGCGCGGCGGCGTGCTGTCAGGAGGTGTGGGCGCAGCCGTGGGGCTAAGAGGTTAGGGCGGCGGCGTGCTGTCAGGAGGTGTGGGCGCAGCCGTGGGGTTAGGAGGTTACGGCGGCGGAGATGGCTGTGGGGGCGGTGGGGTGGTGGAAGGTGAAGTTGTGGGATTGGAGGCGGGTGGGGAGGGCTCGTTTGCTGCCGAGTAGTTCCCAGACGAACTCGCCCAGGGCGGCCTTCATGAGGAAGCCGGGGACGGGGAGGAACGCCGGGCGGTGGAGGGCGGTGGCCAGGGCCTGTGTGAAGTCCTCGTTGGTGGTGGGGACGGGGAGGCTGAGGTTGACGGGGCCGCTGAGGGTGTCGTGTTCGGCGACGAAGCGGACCGCGCGGAGCCAGTCGATGAGGGAGATGACCGGGAAGTACTGGGTGCCGGAGCCGAGGCGACCGCCGAGGCCGAGGCGGAAGGGGAGGGAGAGGAGCTGGAAGGCCGGCGCGTTGCGGTCGAGGACCACGCCGGTGCGGAGGGCGGCGACTCGGCAGCCGGCGGCGCGGGCGGGTTCGAGGGCGCCTTCCCAGAGCCGTACGACGTCCGAGAGGAAACCTTCACCCAGTTCGGAGTCCTCGGTGAGGATGCGGTCGCCGCAATCCATCCCGTAGCCGCCGATCCCGCTCTGCGTGATCACGACCGGCCGCCGCTCGAGCTGGGTCGCGACCGACGCGAGGGTGGCGGTGGTGCTGACGCGGCTCTCGCGGATGGTCTTGCGGTACGTCGGGGTCCACGGGCGGCCGATGTTCGCTCCGGCCAGGTTGACCAGTACGTCGGGGGTGCCGAGCGCGGCCGGGTCCAGTTCGCCGCGGGCCGGGTCCCACCGGATCTCGTCAGCGTTTGCCGGCGTACGGCGTACCAGTCGGAGGACCTGGTGGCCGTCGGCCACGAGATCGCGGGTGAGCGCCTTGCCGAGGAAGCCGGATGCGCCGGCCAGGACGTACTTCATCCGTGCTCCTTGGTGTAGTCCTGGGGAGATTCAAACGGAAAGGCGCCGGTGCCCGCTCCAGAGGAGACGGAAACCGGCGCCATCGTCCGATCGGGATCAGACGTCGAACTGGGCCTCTTCGAGGCGCTGCTTGACGGCCGTCAGGTAGCGGGCCGCGTCGGCACCGTCGACCAGGCGGTGGTCGTAGGTGAGGGCCAGGTACACCATCTGCCGGATCGCGATCGTCTCGCCGAGCTCCGGGTGGGTGATGACGACCGGGCGCTTCACGACGGCGCCCGTGCCGAGCATGCCGACCTGCGGCTGGTTCAGGATCGGGGTGTCGAACAGTGCGCCACGGCTACCGGTGTTGGTGATCGTGAACGTACCGCCCGCCATCTCGTCCGGCAGCACCTTGTTGTTGCGGGTGCGGTCGGCCAGGTCGGCGATCTTCTTCGCCAGGCCCGCGATGTTCAGGTCGCCGGCGTTGTGCACGACCGGGACCATCAGGCCCTTCTCCACGTCCACGGCGATGCCGAGGTGCTCGGCGGCGTGGTACGTGATCTCGCCGGCCTCCTCGTCGATCGACGCGTTCAGCTTCGGGTACTGCTTCAGCGCGTCGACCGCGGCGAGCGCGAAGAACGGCAGGAAGGACAGCTTGACGCCCTCGCGGGCCTCGAACTCGGCCTTCTTCTTGTTCCGCAGCTTGGCGATCTCGGTGACGTCGACCTCGACGACCGTGGTCAGCTGGGCCGAGACCCGCAGCGAGTTGACCATGTGGGCCGCGATCGCCTTGCGGATGCGGCTCATCTTTTCGGTGGTGCCGCGGAGGGGGCTGATCGTTGCCTGTGCCGGGGCGGCGGCTGCGGCTGGGGCCGCGGGCGCCGGGGCTGCTGCGGGGGCCTTCTTGGCTTCGGCAGCGGCGATGACGTCCTGCTTGCGGATTCGGCCGCCTACTCCGGTGCCTTGCACGGCGTTGAGGTCCACCTGGTGCTCGGCCGCGAGTTTGCGGACCAGCGGGGTGACGTAGTTGGGGCCTTCGGAGGTGGAGCCGTTGGGGGATGCTGCGGGTGCCGATGCGGCCGGGGAGGTCGCGGGGGCTGGGGCCGCTGCGGCCGGAGACGAGACGGAGGGAGCCTGAGTCGGCGCCGAGGCTGCCTGGGGGGCGGGGGCTGCGGCCGGTGCCTGGGCGGCCGGGGCCTGGGCTGGTGCGGAGGCGGCCGGAGCCTGAGCAGGAGCGGCGGCCGGAGCCTGAGCAGGAGCGGCGGCGGGGGCCGGGGCAGGAGCGGCGGCGGGGGCCGGGGCGGGTGCGGCGGCCGGAGCTGCGGCGGGGGCGCCGGCCTGTGCGGCGGGGGCGGCGGCCTGTGCGGCCGGGGCTTGCGGAGCCGGAGTGGCCTCGGCGGGGGCGGCGTCGGCTGAGCCGACGATGGCTAGTTCGGCACCTACCTCTACGGTTTCGTCTTCGGCGACCTTGATTTCGAGGAGCTTGCCGGCGACCGGGGACGGGATCTCGGTGTCTACCTTGTCGGTGGAGACCTCGAGGAGGGGCTCGTCTACTGCTACGTCGTCGCCTACCTGCTTGAGCCAGCGGGTCACGGTTCCTTCGGTGACGCTCTCGCCGAGGGCCGGCAGGGTTACCGGGGTACCGGATGCTGCGCCGCCTGAGGACGGTGCCGATGCGGCCGGGGAAGTCGCGGGGGCTGAGGCCGCTGCGGCCGGAGAAGAGGCGGAGGAGGCCTGAGCCTGGGCTGATGCCTGGGCGGCCTGCTCGGCCGGAGCCGGCGCGGCCTCGGCGGCCGCGGTCTGCTGGGCGGGGGCGGCCTGGGCGGCCGGCGCCTGCTGGGCGGGGGTGGCCTCGGCAGCGGGGGCTTGCTCGGCGGGTGCGGCCTCTGCGGCCGGGGCCTCCTGGGCTGGGGCGGAGGCGTCGGAGGCGGTGGATTCGCCGGCGTCGCCGATGACGGCTAGTTCGGCGCCTACCTCTACGGTTTCGTCTTCGGCGGCCTTGATCTCGAGCAGGGTGCCCGCGACCGGCGACGGGATCTCGGTGTCGACCTTGTCGGTCGAGACCTCCAGCAGGGGCTCGTCGACGGCAACCGTGTCACCGACCTGCTTGAGCCAGCGGGTGACGGTTCCTTCGGTGACGCTCTCCCCGAGGGCCGGCAGGGATACAGAGGTCGGCATGACGGTGGTTGCTCCTTCGTCTGATCGGTCGAGTGTCAGCCTACGGTGCCGCCGGAGTGCGCAGGATCCGGGTCACGGCGTACCCGCACGCCCCAGCGGCCTCAAACCTACTCGGGCGGCCCAGTGATCCGCCCGAGCGTCTCAGTCATGGAAATGCAAAGGCTTCCCGGCCAGCGCGAGGTGCGCTTCGCCGAGGGCCTCGTTCTGGGTCGGGTGGGCGTGGACGAGGGGGGCGACGTCGGCCGGGTACGCCTCCCAGTTGTAGATCAGCTGGGCTTCGCCGATCAGCTCGCCGACACGCGAGCCGACCATGTGCAGGCCGACCACGGCGCCGTCCTTCGCGCGGACCAGCTTGACGAAGCCGGACGTCTTGAGGATCTGGCTCTTGCCGTTGCCGCCGAGGTTGTAGTTGAGGATCTCGACGTCGCCGTACTTCTCCCGGGCCTGCTCCTCGGTCAGGCCGACCGACGCGACCTCCGGCTCGGAGTACGTCACCCGCGGGATGCCGGCCTCGTCGATCGGGGTCGGCGCGAGGCCTGCGATGTGCTCGGCAACGAAGATGCCCTGCTGGAAGCCGCGGTGCGCGAGCTGCAGCCCCGGCACGATGTCGCCGACGGCGTACACGCCCGGCACGCTGGTCTGCAGCGTCGCGTCGACGGTCACGAACCCGCGGTCGAGCGCGACCCCGACCTCCTCGTACCCGAGGCCGGTGGTGTTCGGTCCGCGGCCGACCGCGACCAGCAGCACCTCGGCCTCGATCACCTCACCGCCGGCCACGGTCACCTTCACGCCCGTGTCGGTCACGGAGACCGACTCGAACGACGTACCCGTCTTGAAGGCGATCTTCCGCTTCCGGAACGCGCGCTCCAGCGTCTTCGAACAGTCCGCGTCCTCGGCCGGGACCAGCCGGGGGAGGGCCTCGACGACGGTGACCTTGGTGCCGAAGGAGGTCCAGGCGGACGCGAACTCGACGCCGATCACGCCGCCGCCCAGGACGACGGCGGACTCCGGCACGCGGTCCAGGGTCAAGGCGTGTTCGCTGGCGATCACCCGGTGACCGTCCAGCTCGAGGCCGGGCAGCGAGCGGGAGTACGAACCGGACGCGAGGATCACGTTGCGGCCGGTGTAGGTGTTGTCGCCGACCTGCACGGTGGTGGGCGACGTGAGGCGGCCCTCGCCCTCGATCACGGTGATACCGCGGGCCTTGATCTGGCCCAGCAGCCCCTTGAAGAGCCGGTCGACGACGCCGTCCTTGTACTTGTTCACGCCACCCATGTCGACCCCCTCGAGCGTCGTACGGACGCCGAACTGCTCACCGTCGCGGGCCGAGTCGGCCACCTCGGCGGCGTGCAGGAGGGCCTTGGTCGGGATGCAGCCGCGGTGCAGGCAGGTGCCGCCGACCTTGTCCTTCTCCACCATGGCGACGGACAGGCCGAGCGAGGCGGCGCGCAGTGCGGCGGCGTAGCCACCGCTGCCGCCACCGAGGATCACCAGGTCGTACGTCGTACCACTCTCAGTCACAGGTTCCTCCGTGGGTCTGGTCGGCGGGCGCCCCGGATCGCGGGACCGGCCCGGCGTCATCTTTCCACCGATCGCCCCTGACGCCACCCCCGGGCCGGTCGCAGCTGGTGACCGGAACCGTTACGGGAGTTTTCTCCCGGGGACTTGCCGGGATAGGGGACACTAACCTCATGAAGTGGTTCGGTCGCCGGCAGAAGGCCGGAACGATGCGCCGGTCGGACAATCCCGATCAGGCGCACCTGCGGGAGTTCGCCCAGACCCGCCAGGGTGTCGAGGGGTTCGTCGAGCCGCGGACGGCGGTGACCGAGTACACGCTGTTACTGGTGGCCATCGACGGCGAGTGGACCCGGCGCCGGGTCCCGTCGGTCCGCTGGGCGCACGACTTCGCCAACAAGCTCGGCATCCCGTCGTACGACGCGGCCGTGGTCGGCTACCCGCCCCGCATGCGTGAGTACAACGCCCGCATGAAGAAGAACGGCCTGGCCTGAAGACGGCGTGCCCTAGAGGATGGGCACCCGGGCGCGGATCGGCGCCACGACTGCGGTGTCGATCGTGGCGTGCAGGGTGCCGGCAGCGGCGTCCAGGCGGGCCGAGGTCTGTCCCAGGGGAGTGGTGACCGAGCTGCGGCCGATTCCCAGGGGATCGGTGCCGACCGGCGGCACGTAGGCCTGGTCGCAAGCCAGCAGCCAGGCTTGGGCGTCGGCGGCGCGCGCCCGGGTCAGCAGGTCCCACTGCTCTTCCTTGCCAGGCCCCGCACCCCACGACGCCGGTACGGCGATCAGCTCCGCGCCGAGCCGCCCGAGTGCGGTGAACTGGTCCGCGAACCGCAGGTCGTAACAGGTCGCCAGCCCGATCGTCACGTCCCGCCACCCGAACGTCACCAGCTCGTTGCCCGGCGCAACGGTGTCCGACTCGCGCGAGCCGAATGCGTCGTACAGGTGGATCTTCCGGTACGACGTCTCCACGCCAGGACCCGTGACGAGCAACGTGTTGTGCACCCGCCCGTCCCCGGACGGCTCGAACAGGCCGGCCACGACCACGACCCCGAGATCGGCGGCTACCTTCCTCAGACCCGCCGCGAACGGCCCGTCCAACGGCTCGGCGACCGAGCGCAGGTCGGTGCCGAAGCAGGCCGACGTGGCCTCGGGGAGCACGACCAACTCGGCGCCCTCGGAGGCCGCCTGCTGGACCGCATCGGTCGCCGTGGCGAGGTTGGCGATCGGGTCCGGGCCGCTGCTGAGCTGGGCCGCGGCCACCTGCAGAACTGTCATCAGGATCTCCGAGGCTGTATACGTTGAGTATGCAATTGAGCGGGGACTCCGGTCGTGATCGTGCCTATCAGTACCTGCGCGGGACGGTCCTGAGCGACCCGGCGGTGTCGGGGACGTTCATCAACGAGCAGGTGGTCGCGACCGAGGTCGGCATCTCCCGGACGCCGGTCCGCGAGGCGTTGCTGATGCTCGCCGCCGAGGACCTCGTGCAGCTCGTCCCGCACCGCGGTGCGTTCGTCGCCCCGCTGCCGGGCCGCGAGATCGCCGAGTTGATGCAAGCGCGCGGCGTGATCGAGTGCTGGGCCGCGACGACCTCGCTCGCGGAAGGAGAGGCCCCTGTCGAGGCGATGTCCGGGATCCTCGAGCAGCAGCGGGCGATCGTCGAGCAGGGTGACGCGAAGGCGTTCATCGAGCTGGACAGCCAGTTCCACGCGCTCCTGGTCGCGGCGGGTGGCAACTCCGTACTCGGCCGGCTGTACGAGAACCTGCGGGCCAAGCACGTGCTGCTCGGGGTCGTCGCCCTCCAGCGCAGCGCTACCCGCCGGCAAGACGTCCTGGCGGAGCACCAGGCCATCGTCGACGGCCTGGCGGCGGGCGATCCGGCCGCGGCCGAGAAGGCGATCCTCAGCCACCTCGGCACCACCGGCTCGATCCTCATGCAGGGCTGACCGCAAGACCTTCCTTCCTCCTGGACATCGAGTGGACCTCTTCGGGACTGTGCTCCATACTCGTTGTATACGACATGTTCACGCAAGAGGTGGAGGAGCGATGGTCTTGCAGTTCACCCTTCCGGACGGCAGTGAGCGGGCCATCGAGGTCCGCTACGCCCTGAATGCGGGGTACGCCGGTCGTGACACGGCGCAGGTCCGGCACCACGTGGCCGAGCTGGCCGAGTTCGGCGTACCGGCACCGGGCCGCATCCCGACGCTCTACCCGCTGTCCGCATCACTGGTCGGGCGGCCGGACATCGTTCAGGTGGCGCACGCCAAGACGTCAGGCGAGGCGGAGTGGGCGCTCGTCGTCGGCGAGGACGACCTCCTGCTGGCGGCCGCCTGCGATCACACCGACCGGGCGCTCGAGGTGCACGGTGTTGCCTGGAGCAAGCAATCCGCCCCGGACCTGCTCGGCGACGTGGCCTGGCCGCTCGGTCAGATCGAGCGCGAGCTGGATCAGTTCACCCTGAAGGCCTGGGTCCGGCACGGCGACACCGAGCAGCTCATCCAGGACGGTACGGCGAGCCAGCTGCTGCCGCCGTCGTATTGGTTGAAGGAGCTCGGCGATCGCCTGGTGCCAGGCACAGTGCTGCTGAGCGGCACGATTCCGATGATCGCGGGCGTCGACCAGTTCGCCGATGCGTGGCGCGTGGAGCTGACCGACCCACGGGGTCTGACCAGCCGGGTCGTGTACACGGTCGAGCAGCTCGCACCGGCCTGGGTGTGACGTGAAGGAACAGAAGGAGTTCTTCGCAACCGCTGTCGGCCCGTGGACCGACGCGGGCGGGGGCATCACGGAAAAGGTGCTCAGCCACGATGCCCAGGACGGCGCGCTGACGAGGCTCGCTCGCTGGGCACCTGGTACCACGTCCGGGACCGAGGTCATCCGGCACGAGTACGTGGAAGAGGTGTACCTGCTCGAGGGTGAGCTGACCGATCTCACCCTCGAGCAGACGTTCGGCCCTGGCGACTACGCGTGCAGACCACCGGGCATGCCGCACGGCCCGTACGTCACGGTCGGCGGCTGCACGATGCTCGAGGTCCGGTACTCAGCTCGCTGAGGCGGCCAGTTCGATCAGGGTGCGTACGGCGTACCCCGTGCCGCCGGCCGGGGTGTAGCCGGAGCCGCTGCCCTCGTTGAAGGCCGGGCCGGCCACGTCCAGGTGGACCCAGTCGATGCCCTCGGCAACGAAGTCGCCGAGGAACGCGGCCGCCGCCAGCGCGCCGCCCCAAGGCTCGCCGGTGATGTTGGCCAGGTCGGCGACCTTCGAGTGCGACTTCAGCTTGTCCAGCATCTCGGCCGGGATCGGCAGCGGCCACATCGACTCGCCGGCCGCGACCGCGGCGTCGACGACCCGATCCCGGGCGGTGTCGGTGTTCGCGAACGCGCCGGCCACCTTGGTGCCCAGGGCAACGACACAGGCGCCGGTCAGGGTGGCCACGTCGACGATCAGGTCCGGCTCGTCCTCGGAGGCGCGGACCAGGGCGTCACCGAGGACGAGCCGGCCCTCGGCGTCGGTGTTCAGCACCTCGACGGTCTTGCCGCCGTACATGGTCAGCACGTCGGACGGCCGCGCCGCCGATCCGGACGGCATGTTCTCGGCCATCGCGGCGTACGTGGTGACCTGGACCGGCAGGCCGAGCCGGGCGATCGCGACGGTCGCGCCGATCACCGCGGCGGCGCCGGCCATGTCGGCCTTCATGCTGACCATCCCGCTGGCGGTCTTCAGCGACAGGCCGCCGGAGTCGAACGTGATGCCCTTGCCGACGAAGGCCAGGTGGGTGACCGGCTTCTTCGGCGCGTAGCTGATCCGGATCAGCCGCGGCGGGTTCGCCGAGCCCTGGCCGACGCCGAGGATGCCGCCGTACCCGCCCTTGAGCAGGGCCTTCTCGTCCAGCACCTCGACCTTGACGCCGTACTCCTTGCCGAGCTTCAGGGTCGCGGCGGCGAAGTCGGCCGGGTTCAGGTCCGAGGGCGGGGTGTTCACCCAGTCGCGCACCTGGGCGACCGCGTCGGCGGTCACCTCGGCCCGCTCGAGCGCGGCCTTGGCGTCCTTGTTCCGGGCCAGGTCGGTCAGGATGGTCACGTTGCCGGGTGCCTCGGTGGTGCCGTCCGACGACTTGTAGGCCGTGAACGAGTAGCGGCCGAGCAGCGCTCCCTCAGCGATCGCGCGGACGCACTCGGCGTCCGGCGTCGGCAGCGCGAACGCGACCGACTGGCCGGTCTTGACGGCCCGGACACCGCTACCGGCCGCGGTCCGCAGGTCCTCGGTCTTCAGCGCACCGTCGGGCGCCGCACCGAGACCGACCGCGATCAGCGTGGCCGACTTGCCCGGCTTCGGCCCCGGTACCTTGGTCACCTCCCCGGCCTTGCCGGTGGCGCCGAGGCCGGACAGCACCTCCACCAGCTTCCCGCCGTATGCGGCGTTCAGCGACTCGGTGCCGGCCGGCAGGGTGATCTTGCCGCCGAGTTTGACCACGCCGATGACCACGGCGTCGGTCTTGACACCGGCCGCATCGGACTTGCTCAGGGTGATGGTGGTCACGAAATCCTCAGTCCTCCTTGACCGGCCAGGCAGCGGGCCGGTCGTGACGGTACGTGCGTGCTGCCCCCGCATGCTACGCGTCAGGTAGTTTCCCCTCCATGACCGAGTCGCCGGAGTTGAAGAAGTCCCCGCTGCACGAGCGTCATGTCGCCCTCGGCGCGAAGTTCGCCGAGTTCGGTGGCTGGGAGATGCCGCTGGAGTACGGCGGTGTCGTGGCCGAGCACACCGCGGTCCGTACGTCGGTCGGTGTCTTCGACGTGAGTCACCTGGGCAAGGCGACCGTCAAGGGTCCGGGCGCCGCGGCGTACGTGAACGCGTGCCTGACCAACGATCTCGGCAAGATCGCTCCAGGGCAGGCGCAGTACACGCTGTGCTGCAATGAGCGCGGCGGAGTGGTCGACGACCTGATCGCCTACCTGCATGCCGACGACGACGTGTTCCTGATCCCGAACGCGGCCAACACCGCCGAGGTGGTCCGGCTGCTGCGGGCCGATGCGCCCGAAGGCGTCGTGGTGACCAACACCCACGACGACTACGCGATCCTCGCGGTGCAGGGGACGAACAGCGACGACGTTGTGGCCGCGATCGGTCTGCCGACCGGACACGACTACATGTCCTTTGCGGTAGCCGACTTCGCGGGTACGCCGGTAGTGGTGTGCCGGACCGGTTACACGGGCGAGCGCGGGTACGAGCTCGTCGTACCGAACGCTGCCGCCGTCGGCGTGTTCGACGCGCTGCTGGAAGCCGGTGCGCCGCACGGCATCGTCCCGGCCGGACTGGGAGCGCGAGACACGCTGCGGACCGAGATGGGCTACCCGCTGCACGGTCAGGACATCACTCCGGACATCACCCCGGTGCAGGCGCGGTCCGGATGGGCTGTGGGCTGGAAGAAGGAGCACTTCTGGGGTGACGAGGCGCTGCGAGCCGAGAAGGAACGTGGACCGGCCCGGATCCTGCGGGGTCTGCGGGCCGCCGGCCGTGGCATCCCGCGGCCGCACATGACCGTCCTCGACCAGTCCGGCACCGCACTCGGCGAGGTGACGTCCGGCACCTTCTCACCGACGCTGAAGAAGGGCATCGCGCTGGCACTGCTCAACGCGACGGTGAAGGAGGGCGACCAGGTGACCGTCGACATCCGCGGACGGCAGGAGCTGTTCGACGTGGTCAAGCCGCCCTTCGTCACCGTGCACGTACGGGAGAGCTGATCGGATCAGCCCCAGTCCCAGGCCCGAGCCATGGCGGTCCCCTTCCGTCGGTGAGGCTCGCATCCTGGACCGGGGCTGTTACCGCGCGCTTACCATCCGCCATCGGGACAGCCTTATGCTGACCCGGTGGAGTTCCGACTGCTCGGTCCGGTCCAGATCTGGTCCGAGGGCGAGCGGATCGGACTGAAGCGCCGGCAGGAGCGGCTGCTCCTCGCGGTGCTGCTGCTGGAGCCCGCCAAGGCGGTGCCCGCAGAGCGGTTGATCGAGCTGCTCTGGCCAGAGGCGATGCCCGCCAACCCACGGCGCGCTCTGCAGGTCTACATCTCTCGGCTGCGCACTGTGCTCGACGTCGAGCTCACCAGCGGGCGCGAGGGCTACGCGATCCAGACACCTCTGGGCACCACCGACATCGAGCAGTTCAGATCGCTTGTAGAGCAAGCCCGTCGGCACGACGACCTGGAACAGCGCAGCAAGCTGCTGACGGACGCGTTGGCCCTCTGGCGTGGCCCGGCTCTCGCAGACGTCACTACTGAGGACGTACGGCGGCGATTGTGCCGGGGACTGGAAGAGGCGCGGTGGGCGGCCGAGGAGCTTCGGCTGGCTACTGAGCTTGCACTCGGGCACCACCAGGAGTTGCTGCCCGCACTCGCCGAGCTGACCGCGGCACAGCCCACGCGGGAGTCGTTCGCCGCGGCCTCGATGCTCGCGTTGTACCGGTCCGGTCGCCAGGCCGACGCTCTGGCCGTGCATGCCGAGCTGGTCCGGCATCTCGACGAAGAGCTCGGTGTCGAGCCGGGGACCGAGGTACGGGACCTCCAGGTTGCGATCCTCCGGCAGGACCCGGCGCTCGAGCTGCCGACGGGATCACAGGTCCCGCGTGAGCTTCCCGCGGATATCGGCCTGCTCGTCGGGCGGGACGACGTACTGACAGAGCTGTGCGGTGTCCTGCTCGGCGCCGTGCAACCCGGCGTACCGGCTGTTGTCTGTCTGTACGGCGCTGCCGGGACGGGGAAGTCAGCGGCAGCCGTGCGGTTGGGCCATCAGCTGGCGGACTCGTATCCGGACGGGCAACTGTTCGCGCGGCTGCAGGACGTGGACGGGCAGGGGGCAGGGGTACGAACGCTCCTCGGCCAGTTGCTGCGGTCCCTCGGGGCGGACGGTGGCGAGATCCCAGATGCGGTGGAGGCTCGATCCGCGTTGCTGCGGAGCCGGCTGGCCGACAAGCGGGTGCTACTCGTGTTCGACGACGCCCTCGATGCCGGGCAGCTTCGTCCACTGCTCCCGGCCGGCGGTGGCTGTGGCGTGATCGTCACCTCACGACAGCCGATGCTCGGCCTCGAAGACGCCACTCATCGCGAGCTCACGCCGCTGTCCGACGCAACGAGCGCTGAGCTGCTGGGTGCGTTGTCAGGCATCCGCGCCGACCGTGTGACGGACGTCGTACCGCATTGCGCCGGGCTGCCGCTGGCCTTGCGCATCGTCGGCGCCCGGTTGGCCTTGATCCGCGAAGACGTCGCCGACGTGGTCAAGACGCTGGCCGACGAGTCACAGCGGCTGGACTACCTGGTCGCCGGTGACCGAGCCGTCCGGGCCAGCCTGGACCTCACGCTGAGCGTCGCCACGGCGCAAGCCAGGCAACTGTTCGCCCGCCTGGCTCTGGTCGGTGCGGACGAGTTCGCACCCTGGGTCGCGGCCCCGCTGCTAGGGCTGACCGAGCCCGCCGCGACCGCCGTCTTCGACACCCTCGTCTCTCTCGGCCTCGTCCAGCCCCGCCGCCTCACTCCACCCCGCTACGGACTCCACGGCCTGGTCCGCGCCCTCAGCATCGAACTGCTGAGCAACATCGAAGCGGAACAACTAGGGCAGCTCGAGCAGCGCTATCTCGAGACTGTTCTGCGCTTGGTCCACATCGCCGACGCACAGGTCGATCACGCGGTCACCACCAGGGCGGACTTCGATCCCGGGGATGAGCAACTCCTGCACGCGACGGTGGAGGCGGCCGGCGCCGGCGCCGGCTGGTTCGACATCGAGCTGCCGGTGCTGCAGGCCGCCGTCGACCTCGGCGTGCGGAGGTGGCCCCGGATGGCCGGCCTACTGGGCGTGCGACTGCACGGGTTCCTGGCGGTCCGAGATCACCGCGAGGCCCGTCAGTACATCCTGCAGACCACACGTGACGCCACCGCCGCCTCCGGGGACGTCGACCTGGAAGCCGAGCTGAACCGCGGGCTCTTCGCGGCGTACGCCCAGAGCGGTGGACTGTCGGCCGACGAGCTGACTCAGCTGGCGGAGCGCTGCCTGGACTCGGCAGAGCGCGCCGGGGATGTCGTCCTGCGGGTCCGCGCGCTCAATCAGGTGGCCTGGGCCGCGGGCGCGCAAGGCGACTTCGGTCGCAAGCTGGACGTCGCGGAACAGATGCTCGCGCTGGCCGAATCGAGCCCGGAAGCGGAATCGACGAGGCTGAACGCCCTGGATCAGCGAAGCTCGGCGCTCCACAGTCTCGGCCGGATGTCCGAGGCACAGGCGATCAGGCGCGAGATCTGTGCCCAGACCGAGCCGGGGAGCCGGTTGCACGCGATCCGCCTGGTGATGCTCGGGGAGTCGCTCCTCGGCGATGCCGATCTGGGTGCCGCGCACCTCGCGGAACTGACCGGTGTGATCGGCGCGGCCCGGGAGATCGTCGAGCGGATCGGCGACGAGCTGGGGGGTGCCCATGTGGACAACATCGAGGCAATGGCGCTGATCGCGGCCGATGAGCTGGAGCCGGCCGATGCCTTGCTGCGTCGTGCGGCGGACATCTTCGCCCAGCGGCCGGACGACTGGGGAGAGGGCATGAACGCCGTCGGACGGGCCCGGTCGGCGTTCGCGGCCGGCCGGCCGGGCGAGGCTCGCCGCATTCTCTGCGAGGCCGTCCGATCCGATCCCCGCAAGGCCCAGAGGTCCGAGCTGGATCGGCAGTTGAAGCTGCTGGGGTTGGGGTCCCGCGGGCCTGAGGAGCCGGAAAGCCATTACTAAGCGTGACCGTTACCCGTTGCCAGGTTTCCTTACGCTCTGTCATAAGTTGGCACAAAATGGCCGCTGGCTGGACTGTGCCGACGCGTTTTGCGTAGGAATGACTGCACAGGGTGACGGATCGGCGTAAATGTTCCGTTCCGGTACCTGTTCCGGTAACGATTTGTGCACTCGTGCCGGGCACCGCTGGTTTGGTGTCACAGTGTCAGGCAGGCTAGCCCGCGGTTGTGGGGGACTGGCCTGTCAAGGGGATTTGACGGCCGCCCGCCACAGAGCGATGCTTCGGCACGATATCCACCCGATAGGTGCCGGATCCACGGACCGAAATCCGGCTGACAGAGGCGACGGAGCGCGAATGAGTATTGGGTCACCCGACTCGACCGTAGGGATCGAGGACCACCCGGCGTCGGCGGAACCGGTACGTGCGGCGACCGTGGCGCACGGCAAGTCCCCGACCCGGATCGCAGTCGACCGGCTCCGCAAGGACAAGGTCGCCGTGATCTGCGTGTGCATCGTGCTGTTCTTCGTGCTGGTGGCGATCTTCGCGCCGCTGCTGGCCAAGCTCGAGGGCGGCGACGTTCAGACGTTCCACCCGGAGCTGGTCGACGAGTTCGGCTTCCCGACCATCGGCATCACCCCCGATCACTGGTTCGGCGTGGAGCCGAAGACCGGTCGGGACAACTTCGCCCGCTGGGTCTACGGTGCCCGGCCGTCGCTGATCGTCGCGTTCGTGGCGACCGTCTTCGGCACCACGGTCGGTGTCGTGATGGGCCTGCTGGCCGGCTTCCTCGGCGGCTGGGTCGACCGGGTGATCTCCTGGTTCATCGACTTCGTGCTGAGCCTGCCGTACCTGCTCTTCGCCATCGCGATGGTGCCGATCGTCGAGTCCTGGCGCGGCGGGTCCTTCAACCTGACGCCCGAGGAACAGGCCAGTACCAGGTTCTACGTGCTGATCTTCGTCCTGTCGTTCTTCGGCTGGGCCGGACTGGCACGCATCATCCGCGGCGAAGTGCTGTCGCTGCGCGAGCGTGAGTTCGTCCTGGCCGCCAAGGCGATCGGTGTCTCGACCCGGCGGATCCTGTTCAAGGAACTGCTGCCGAACCTGGTGGCCCCGATCGTCATCTCGGCCTCCCTCGCGCTGCCGGCGTACGTGACCGCGGAAGCGGGGCTGTCCTTCCTCGGCGTCGGCTTGATCGAGCCCCGGCCCTCGTGGGGCCAGACGATCGCCAGCGCGACGAACTGGTTCAAGGCCGACCCGTTGTATCTGTGGCTTCCGGTTGCGGCGATCACCATCCTGGTGCTCGCGCTCGCCCTCCTCGGCGACGCCATCCGGGACGCCTTCGACCCCAAGACTCGCCGGTAGTACGGCGATTGCCCCAGCGGCAGAAAAGGAGAAACCCGACCATGCAGTGGAAACGGATCACCGCAGTCGCGGCGACGGTCATGCTGGCCGCCGTGGCCTGTGGCAGCCCGTCCTCGAACAGCGGTACCTCGAGTGAGTCGAACGGGCCGGCCAACTCGACCCAGGAGAAGGTGACCGACGAGGCCGCCAAGGGCCCGGCGCCCGACGTCGACGGGTTCAAGAAGGGCGGAACGGCGACGATCCTGTCGGACGTCACTCCGGACACCTTCGACCCGACGAACACCTACTACGTCGACGGTTTCCAGATCGAGAAGCTGTACTTCCGGGCGCTGACCCAGTACCGGCTCGACGGACCGGACCACAAGCCCGTCCTGGTGCCCGACCTGGCCGAGGACCTGGGCAGGGTGTCGGACGACAAGTTGACCTGGACCTTCAAGCTGAAGCAGGGCATCAAGTACTCCGACGGCACCCCGGTCAAGGCCGAGGACTTCGCGTACTCGATCAAGCGCTCCTTCGCTCACGACCTGTACGACGCCGGACCCGCGTACCAGATCCAGTTCTTCAAGGACGGCGACAAGTACAAGGGCCCGTACGCCGCCGGCGGCGACGCCTACGCGGGCGTCGAGACTCCGGACGACAGCACCCTGGTCATCCACCTGGCCAAGCCGTTCCCGGACATGCCGTTCTTCGCGGCGTTCACGATGTTCACGCCGATCCCGAAGGCGAAGGACACCAAGCAGAACTACGAGCAGAAGCCGCTGTCGACCGGCCCGTACATGGTCGACTCGTACAACCCCGGCACCGAGCTCAAGCTGGTCAAGAACCCGAACTGGGACCCGGCCACCGACGCGGTGCGCCACCAGTACCTGGACGGTTACGACTTCAAGTTCGGTCTGGACACCCTGAAGATCCAGCGGCAGATCCTGGCCAGCTCCGGCCCGGACGCGAGCGCGCTGACCTACAGCAACATCGACTCGACGCTGGTGCCCGAGCTGACCGACCAGAACAAGGCTCAGCTCATCCAGGGCGAGACGCCGTGTAACCGGATGGTCCCGATGGACACCCGGAAGATCCCGTTGCCGGTCCGCAAGGCCGTCGCGGCGGCCTACCCGTTCGACACCGAGCGCAAGGTCGCGGGCTGGACCTCGCTGGCCGAGCCGGCGACCTCGACGTACATGTCGCCGTCGGTTCCGGGCTGGGAGAACTACGAGATCCCGGGCCTGAACGGCAAGGGTGACGGCGACCCCGTCAAGGCCAAGCAGATGCTGACGGACGCCAACGCGGTCGGCTTCGAGTTGTCCTGGTACTACTCCAACGACGACAAGATCGCGACGCAGCGCAGCCAGGTTCGCCAGCAGAAGCTGGAAGCCGCCGGCTTCAAGGTCAAGGCCATCGGCGTGCCGAAGGCTCAGATCCGCACCGTGACCGGTGACCAGAACGCTCCGGTCAACATGCTGAAGGCCCCGACCGGTTGGTGCTCCGACTGGCCGAGCGGTTCGTCCTGGGCCCCGGTCCTCTTCCGCTCCGACGCGATCGCCCTGGGCAACAGCGTCGGCCAGCTCGAGGACAAGGCGCTGGACGCGGAGATCGACAAGGTCTCGAACATGGACCCGAACGAGGCCCTGAAGCAGAAGTCCTGGATCGGCCTGGACAAGAAGATCATGCAGGACTACCTGCCGGCTCTTCCGCAGTACCAGTCGCGGTCGGCCTTCCTGGTCGGTACCAACATCGGCAACGCGATCAACGACCCGACACAGGGCATGCCCGAATTCACCTCGCTGTTCTTGAAGCAGCCCTGATCGGTACCAGTGACCGGACAGCCGTGAGGCGTCCGTTCTGATCGCAGGTAGGTGGCCGGACCGGTATCGGTCCGGCCACCGCCAGCGATCGGTGAGGAGAACCCCGTGTTGCACTTCCTGGCGCGTCGCATCGTGAGCGCCCTGTCCGTCGTGCTCGTCACCCTCGTCGCGACGTTCGCGCTGTTCTTCGTCGCGCCCACCGACCCCGCGGGCGCGATCTGTGGGCAGCGCAACTGTCCCCAGGAGCGGTACGAGGAAATCAAGAAGAACCTGAACCTGGACAAGCCGAAGGTGACCCAGTTCGCCGACTACATGAAGGGCATCGTCGCCGGCCGGACCTACGTGACCGCCGGGGCCGAGCGGGACTGCCCCGCACCGTGCCTGGGCTTCTCCTTCAAGAACGACCGCCCCGTCCTGCAGATGCTGGCTCAGCGCGTACCAGTGACGGTCTCGCTGGTCGCCGGTGCCGCGGCCATCATGCTGCCGGTCGGCGTCGCGATAGGTTCGATGGCCGCGAAACGACGAGGGACGACCGGCGACCGGGGGTTGGTGACCACGTCGCTGGTGATCAGTTCGATCCCGTACTACATCGTCGCGCTGATGGTCGCGCTCTACCTCACCATCTTTTACTCGGTGCTGCCACGCGGTAGCTGGACGCCGTTCTTCGACGATCCCGCCAAGTGGTTCGTCGGGTTGCTGACGCCGTGGCTGTGTCTCGGCCTGGTCAACACGACGCAGTACGTGCGGTACTCGCGAGGCTCGATGGTCGAGACGCTCAACGAGGACTTCATCCGGACCGCGCGGGCCAAGGGCCTGTCGGACCGGAAGGTCACCTACAAGCACGCTCTCCGCGCGGGACTCATCCCTGTCATCACGATCTTCGGTCTGGATGTCGCCGGCATGCTCGCCGGTGCGATCTTCACCGAGCGGATCTTCGATCTGCCGGGCCTGGGCAACCTGGTACTCGAGAGCCTGAACAACTACGACCTGCCGGTGATCATGGGGACCGTGCTGGTGGCCTCGGTGTTCCTGGTTGCGGCCAACCTGGTCGTCGATATCGTGTACAGCGTGATCGACCCGCGGGTGAGGCTTACGTGAGCACACCCGCCCCAGAAGACCGGAAGGACACCATGGTCGAGAGTGCAGACGGCCAGCCCGAGGCAGCGGCCGCCGAGAAGCGGGGTCCTTCGATCGCGACCCGCGAGAAGCGGCAAGGTGTGATCAACCCGAGCGGCGAGACGCCGTACCTGGTGGTCGAGGACCTGACGGTCAAGTTCCCGACCGCGGACGGCGTGGTCAGCGCGGTGAACGGGTTGAGTTATGCGGTCCCGCTGGGCCGGACGCTGGCGATCGTCGGCGAGTCCGGGTCCGGCAAGTCGGTGTCCAGCATGGCCGTGATGGGCCTGCACGACCGCAAGCGCACCCGGATCACCGGGTCGATCCGGATCGGTGGTGACGAGATCATCGGGTTGCCGGAGAGCGACCTGATGAAGGTCCGCGGCGACGCGGTGGCGATGGTGTTCCAGGACCCGCAGTCCTCGCTGCACCCGCTGTACACGGTCGGCAACCAGATCGTCGAGGCGTACCGGGTGCACCACAAGGTGTCCAAGGACGCGGCCAAGAAGCGGGCGCTGGAGATGCTCGACCTGGTCGGCATCCCGAACCCGGCGCGCCGGTTCGCGCAGTACCCGCACGAGTTCTCCGGCGGTATGCGGCAGCGTGCGATGATCGCGATGAGCCTGGTCAACGACCCGAAGCTGGTGATCGCCGACGAGCCGACCACCGCGCTGGACGTGACTGTGCAGGCGCAGATCCTCGACCTGCTGAACAACCTGCAGAAGGAGTTCGGCTCCGCCATCGTGATGATCACGCACGACCTGGGCGTGGTGGCCGAGATGGCCGACGACGTCCTGGTGATGTACGGCGGCCGCTGTGTCGAGTACGGCACCGCCGAGGACGTGCTGGCGAACCCCCGGATGCCGTACACCTGGGGTCTGCTCGAGTCCATCCCGACCGTGTCGGCGGCGAGCGAGCGGCTCCGCCCGATCAAGGGCCTGCCGCCGAGCCTGCTGAGCCTGCCGAGCGGTTGCTCCTTCAACCCGCGCTGTCCGTACGTGGACCGGGTGAAGGGCGAGCGCTGCACCACCGAGCTGCCGGAGCTGATGCCGGTCGACGGCGCCGGTGCCCACACGTCCCGTTGTCACCTGCACGACAAGGCCGCGATCTACACGGCCGAGGTCCTGCCGAGACTGAGCTGACAGGGGGCTGAGGAGAGAGATGAGCGACACAGAGCGCGTTCAAGGGCGCAAGGTCGATAGTGTTGTTGCGGCGTCCGGCGGTGCGGGGACCCCGCTGCTGGAGATCCGGGACCTGAAGATGCACTTCCCGATCAAGGAAGCGGCGGGTCTGTCCCGGACCAAGAAGGTCGTCCAGGCCGTCGACGGCGTGAGCTTCAAGCTGGAGGCGAGCGGCAGCCTGGGCCTGGTCGGCGAGTCCGGCTGTGGCAAGTCGACCACCGGGCGGATGATCACCCGGCTGCTGACCCCGACGTCGGGGCAGATCCTGTTCAAGGGCACCGACATCGCGCAGCTGAAGGAGAAGGACCTGCGGCCGTTCCGCCGGCAGTTGCAGATCGTCTTCCAGGACCCCTACAGCTCGCTGAACCCGCGGCAGACGGTCAGCAACATCATCAGTACGCCGCTGCGCGTGCACAACCTGGTGAAGAAGGGCAAGGAGGTCGAGCGGGTCCAGGAGTTGCTGGAGCGGGTCGGCCTGAACCCCGAGCACCACAACCGGTACCCGAACGAGTTCTCCGGCGGTCAGCGCCAGCGCATCGGCATCGCCCGGGCGCTCGCGGTGGAGCCGGAGGTGATCATCGCCGACGAGCCGGTGTCCGCGCTGGACGTGTCCATCCAGGCCCAGGTGATGAACCTGCTGGAGGACCTGCGCCGCGACCTCGGCATCGCGTTCGTCTTCATCGCCCACGACCTCGGCGTGGTCCGGCACTTCTGTGACCAGGTCGCGGTGATGTACCTGGGCAAGATCGTCGAGCAGGGCCCGCGGGACCAGATCTACAACGCACCGCAGCACCCGTACACGCAGGCGCTGCTGTCCGCCGCTCCGGACCTGGGCACCATTCGTGGTGTCCCGCCGAAGGAGCGGATCCGGCTGGTCGGCGACGTACCCTCGCCGATCGACCCGCCGAGCGGTTGCCGCTTCCGCACCCGCTGCTGGAAGGCGGAGGACATCTGCTCCACGCAGGAGCCGCTGCTGGAGATCAAGCCGCAGTCCGGCGCCGGCCACACGGCCGCCTGCCACTTCGCGGAGCCGAAGGTCGACCTGACCGCGGCCACCGCCTGAAACACCTTGAAAAGAAGGGCCTCCGGTGATCCGGAGGCCCTTCTTCATGCGTGCTGCTCGCCGTGTTTCAGCTCTTCGCGCTCCTGGGCGAACCGGACCGATTCGAAGGCGACCAGGCCGGCCAGCAGAGCCGTGAGTACGGCGAGTTGCCCGAGCGCGGGCACCCTGGCCAGCAGCGGTACGGCGATCAACGTGAGCGCGGCCGTGATCAGCCGGGAGACGCTCCACTGGTGCACCGTCCGCCGCTTGAAGCCCACGTGGCCGAGCAGGTAGAGCGCGACCCCGAAGAACAGTGCGGCCAGGCCGACACCCTTCAGCGGGTCGTCGAGGTGGTGATGCTCGACGTCGCCGACGTACTCGAGGACTTTCTTCAGTCCGAGCGCGAGCAGCACGATGCCGGCCACCATCGGCAGGTGCAGGAACGTGTACGCGTCCCGGGCCAGCTTCGGGCGTGTCTCCTGTGGTTCGGCCTCCAGCGCGCGTTCGCCGTACCGGACGGTCGCGTCGAAGTAGATCCACCACAGCGCGGTCGAGACCGCCAGGCCGAGCAGGGACGCGAGCAGGATCGGCCACGAGATCGGCAGGTCGGTCACCCCGACGCCGATCGCCACGATCGACTCGCCGAGCGCGATGATGATGATCAGCCCGTGCCGCTCGGCGAAGTGCGCGGCCGAGCGGAAGCGCCAGCCCCGCGCGTCGATCAGGTAGGTGCCGCCGTAGTCCGCCGCGAGTGCGGCCGCCCACAGCAACGTCTGCGTCGTGCCGTGGTACTGCGAGGCGATCAGGAGCAACGCCGTACCTGCGAGCATCGACGGCGCGAACCGGATCAGGGTACGGCGAAGCACCGGGTCTCCGTCCGCGACCAGCCAGAACAGGACCAGATGCAGTGCCCGGAAGACGAAGTACGCGCCGGCGATGACCACCGGTCCCGGTAAGCCACCGGGCAGATCGTGGAACGCCTCCGGAATCGCGAGGGCGATCACGAACATCGCCGCCATCGCCAGCAGCAGCACGACGCGGACCGAGCCCTCGTCGGCCTTGACGATGTTGCACAGCCAGGCGAATCCGATCCAGCTCCACCAGAGCAGTCCGACCAGCAGCACTCCGCGCAGAACGCCGTGCCAGCTGAGGTCGTGGGCCATCAACGCGGTGATCTGGGTCAACGCGAACACGAAGACCAGATCGAAGAACAACTCCAGCGTCGTGACCGACTGGTTCTCGCTGGTGACCGCGGCCCTGATGGGATTCCTGGATGGTGCCATGGCGCACATCCTGCCATCGCCACCAGGCCCCCGCGGGCCAGGTGGAACGGCGGGCTCCCGTCTGGTCAGGGTCAGGAAGGAGCCCGCCGGTCTGTTACGCGCGGCCGTGCGCCTGGCGGCTGCGGCGGCTGAGCGAGTCGATGGTGACGGCGATCAGGAGAACGCCGGCGGTGACCATGTAGCGCACGCTCGAGTTGAGGCTCAGCAGCGCAAGCCCGTTCGAGATCGACATGATCACGAGGGCTCCGAGGAGCGCGGAGTACGCCGAACCCCGGCCGCCGAACAGGCTCGTGCCACCGATCACGGCGGCCGCGATCGCGTTCAGGTTGGTGTCGGTGCCGCCGCTGCTCTGGTTCACGGCGACCAGACGGGCCGCGGCGAGCAGACCGCCGACCGCGGCGAAGGTGGAGCAGGCCGCGAACACGGACAGGTAGATCATCCGCACGTTGATACCGGCTCGCCGGGCGGCCTCGACGTTGCCGCCGACCGCCATCACCGAGCGCCCCCACCGGGTCCGCCGGACGGCGAGATCCGTGCCGACCACCAGCGCGAGGAAGAGCAGGAACATCGACGAGACGCCGCGATCGCCGTTCAGGATCAGCACCGGGATCAGCAGCACCACGGCGAGCGCGCCGGCCTTGATCGCGATCACCGAGTTCGGCGCTGCCGACAGTCCGGCACTCGCCCGGGCGCCGCGGGCGCGCAGCCGGGTCACCACGTACGCCGCCACGACAACGGCGATCAGCCCGTAGGCCAGGGCGGGGGAGAGGAAGCTGCGAGTGGCGAACCCGACGAGCGCGGAGTCGTACGGAAGGTTGAGTGAACCTTCCTTGCCGAGCACCAGTAGCTGGAGCCCGAGGAACCCGAGCAGACCGGCCAGCGTGATCACGAAACTCGGTACGCCGAAGCGTGTGTACAGAGCGCCGTAGAACAGTCCGATCACCAGGCCAATGGCGACGCCGGCCAGCAGCGACAGCAGCAACGGCCAGCCCTGGTTGACGAACGTCACGCCGAGGACGGCGGCGGACAGACCGCTGACCGAGCCGACGGACAGGTCGATCTCGCCCAGCAGCAGGACCAGAACGATGCCGAGGGCAATCACTCCGACCGAGGTGGTCTGCAGGGTCAGGTTGACCAGGTTGCGGCTGGACAGGAACGAGCTGTTCGCGATCTGGAAGACCGCCCAGATGATGATCAGGCCGACTACCACCGGCACCGAGCCGAGGTCGCCGGAGCGGAGCCGGGAGGTGAACGCCGCGATCGCGCCGCTGATCCCGTGACCGGCGATGAGTCGCTCGTCCTGGAGGTCGGCGGGTAGTTGTGCGGCGTCCGTCGTACCGGTGTCGCCGTTGGCCGGCGTACCCGGTGTTGTTCCGTTCACGGCCGCCGGGTCGGTGGAGTCGGGGCGCGGGGTGTCCTGAGGGCGGGTGCCGGATCCGTGCAGGCTCATGATGCGGGGCCCTCCTCCCGGGTCCGGCGCGCGGCGCGCTCGGAAACGGCGTTGTCGGTCGCGCCGGTGATGGCGGCGATGATGTCCTGCGTCTTGGTGTCACTCACCATGAAGACGCCGTTGTTGCGGCCGAGGCGGAGGACGGCGACGCGGTCGGCGACCGCCATCACGTCGGCCATGTTGTGGCTGATCAGGATCACGGCCAGGCCGCGTTCGCGCAGCCGCTCGACCAGGTTGAGGACCTCGGCGGTCTGAGCTACGCCGAGGGCCGCGGTCGGTTCGTCCAGCATCACGACCTTGGGCTGGCCGAGCAGGCTGCGCGCGATCGCGACGGTCTGCCGCTGGCCGCCGGACAGGCTGGCGACCGGGATCCGGACCGAGGGGATCTTGGCGGACAGCTGGCGGAGCAGCTCCCAGGACGAGCGTTCCATCTCGACCTCGTCGAGCACCCGGCCCCGGCGGAGCTCGCGGCCGAGGTAGAGGTTCGCGACCACGTCCAGGTTGTCGCACAGCGCGAGGTCCTGGAACACGGTGGCGATCCCGAGCTGCTGTGCCTCCGCCGGACTGCCGACCCGGACCTCCCGGCCGTCGAACACCATGGTCCCGTCGTCGGCGGTGTAGACCCCGGCGATCGTCTTCACCAGCGTCGACTTGCCGGCGCCGTTGTCACCGACCAGCGCCAGTACCTCACCGGCGCGGACGTCCAACTCGATGTTCTTCAGAGCCTGCACCGCGCCGAAACGCTTGGAGACCCCTCGCAGCGACAGCACCGTACCGGTGCCGACGTCGAGGGGTGTCGGGGTAACAGTCACTCGATCAGCCTCCTGGGCTTTGCGTTCAGGCCATGATCCCGGCGTTCGGCCCCGCGGGACAGGGCGACGGGGCAACAATTCCGGACTGGGCCGGGACAGCTGCCCGGTGTTGCCCCGCACCTCACTGCGGGGCAACACCAAGGGGGCGGTCAGTTGGTGCTCAGGCCCGCGGCGCTGCAGGCAGCGGCGAACGAGGCGGTGCAGATGTCGGTCACCTTGTAGATGCCGTCCTTCACCACGGTGTCCTTGATGTTGGCCTTGGTGA
Source organism: Kribbella sp. NPDC026596 (assembly GCF_040638415.1). Taxonomy (NCBI): domain Bacteria; kingdom Bacillati; phylum Actinomycetota; class Actinomycetes; order Propionibacteriales; family Kribbellaceae; genus Kribbella; species Kribbella sp. NPDC026596. The sequence goes on along the minus strand of NZ_JBEZYF010000005.1, from coordinate 173,121 downwards.
CGGCGACCGGGTCGAGAATCGTCGACGGTACGCCGCTCTTGTCCGTGGTGGACTCGGGCTTGTTCCCGTTCGCCAGCGCGACCGCACCCTTCGCGGCGGCCTCGGCCTGCGGCTTCACGGCCTTGTAGATCGTCATCGCCTGGTCGCCGGCGACGATCCGCTGGATCGCGGCCAGTTCGGAGTCCTGACCGGTGACCGGCGGCAGCGGGGTCACGCCGCCACCCTTGAGCGCTGCGATCGCGCCACCAGCGGTGCCGTCATTAGCGGCGTACACGCCGACCAGGCCGTTCTTGATCGCGCTCAGCTGGCCTTCCATCCAGGCCTGCGCCTTGTCCGGGCTCCAGTCCGGGGTGTCGAACTCGGCCGCGACCTTGAAGCCGCTGGAGTCGAGCACGCTGTGCGCGCCCTTCTTGAAGTCGGCCGCGTTCGGGTCGGTCGGCGAACCGTTGATCATCGCGATGTTGCCGGACGTCTTGCCGGCCGCCTTCAGCGCGTCGAGCAGGGTCTGGGCCTGCAGCTTGCCGACCGCCTCGTTCTCGAACGACACGTAGTAGTTGGCGTTCTCGATGAACCGGTCGTAGGCGACCACGGGGACGTTCTGGCCCTTCGCGGAGGCGACCACCGCGGCGGCGGCCTTGCCGTCGACCGGGTCGAGGACGAGCACGTTCGCGCCCTGGGTCAGGGCCGCCTCGGCCTGCTGTTGCTGCTTGGCCGCGTCCTGGTCGGCGTTGCTGTAGATCAGCTCGCAGTCGCCGCAGGCCGCTTTGAGCGCCTCGGTGAACAGCGGCCGGTCGAGGGCCTCGTAACGGGTCGTCTTCGACTCGGGCAGCAGCAGCGCGACCTTCTTCGCGCCGCCCGAGCTGCCGGAGTCGCCGTCGTCGGAGCCACAGGCCACGAGGGAGACGGCGAGTGCGGAAACGGCGATGCCGAGGCCGACGAGACGGGATGCTGACAGGGACATACGGCGGCTCCTTGACGTGACAGGCCCGAGTAGGCCTGCCCCGAAGTCAAGCGGCCGAGGGCCTTGACGTCAAGACTTGAATTCAAGAAATAGACATATTGGCGTAACAGAGTCAGGTGGGACTGCCGGGGCGGTGGATGGTGCAGGGACTCAGGCGGGGGCGCTGAGGGCGTGCGAGTGGCTCAGGACGGACGCCAGGTGGATGGCGCCTTGTATGTCGGCGTCGTCGCCGAGCTCGGGTCGCCGCAGCTCCACCGTCGCGGCGGCGCTCGGGATCGCGCACCGGTCCAGCGCCTCCCGGAGTGGATCCATGATCAGCTCGCCGGCCTCGGCCATCAGACCGCCGACCACGATCACCTCGGGGTTGAACAGGTTCACCAGGCCCGCCACCGCGACGCCGACCCGGCGGCCGGCGTCCTCGATGACCCGGCGGCAGCCCAGGTCACCGGCCAGAGCGCGGGTGACGATGTCCTTCAGCCGGAGCGGACCGTGCGACGCCGCCAGGCTGTTGATGAGGGCCCGCGAGCCCACGAATGTGTCCAGGCAGCCGCGGTTGCCACACCGGCAGATCGGCCCGTTCTCGTCGATCGTGACGTGGCCGATCTCGCCCGCCGTGCCGGCCGAGCCGCGGAACACCTCGCCGTCCAGCACGATCCCGGCGCCCACGCCGTACGAGAACTTCAGGTAGCAGCCGTGCCGGACGCCGCGCAGGGCGCCGTTGCGCAGTTCGCCGAGGGCGGCGAGGTTCGCTGTGTTGTCGAGCGCGACCGGCGCGCGGAGGTGGCCGGCCATCGCCTCGGCGACGTTGACGCCGCGCCAGCCGGGCAGGACTGCGTCGGAGCCCGCCTCACCGCTGACCGAGTCGACCGGCGCGGGCAGGCCGAATCCGATCGCGGCGATGTCCTCGACACCGGAGCTGACCGTCTCGGCGAGGTCGGCGAGCAGCCGGGCGGCACGTTCCATCCCGTCGTCGGCGACGTGGTCGGCCTGTAGCGGCATCAGTTGCTGGGCGAGGATCTCGCGGGACTCGTTCGCGATCGCGACCCGGACATCGCGCTCGCCGAACGCGACGCCGGCCAGTAGGCCGCCGCCGGACGCGAGTGAGACGAGCACGGCGCGGCGGCCGTTGCGGATGCTCCGGGACAGGCCGACCGCGCCGGCCTGGTCGAGCTCGCGGACCATGTTCGACACCGTGGCGGCGGACAGGCCGGACGCGGCGGCGATCTCGACCTGGGTCAGCGGGCCGTGCTGGCGGACGACTCCGAGAACGCGCGCGCGGTTGGCTTCGCGCAGCGAAGCCTGTGATCCCGGCGCCGGGCGGGTTGCGTTCATTACATAAAGATAACGGATCGCGGGGCGTATGCCGCCGCACACCGGCCGTGAACCACAAACATCATCCTTCGACCTCGCCGTCACTACCCCACTTCACCGTCCATCGGTGACATTAATGCACCCCGTCTCCTGCGTGGTGGAGGAGCCGCACGGCGTGTGCAACTGCAGCGAGCACGACGTGGGGAAGCTCTGAGGCAAGCGCACGACGGAAGCGCCGCACAGCGAGCGCGCGATGGAACTTGAAGGCGCGCGGCGAGCGGGTGCTCGCAGCGCGATACGGCGTATGCCGGCGGTGCTCCACCCACGAGTGCGGACCGCCAGGCCATCACAATCGCTCCGGCACGCCCGACTCCCGCGGCGGGTGCCGTGACGGGTGGGATTGTGATGGCCTGGCGATCCGGACCTGCCCCACTCACCAACCGTGCTCTCCGTAGCTGGGTCACGCTCACCGGCCGGATCGCGGCGCCCGGCCGGTCAGGTTGGTGAGTGGCGCAGGTCCGCGGGCGGGCGGGGTGGGGAAGCGGTGCGGACAGCGGGTGGTGGAAATGCTGTACGGCGTGTGCCGGCGGCGCGGGTGTGGGGAGCAAAGGCGTGGGGGCGCGGGTGGTGAGGGTCCCGTGCGGCTGGTGCCGGTGGAGCGAGCGGCTCGTGCCAGTGGAGCGAGCGGGGGGAGTCGTGAGAGGGAGCGGGTGGCGGAAGCGGCGTACGGCGTGTGCCGGTGGAGCGAGCGGGCGGTGGGGAAGGTGTGCGGGGAGCGCCGAGGAGCTGGGCCTGACGGGGCTGATCGCGACGGATCGCCGTACTGGTGGTGGTCCGATTGGTGGTGGCGCGGGTGGCGGGAGGGGGCGGGGTTATGCCGTTAGGGCGAGGGTTAGGAGGGTGACCGGGAGGGTTAGTTCGATGGTGGCGCCGAGGACGTCGCCGGTGGTTCCGCCGAGGGCAGTTCGGGCGCGGCGGGTGGTGGCGAAGCTGGTGGCTACGGCTAGCAAGACGGCGGCCGCGGTGCCGGCGAGCAGGAGCACGTCGGGGGAGTGGCGGCTGACGACCTGGTCTGCCGTGAGCGGGGCACCTGAGGGCGTGGCGAGTGGTGCGCTGAGCCAGGCTAGGAGCAGGGCGGCGCCTAGTGCGGCGGCTGTGGTGAGGGTGGCTGTGAGGGGGCGGACTGTGCCGGCGACCAGGGCGCCGAGACCGTCTGGGCGGGCTCCAGGGATGGCCGTGCGGCAGGACCAGGGGAGGGTCAGACGGCTCGCGGTCGTGGCGATCAGGACGGCCTGCCAACCGAAGCCGGCCTGGATGCAGGCGGTCAGGGCGGCGACGTCCACGAGCAGTACGCCGACGATGGCCACGACGCCGAACGGGCCGATGTCGCTCTGCTTCATGATCCGGAGCATGGTCTCGCGGTCCCGCCGGCTGCCGAGGGCGTCCGCGAAGTCGGCGAGCCCGTCGAGGTGCAGCGCCCCGGACAGCCCTGCCACGACCAGTACGCCGAGCACCGCGGCCAGCAACTCCGCGTCCGGTTGCACGACCTGAGCCAACGCCAGAACCCCAGCCGCGATCCCGCCAAGCAGCACCCCGACAGCCGGCGCCAGCACCATCGCCCGCCCACCAACCACCCGATCAACCCGCGACGGCATCCCCGCCGGCAGCACGCTCAGCATCCCCACCGCCAGCCGCAACCCATCCGCCCACGCACCGCGACGGCTCTCAGGAGGCGTCATGTGAGGGGGAGGGTTCGGCCGGCGATGGTCCAGAGGACTTGGTCGGAGGTGAGGGAGATGGTGGTGTTGAGGCGGCCCATCAGGTCGCGGAAGAGGCGGGTGCCGGCGTCGGCGGGGACGACGCCGGAGCCGATGTCGTTGCTCACGGCAATCACCATCCGCGGCGTCCGGGACCACGCGTCGGCGAGGTCCTCGATGCGCTGCTCGATCAGCCCGGCCCGGCTCAGATCGGACCAGATCTCCAAGGTGTCCATGGTGCGCGACAGCCACAGCGTCAAGCAGTCGATCAGCAGCGGCGGACCGGCGGACTCGAGCAACGGGACCAGGTCGATCGTCTCCACCAGACCCCAGCTGGCCGGGCGACGAGCTTGGTGCTTGGCGACCCGCTCGGCCCACTCCGCGTCACCGGAGTCGTCTCCGCCGGTTGCGACGTACAGGACGTCCGGTTCCGCGGCAAGGCGGCGCTCGGCAGCGATCGACTTACCCGATCGCGCACCGCCGAGGATGAGGATTCGTTCAGACATCTGAGCTCCTGTTTTCGAAGCGCACCGGTGCGTCGAAGGCAGCCTTGCGGGCCGTCCGGCGGAAGGCGTTGAGGATCGGGCGACCGAGCGTCAGCACGAGTACGGCGCACAGCACCCCGCGCGGGATGTCCCACCCCAGCGACGTCGCGACCACGAACAGCAAGTACCGGTGCAGGTTGGCGGCCAGCTCGTCACCCGGGATGAAGGAGAAGTCGCTGCCGAAGGTCGCGTACGGCCAGAACCACAGGTTCATCACCACGCCGTACATCACCCCGGCCACCAGCGAGTACGCCGCCAGCACCATCAACTCCAACCGCCCGCCCACCCGAGGCAGCAGCCCGGCCAGGCACCCCACCCACGCGCAGGCGAACATCTGGAACGGCATCCACGGTCCGACCCCACCGGTGATCAGCGCACCACCCAGCAACGACACCGCCCCCAGCACGAACCCGAACCCGGCTCCGAACGCCCGCCCCGCCAGCACGAGCAGGAAGAACCCGGGCTCCAGCCCAGCCGTACCAGGGCCGAGCGCCCGGAGCGCAGTCCCCACGGCCGCGAGCATGCCGAGCAGCGAGATCACCTTCGCGTCGATGCCCGACTCGGACAGCTCCGCGAGTACGACGGCCACCAGCAGCGGCAGCAGCAACACGAACAGCCAGGGCGCATCCGTGGTGTGCCCGATCGCGGACGCACCCACCTGGTCGGTGTGGAGGAACAGCGGCCACCCGAACGCCAGCAGCCCGACCAACGACGCAACCACGAGGGTGGCTGTGCTGCGAGGCTTGAGCCGGACCAGCCGAAGCGAAGGGACGCGGAGCACACTCATGACGCACGCTCGAGTGCGGTCGCGACCTCGCCGACGGTCAGGAACGGTAGTGGGGCAAGGATCTTGGCCACTTGCGGAGCGAACGCCGGAGACCCCGCGATCACGGCGGCCGTCTCGCCGTCGCTCACCAGCTCACCTTCGGCCAGAACCATCACGCGGGTGGCGACCTCAGCCACCAGCTCCACGTCGTGCGTCGACAGCACGACCGCATGCCCGGCCGCAGCCAGCTCGCGCAAGATCGCCACCAGCCGCCGCTTGGCGCCGTAGTCCAGCCCGCGCGTGGGCTCGTCCAGCAGCACCAGCGGCGGAGCGCCACACAGTACGACGGCCAGCGCCAGACACAACCGTTGTCCCTCGGAGAGGTCCCGTGGGTGCATCGCGAAGTCGATCTCGGGCGACAGCCGATTCAGCAGGGCACGGCAACTGCCCGCCTGCACGCCGAAATCGGAGTCGGCGGCCGCACACTCCTCGGCGACCGTGGGGGCGTACAGCAGGTCAGCGGGCTCCTGCGGCACCAGTCCGACCGCCTTGACCAGCTCCGCAGGCTTGGTACGACGTGGGTCGGCTCCGGCGGCGACCGCCGTACCGGAGCGGACCGGCGCGAGGCCCACCAGAGCGTTGAGCAGTGTGGACTTGCCGGCGCCGTTGCGGCCCATGAGTGCGACGATTTCACCGGCCTTGATGCTGACCGACACTCCACGCAACGCCATCACGTCGCCGTAGGCAACGACCAGATCAGTGGACCGCGCGAGCTCCGGACCGTGCACAGCAACCGACCTCTGGGGCGCAGTGGAGTCGAGCCGGCTCCGCAACGCCACAGCAGCCCGCCGGGCGTCGCGCACCGACAGCGGCAGGGGAGACCAACCGGCCAGCCGTCCCAGCTCCACCACAGGCGGTGCGACCGGTGCCGTGATCATCCGATCCGCCGGAAGTCCAGTGGACACGGCAGCCGCTCCGCCCGGTACCTCGATCACGCGATCGGCGTACTGGATCACTCGCTCGAGACGGTGCTCCGCCATGACCACCGTGACGCTCAGGTCGTGCACGAGCCGCTGTAGTGCGGCCAGCACCTCCTCAGCCGCCTGTGGGTCCAAGGCAGACGTCGGCTCGTCCAGCACGAGCACGGCAGGATGCGAGGTGAGCGCGGCACCGATAGCGGTCCGCTGCCGCTGTCCGCCGGACAGCGAGGTCAACGCCCGATCCCGTACGTCGGCCAACCCGAGCAGATCCAGAGTCTCCTCGACCCGTCGCCGCATCACATCCGGCGCGACACCGAGCGACTCCATGCTGTACGCGAGCTCGTCCTCGACCGTGTCGGTGACGAACCCCGCCATCGGGTCCTGCCCGACCAGACCGACCACATCGGCCAGGTCGCGCGGCCGGTACTCGCGGGTGTCCCGCCCGTTCACCAGCACCCGGCCGGACAGCGTGCCGCCGGTGAAGTGCGGCACCAGTCCGTTGATTGCCCGCAGCAACGTGGACTTGCCGGAACCGGTCCGGCCGATCACGAGCGCCAGCTCGCCCTCGGGCACGGAGAAGCTCACGTCCCGCAGCGCCGGCTCCGCGGCACCGTCGTACGTGACTGTCACCCGGTCGAACTCGATCATGTGACCGCCCGCCTGACCAGCGGCGGTGCGACGAGCGCCGGCGCCAGTCCGATCAGTACGCCGACAACCGGCAGCACCGGAACCGGTGGCACCACCAACGGGCCAGCCAGCAGCAGACCGTAAACACCGCGCGCCGCCGCAGTGACCATGGCTCCGGCTGCGACTGCTCCGGAGGCGACGACCAACCACTCGGGCAGCGCCCATGGGTCAGGCCGGTACCGCGTCCGCGTGACCCGCTGCCGCCCGATCGCCATGGCTCCCACGGAAAGCAGCAGTCCCACGACCAGTGTGGCCGCGGCGATCGGGAACGACATGGCGTCGGTCAGCAACGCATAGACCCCGAGCAGAATGCCCAGCAACCCCAGCAGGACGGAGACCGCAGTCGTACGGCGCTGCGCCCGGGGGACCTGCGCCGTACGCCCGTAGCCGCGAGAGTCCATCGCGGCGGCGAGCTCCACCGACCTGTCCAAGGCACCCTCCAGCACCGGCATGGCTGTCGTACGGAAGGAGCCGCGAGTGCGGCCGCGGAGGCGACGGGCGGCGCGGATCCGGCGGGCGTCCGTCACCAACTGTGGTGCGAACGTCAGCGCGACCACGCAAGCCACGCCCATCTCGTAGAGGGCCCCGGGCAACGACTTGAGCAGCCGCCGCGGACTGGCCAGTGAGTTGGCCGCACCGATGCAGCAGAGCATGACCGCCAGCTGAAAGCCGTCGTACAGCGCGGTCAGCAGTGCCTCGAGGGTGACCTCGCCGCCGAGCTTGACCCCGTTTGCCCAGTCAGGCAAGGGGATCTGCGGCAGGATGAACAGCACCGTGTTCCCCTGCGAACGGGTGGAGAGCAGTGCCTGCAGCACCACGCGGACGCCGATGACCACCAGACCCAGTTTGAGGAACGCGGTGTAGCTGCTGGCCCAGGCAGCGTCGGAGCGGCGGGCGGCCACCACGAATCCGGTGACTGCGAGGATCAGCACGAGCAGCACCGGGTTCCGCGTACGGCTGGCCGCCACGGCCATGCCGAGCGCCCACAGCCACCAGGCCCCCGGGTGGAGTGCCCGGGGCAGCGTCAGTTGATGGACAGTACGCACTTACTTGGCGGTGCGCCGGCGGTTGAGGGCCAGACCACCGCCGGCCAGGGCGAGCACGACCACAGCGGCGATGATGATCCCGCTCCACGGCGCACCATCACCGCCGTCGTCAGAGGAGGAGGAGGCCGGAGAGGTCACCGCGGTCGAGCCGACCGCGGCACCGATCTGCAGCGTCACGGGGGCGTCGGTGGCCGGGACCTGGATGCTTTTCACCTGATCCCCGCAGCCCTTGGCCGGATAGCCCGCGATGCCGCAGGTCAGGCCCTTCTCGATCCGCACCGGCGCGACCGCCGCGAGGATCTTGGCGCCGTTCGCCTGGGTGTCCGTGACCACGCAGGTGCCGGTGGCCTGTCCCGGAGTCTCACCGCTGACCGCGTCCTCCGGCGTACCGGGGTCGACGACCAGAGCCACGCGCTTCTTGCCGGTCTCCGCCGGTGTCTTGCCACAGATGGCTTCGAAGTCGCCGGCTGCGCGCGGCACGCGGGGCTTCGCACCGCCGACGGCGTACCGCCAGCCCTCCACCGCCCCGTCGGCTGGGACGACGGCGTCAGCGCCCTTCTGGGAGAAGGCCCACTGGCCTGAGCTCCACTGGTAGTAGCCCCAGAAGCGATAGCCGTCCTCGGCCTGGGCGGTGGTGGCGACGGTCCCAGCCAGCAGGAGACCCGCCAGCGTGGCGAGGACCAGTCGTACGGTCCGGTGTGCAGTCATCTCGTGTCCTCTATCGGGCTCATGGCCCGGTGGAGGAGGTCCCGCCTGCTCCGGCAGGGTAGGGGCTCCACCCGCGGACCACGGCGGGTAGTTGAGCCTGTCTCCCTGCGGCACAGTGTTCCGGCTCGCCACCTGAGGTGGCCTACGGTTGCGGGTCAGCGCCGGACTCGGACCGGCTTCCCTGTGCACGCAGGAGTGGTTCGACCGAAGCCTACTCTGCGGAGGACAGACTCATCGGGCCGTAGACTTCCCGGCCGTCCTCCAGCAGGTACACCTGGCCGACGCCACGCTCGGCCAGGTCCCGCCAGCTCTCACCGAGCCAGCTCTCCGCGTCACCCTGAGCGGAGAACTCCGCCCCGCCGACCTCACCCGGGTCGACCAGGGCGCCGCTCGCGGTCTCGAACCGCCAGCTCCAGCTCATGAGCCGGGCCGGGTCTGCGGCGAGTTCTGCGCGGTCTTGGCCGGGTCGCGCTCGACGATCCCGCCGAGGACCTCGTCGATCCGCTTGAGCAGGGCTTCCTCGAGCTTCACACCGGAGGCCTTCACGTTCTCCACGACCTGCTCGGGGCGGGACGCGCCGATGATGGCCGACGAGACGTTCGGGTTCTGCAGCACCCAGGCGATGGCGAGCTGAGACAGCGCCAGGCCGGCCTCGTCCGCGAGCGGCTTCAGCTCCTGCACGCGGCTCAGCACGTCGTCGTTGAGGAACCGCTTGATCATGTTGGCGCCGTTCGCGTCGGTGGCCCGCGAACCTTCCGGTGGCTGCTGACCGGGCAGGTACTTGCCGGTGAGCACGCCCTGCGCGATCGGTGAGAACACCACCTGGCCGATGCCGAGCTCCTCCGAGGCCGGCACCACCTCGGCCTCGATCACCCGCCAGAGCATGCTGTACTGCGGCTGGTTCGAGACGAACGGGATGCGCAGCTCCCGGGCCAGCCGGTGGCCCTCCTGCAGCTGCTCGGCGGTCCACTCGGACACGCCGATGTACAGCGCCTTGCCGGACCGGACGACGTCGGCGAAGGCCTCCATCGTCTCCTCCAGCGGCGTCTCGGTGTCGAACCGGTGCGCCTGGTAGAGGTCGACGTAGTCGGTCTTCAGCCGCTTCAGGGAGGCGTTGATCGACTCGTGGATGTGCTTGCGGGACAGGCCGGTGTCGTTCGGTCCGAACGGACCGGTCGGCCAGTAGACCTTGGTGAAGATCTCCAGCGACTCGCGCCGCTCACCCTCCAGCGCCTCGCCGAGGACCGACTCGGCCTTGGTGTTGGCGTAGGTGTCGGCGATGTCGAACGTGGTGATGCCGGCCTCCAGGGCCGCCCGCACACAGGCCTTGGCCTGTTCGTTCTCCACCTGGGACCCGTGCGTGAGCCAGTTCCCGTACGAGATCTCGCTGACCTTCAAACCACTGTTGCCGAGATAGCGGAAGTCCATACCCCTGACCCTACTGTCCCCGGGCGGTGGGCACCGTCCCGGCGCCCGTCGTACCGAGGATCAGGACGGCTTCTCGCCGCGCTTGACCATGGGCTTGGGCAGTCGCCAGCGGCGCATCTGCATGGTCCGGCGGACCGCGTAGAACCCGAGGCCCTTGGTGGACTCCTTCGGGAACTTCACCGTCACCGCCCGGCGCAGCCCGGCCGAGAGCAGGAACCAGTCCAGCGCGATCAGCAGGATCATCGCCAGGAAGAGCAGGTTGACCACGCCGGCCAGCCAGAGGAACTGCCGGGAGAAGACCACGCCGATCAGGGACACCACCAGCAGGATCGGCAGCGCGAACTCCATCACCGAGTAGCGGGCGTCCACGTAGTCGCGGGCGAACCGCCGGACCGGGCCTTTGTCGGCGGCCGGCAGGTACCGGTCGTCGCCGGTGCGCATGGCGTCCTGCATCTTGGACCGCTCGGTCCGGACCTTCTCCCGCCGGTACGCCGAGGCCTCCCTGCGGTTGCGCGGCTTCTTCAGCGCGGCCTTGCGGGCGGCCTCCGCCTCCTTGCGGGTCGGCGTGGGGCGTCCCTTACCGCCCGGCTTGCCCTGGGGGTCGGCGGGTACGGTGGTAGCTGTCTCAGACTTGGTACGACGGAACACGGGGTCTGAACCTCATTCGGCAGGGCAGGTCGACTCGGGGTGGTCCCCGGACCTGGGTACCACTTTATCGGGGCCGGTCCTGATGGTGTGGTGACCCATAGGGACATAGGGTGGTTGACGCACGCCGGGTCGTCACGCCGGCACAGAAGGGGTACGGATATCGATGAGCATCTTCAGGCGGATGTCGACGATCTTCAAGGCCAAGGCGAACTCCGCCCTGGACAAGGCCGAGGATCCTCGCGAAACCCTTGACTACTCGTATCAGAAGCAGCTGGAGCTGCTGCAGAAGGTACGGCGGGGCGTGGCCGACGTGGCCACCAGCCGCAAGCGGGTGGAGCTGCAAGCCTCCCAACTGCAGTCCCAGTCGTCGAAGCTCCAGGAGCAGGCGCAGAAGGCGCTCTCGATGGGCCGTGAGGACCTGGCCCGGGAGGCCCTGACCCGCAAGTCCGGGCTGCAGGGCCAGATCGACGACCTGCAGACCCAGCACGCCCAGTTGCAGGGCGAGGAGGAGAAGCTGACGCTGGCCTCCCAGCGGTTGCAGGCCAAGGTCGAGTCCTTCCGGACGCGCAAGGAGACCATCAAGGCCACCTACACCGCGGCCGAGGCGCAGACCCGGATCAACGAGGCCTTCTCCGGCATCTCCGAGGAGATGAGCGACGTCGGCCTGGCGGTCCAGCGGGCCGAGGACAAGACCCAGCAGATGCAGGCCCGGGCCGGCGCGATCGACGAGCTGCTCGCCTCCGGCGCGCTCGACGACGCCAGCGGCAGCAGCAAGGACAGCATCACCCTGGAGCTGGACCGGATGTCGTCCAACTCCGACGTGGAGAACGAGCTGGCGGCGATGAAGGCCCAGCTCTCCGGCGGCAGTGCGCCGAAGGAGATCTCCGGTGAGGCACAGCAGCCCGCTCAGTCCGCCCAGCAGCCAGTGCAGCAGCCGGCCGCCGAGCCGGTGCGACCTCAGGACGGAGACGTTCGATGATCGTTCGCATCATGGGTGAAGGCCAGTACCGGCTGGCGGACGAGAAGCTGGACGCGCTCAACGCGGTCGACGGCGACCTGGAGAAGGCCGTCTCGTCGGGCGACGAGTCGGCGTTCCAGACCGCGTTCGCCGCGCTGCTGGAGTTCGTCCGCTCCGGTGCCAAGGTCCCGGACGACGAGCTGCACGACTCCGACGCCATCCTGCCGCCGGGCGACAGCTCGCTGGCCGAGATGCGCGAGCTGATCAGCGGCGACGGCCTGATCGCCGGCTGAGCAGACCCGGCGCCCGGTCGACCCGGCCGGGCGTCACCGATCATCCGTCCCCGACCCGGCGGCTGGTCACCACTGGTAGTCATCTGAAGACCCTCGGGCCCGTTCAGCGGGCCCGAGGGTCTTTGCACACCCGGCGGGTTGCGCAGCGGTAAACACTCGCGATCAGTGCTGTTGTACGCCGCATCCACGTAGTACTCTCTGGATCACGTCGTTGTGGGGGCGACGTTCAACGAGGTCCGTGACGGGGAGTGGGTTGGTCGCGGGCATCGCTTTTCACCTGTGGGGGGTGACTGTGCGTGACTGAATTTGTCATGTCCGAGGGGTTGGCCGATTCGGCTGACCTACGGCCGACGCCGTCGGGGGAACGACGTCGGCCGGTCTGGCTGGTTCCGGACGAGATCCCGGCGATCCTGCCGCGATCGGCCCGCTATACCGAGGCGCGCTGGGTGGCGAAGTACCGCCGGTACTCGCTGGCGGCCGACGTCGGCGCGGCGCTGATCGGCGGCTCGCTGGCGCTGGTGGCGCGGTTCGGGGCCCAGATCAACCTCGGCTATTTCGTGCTGACCGCGTTGCTGCCGATCGCCTGGCTGGCCTGTGTGGCGCTGCAGCGGGGCTATGAGACCCGCTACTTCGGCACCGGGCCGGAGGAGTTCCGGGCGATCATCCGGGCCGCGGTGGCGCTGACCGCGCTGCTCGCCATCACGTCGTACGCGACCAAGAGCGAGGTCGCTCGTGGTTTCGTCGTGCTGGCGGTGCCGATGACGTGCTTGGCGGCGATGGTCGGCCGCTGGCTGCTGCACCGCAGCATCTCCTGGCGGCGGTTCGCCGGGCGGTGCATGCGCCGGGTGCTCGTTGTCGGGCGCACCGACCAGGTGAGCACGCTGCGGAGGCACCTGGAGGAGCGACCGGCCGACGGCTACATCGTGGTGGCGAGCTGCCTGCCGCGCGGTGACGCCCTGGAGGGGCCGGAGCTCGAGCGGCTCGGCCGGACCGAGATGGACATCCTGGCCGCGGTCGACCAGTACGACGTGGAAGTCGTCGCGGTCGCTGCCGACCCGGAGCTGGCCGGCTACACGCTGCGCAAGCTGTCCTGGGCGCTCGAGCAGCGCGGTGTCGAACTGATCGTCTCGCCGGGCATCGTCGAGGTCGCCGGTCCGCGGATCTCGATCCGCCCGGTCGCCGGTCTGTCGCTGCTGCACCTGGAGCGACCGTCGGTCTCCGGCGGGCCGCACCTGCTGAAGAGCATCTTCGACCGGGTCGTCGGCTGCCTGCTGCTGCTCGGCGTCGCGCCGATCCTGCTCGTCACCGCGGCCCTGGTGAAGCTGACCAGCCGCGGGCCGGTGCTGTTCCGGCAGACCCGGGTGGGGCGCAGCGGTGAGCAGTTCTCGATGCTGAAGTTCCGGACGATGGTCGCCGATGCCGAGGCCCGCAAGGCCGAGCTCGTCGCGCTGAACGAGGGCAACGGAGTGCTGTTCAAGATGCGCGACGACCCGCGGATCACCAAGGTCGGCAGGTACCTGCGCCGGTTCTCGATCGACGAGCTGCCGCAGCTGGTGAACGTGCTCCGCGGCGACATGTCGCTGGTCGGTCCTCGGCCGCCGCTGCCGGCCGAGGTCGCGCAGTACGCGATCGACGACGCGCGACGGATGCTCGTGAAGCCGGGCCTGACGGGTCTGTGGCAGGTCAGCGGACGGAGCGACCTGACGTGGGAGGAGTCCATGCGGCTCGACCTGCGCTACGCCGACAACTGGTCGATCGCTCTGGACCTGCTGATCCTCTGGAAGACCGCTCGCGCCGTGCTCGGTAGCGACGGCGCCTACTGAGGAACTCGCCCCGGCCATCTGCCGGCCGGCGCGATGAAGGCACCAAACGTCGGGGGACGTCAATTACGCGGTGCATTCCCGAGGGGGGAATTCATGATGCAACACCTCAGTGCCGAGCCCGGTACTGATCAAAACACGACCGAAGACACCACGGTCCGGTCCGAAGCCGCGACCCTGGTGATCCAGGCCGCGTCGGGGGACCAGGGCGCGTGGAGCCGGCTGGTCGACCACTATGCGCGGCTCGTCTGGGCCGTGACCCGCAGCTTCCGGCTCAGCGACAGCGATGCCGCGGACGTCTCTCAGATGGTCTGGCTGCGGTTGCTCGAGCACATTCACCGGGTCGACCCCGAGCGGGTCGGCGCCTGGCTGGTCGTCACGACCCGCCGGGAATGCCTGCGGGTACTGGCGTTCCGCAAGCGCGTCCTGCTCACCTACGAGTCGGCCGCGTTCGAAGGGGTGGCGGGGGACCAGCCCGAGCTGGACGCGCACCTGCTCGCCGGCGAGCGGGCGGACGACGTACGCCGGGCTCTGGAAAGCCTCCCGGACCGGTGGCAGCGGCTGCTCGGCATGCTGATGGCCGACCCGCCCGCGCCGTACGCCGAAATCTCCGCCACCATCGGTATCCCGATCGGGAGCATCGGCCCGATCCGCGGTCGGTGCCTGGAGAAACTCAGGCTGCTGCTTGCCTCCTGAAGCAGCACTTGTACCGGTCCGGACGGCCTGCGATCAGAGAATGATCCAGGCGGTCCGGACCGGTCGCTGCGTGCTGCCGGGCCAGCGGAGCAGGAAGCTCACCAGCCGCGCCGCGGTCGGGCCCTCGGTGTCGCCGCCGCGGGACTCGACCATGACCGGACCGGACGGCGAGACCCGCAACTCGATGGTCAGGTCGGCCTGTCCGCGGACGTCGACGTCCAGGGTGATGCCGTGGCCGGCGAACCGCAGTCTGCGGATGTCGCCAGTACCGGGTGCGTCGACGATGCTGTCGAAGACCAGATCCAGGACGTCGAGATCCCGCTCGTGCCGCCCGAAGGCGGCATAGCCGACCGAGCGGAGCAGCGCGATCTGCTCACCGGCGGCACGCTCAGGAGGCCCGATCATGCTGCTCAGCGCTCCCCTTGGACCTTGATCACGCTGTCCTGGTCCTGGCCGTACGGCGCGCCCTGCCAGGCTGCCCAGTTCACCCGGTTGCCCTGCTCGTGCACGATGAAGTTCCACGGCCCGGCGTAGGTGTTGTCGTAGAACCGGTTGCCCTGGTGGAGCGTGATCGCGTCCTGCACGGTGGCCTTCTGGTACGGCGACCAGGTCGGGAACGTCCCCCAGTTGGAGAACAACCCGTTGTAGCCGCAGCCGGTCCGGAACGCACAGGTCGCCCCGATCTTGTCCGGCTCGAGGGTGAAGACGTTGTCGTGCACCCGCACGTTCTGCGTCTTCCACCGGCAGTCGCTCAGGTACGGCTGCTTGTTGATGGTGGTCGCGTTGCAGGTCTTGGCGTTGACCACCGAGGGATTGACCAGGGTTCCCGAACCGGTGCTGGTGTTGGCCGCGGACCCGGCGAACCGGTCGGCGTTCTCCCACAGGATCACGCCGGCCCAGTTGTCGGTGAAGACGTTCCCGCTCACCTCGAAGGTCTGGTTGAAGACGCCGGTCACCCGCGGGTCGCTGCCGGACTCGGAGATGTACAGCGCGGGCGTCGGGAAGCCGCTGTTCTCCGGTCCCTTGCCGAGACCGTTGCGGAGGAAGGTGTTGCCCCGGATGCCCGCGTTGTAGCTGGTCTCGTAGAGGATGCCCTCGGCCAGGTTGCCGGAGATGTAGTTCTCCTCGATCACGAACCCGGTGTTGTTGGTGTCCGCCCACAGCCCGACGCTGAGGTTGTCGTGGATCCAGTTGCGGCGCACGATCGCACCGGTGACCTCCCAGAACTTGCCGCCGCCGGTGCAGCCGCAGCCGCCCTTGAGCTTCTCCCAGTCGTCGGTGTTGTTGCCGGTGATCTCGTTGCCCTCGATCGTGATGCCGGCCACCTTGCCCGGGTTGTAGGCGTTGAAGCCGTACTGCCCGTTGTCCTGCAGGCAGTTGCCGCGCAGCACGTTGTGGTCGCCGACCATCACCCCGGCGCCGGCGTTGTCCTTGATGGTGTTGCCCGCGATCGTCCACCGGCCGGCGGCGTCGTGGTTCACCACGCCCTCGTCGTTGTTGCTCCGGACCGGACCGAAGTTCTGGATGGTCAGGTTCTTCACCGTGACCCCGGTCGCGTAGCCGGTGAAGGCGTAGCGGTTCTTCCGGCCGCCGTCGAGGATCGCCCCGGGCGCGCCGATGTAGATGTTGCCGTCCTTGGGGATGACCTGGGCGTACGGCCCGGTGCCGAGTCTGTGCGTTCCGGCGGTCACATAGAAGGTCGTGCCGGCCGGGTTCGACTGGGTGAGCGCGTCGAGCTTCTCGTTCGGGCCGACCACGACCGCGCCGGCCGGGGCATTGGCCGGGCCGAACAGCGCCCTGGCATTGCCGCAGATCTTTGCCGGCGGCTTTGTCGGCGCGGTGACCTGGGACAAGGTGGCCGCGGGCGAGGTGGAGCCGGGACCCGCCTTCTGAGTCGGCGAATCCCCGGTGAACACAGCGATTCCGGTCACCACCAGGGCGGCGACGAGGACCACCGCGGTCGCGACGATCGTGCGCGGGCGCCGGTACCACGCGGGTCCGTCGCCGGACGCCGGCGGTCGCGGGTCACGCTGTTCCATGGGGCTTCCTTCGGGGGGCATCTGGTCCTCGAAACTCAGCGTCGGGCGGTTACCGGGTGCTCGATCGCGTACCGGTAGATATCGAGCAGTTGCTCGATGCTCTGGTGTGGTTGGTGCAACTTCTCGTACGTCGTCCGGGCCTGCCGGCCGAGGTCGTCGTACCGGTCCGGCGAGGCGTCGACGTCGAGCAGGAGCTTGGCGAGCGCGTCCGGACGGCCCGGCTCGAACAGCGCGCCGTCGACGCCGTCGGTGATCAGGTCCGGGAACGACCCGTGCCCCGACGCCAGCGGCGGTACGCCGACCGCCATCGCCTCGACGACCACCAGGCCGAACGTCTCCTCCCACTCCGAGGGCAGGACGACGCCCCGGGAGCGGCCGATCAGCTCGAACACCTGCTGCTTGCTCATCATCCCGCGCAGCTCGACCGACGGCCTGGTGGCCGCCCACGCGGTCACCTCGTCCAGCATCGGGCCGCCGCCGGCGATCACGAGCCGGAGCGCGTCGTCACCCGCGATCGCCCGGTACGCGTCCCAGCCCTTCATCAGCAGGGGTGCGCCCTTGGCCGCGTCGAGCCGCCCGACGTACGTCACCTGCCGCTCCCGCGGTCCGCCGACGGGACCGTCGTACGGAACGACGTTGTGCTTGACGAAGGACCGGTCCGGATCGAAGTCCATCGCGGCCATCAGGCGACGCTGGGACTCGGAGATGAAGATGTACGCCGAGACCAGCCGGCGCCAGGTGCGGCGATGGCTGCGTGCGTTCAGCACCGTGGTCGAGGTCGCCAGCGCCGATCCCCGGTAGCAGCGGTGGATCACCGCGGCGGCCGGGTTGCCGCCGGCACAGTCGTGACACACCTCGCCGTTGCGGAAGAAGTCACCGCTGGCGCACAGCAGTTTGTAGTTGTGCAAGGTGATCACGGCCGGGACGCCGGCCTTGCGGCACGCGTACAGGACGGACGGGCTCAGCAGCGGGAACGTGTTGTGGATGTGGACGACGTCCGGGCGGTCCTGTTCCAGCACCGCGGCGAGATCCCGCCGGCTCGCGGGGTTCCAGACCACGCGGGCGGGCAGCGTCGCCTTCTGCCAGGCGGGCCAGTCCTCGATGTCGTCACTGTGCCGTTCGAAGTGCCGGACGTCGTGGCCGAGTGCGGCCAGCGCGTCGCTCTCTTGATCGACCACCCGGTTCTCGCCGCTCGGCGCGGTCGACCGGTATCGGTTGTGAACCAGCAGGATCTTCATCGCATCCCCTCGCGGGTGGATGTGGAATAGACGAGTGACGCGGCCAGCGTCAGTTCGAGCAGGTACGGCGACGCCTCGCTGAGTCCGCTCTCGGTGAATGAGGCGATCACGCAGTAGGCGACGAGGAAGAGCGCGAGCGCCCGGTGCGGGCCCTGCGGCCGGAACCACGCGGCGGTCAGGACGAAGAGCACGAGCATGATCGTGAGCGCGACCCCGACCAGCCCGACGTCGTAGTACGTGCCGAGCCAGTTGCTGTCGATCGGCAGGCCGTTGAAGGACTTGTTGGACAGGCCGAAACCGAAGAAGGTCTCGAAGGTCGTTCGCGGCTGGGCCAGGATCGAGTCCCACACCGCCTTCCGGCCGGTCAGTGCGCCGAGCTCCTGGGTGTCCTGTCCGCGGGCCAGCCAGGTCGCCACCACCGAGCTGAGGGTGAGTGCCCCGACGGAGAAGACGACGATGCCGATCGCGAACGCCTTGCGGACCCGCGACCGCGCGGTGAACAGGCTCAGCCCGGCGATCAGTACGCCGGCCAGCAGCGCGATCAACGCGGTCCGGGTGTGGGTCAGGAGCAGGACCGGAATGGCCACCAGCACACTGGTGAACGCGACCGCGCGCCGGAGGTGGCCGGACATCCACAGCACGATCGTGAGGCCGGCGGCCACCGCGGCGTAGTGCCCGACCTGGGTCGGTGGGATCGGCCAGATGATGCCGCCGAGCCGGTCCTCGGTCAGCGCCAGTCCCGGCGCGACGAACAGACCGAGGACGACCGAGGCGAGGATCGCCCACAGGACCATGAGGTGCGTGCGCACCAGCAGCAGGTCGCGGCGGGTCCACCACGGCGTCAGCAGCCACAGCACCAGGGCGAACCCGCACAGGCGGCCGGCCCGGAACAGCGCGCCGAACAGGAACTCGGCGCGGACGCTGGCCAGCAGTCCCTCCGCGGCCAGGGTCAGCAGCAGGAAGATGAAGACACTCGGCCGGATCCGGACCGGCCGGTTCACCATCAGCGCCACTGTCAAGGCGCCGATCAGCGCCAGCTGCGCGATGAGCTTGCCGACCGATCCCGGAATCGGCAACAGGTGCGGGGCGCCGGGGAAGAACGTCATCACGTTCAGCACCAGCAGCGCCCAGGCCAGCTGGACGCGCCGCCGCCGGCGGACCTCGGGCGCGACGACCCGCCGGGTCGGGCGGTGCCCCAGCCGGGTGGCCAGCTGGGTACTGAGGCGGGCGGCGACCGTGGTCATCGGCGGAACATCTCGACGTCCACGGTCCTGGGCCGCCCGGCCTCGGCCTCGGCGACGCCGACACCCTCGTCGGTACGGTCCGGACGCAGGACCACAGCGGTCTCCATCTCGAGGCCGGCCAGCCGCAACATCTCGCCGGTGGCCTGGATCCTGGTCGCGGTCGACTCGCCCGCGGTGACGACGACCGCGGCGTGCGACGCCCAGGTGCCGAGGTGGTCGGCGCCGAGCTCCGGCCGCAGGGTGGTCAGGGTCAGCACGAGATCGGCGACCTCCCAGGCCGCGTCGAGCTGGATGTCACCCGAGTTCGACGGCCGGCTGGTGTCGCTCAGGTGCAGGTAGCACCCCAGTGCCGGGCCGGCGGCCGGGTCGGGGCGGTGGACGTCGATGCGCTGCCCCGGCGCGCTGAAGCGGGACTCGTGCGTACCGTGCGTCTTCACCCCGAGCATCCCCGCGAGCCGGCCGGACTCGGTCAGGTCGGCCACCAGGACGTGTTTGCCGTCCTCGGCCTGCGCCACCGCCAGCGCCGCCACCACGAGCGCGCAGGTCTTGACGTCGTCGACGCTGACCACGGCCATCGCCGGCGTGGGCCGCTCGCCCCAGAAGATGCGCTGGTCGAGGTGCTGCACCATCAGCCGCACCTCCGGCTGCTGGCGTTGCGACTGGCGCAGGTAGCGCGGCCGCGGCAGCAGTTGGAAGCGCGATGGTCGTGGGCTGCTCAGCCGGATCCTGGCGCCCAGGGCCTGGGCGATATCCTGGCGCTTCCACAGCCGGTCGGAGATCAGCGCGCGCACGATGACGAAGCCGAGACCGATGAACAGTCCCGCGATCAGCCCGGTGCCGGCGTTGATCACGAGCGTCCGCTTGGCCGAGACCGGTACCGGAGACGCCGCGTCGAGCATCCGGCTGCTGTTCATCCGCAACGCCTGCGTCGACTGGTCGAGCAGCTGCTGCTGGACATACGTGAGCCGGTCGCGGGCGGCGCCGAGCCGGACCCCCTCCGGGCTGTTCGGACGCTTCATCTCCTCCGGATTGTCACCGGCGGCGGTGACGGCTTGTTCCGCCACGTCCACATCGTTCTGGGCCGAGATCAGGTCGCGGCGCAGCGGCGCGTCCTGCAACGCGATCTGCTCCTTCCGGTAGACCAGGAAGACCTGGGCGACCGCCGTGGCCAGCTTGGTCGCCTCGTCGCTGGTCTTCGCCCCCGCGGTGATCTCCATCACCCGGTCGGTCTTGGCGCCTACGGAGTACTCCTTGAGCATGTCGTCCTGGGTCACCGGCAGCTTGAGCAGGTCGATCACCCGCTGCGCCACGGTGTGCGTGGTGGCCAGGCTGACGTCCGTGGCCATCGCCTTGGCCGGGTCCTCACCGTCGCGGTGGGTGAGCAGCAGCCGGGTCGACGACACGTTCGGCGACGGCATGACGACCGTCGACGCCAGCCCGCCGGCCAAACCGATCAGCGCGGCGATGAGCCAGATGCGCAGGTGCCGGCGGACGGCGTCGCGGAGGAAGCGGAAGGTGACCAGTGCGTCCGGCGGGTACGCCTTCGACGGCTGGTCGTCGAACAAGCCGTCGTCGTCGGCCCAGGCCGGGTCGCTCACGACGGGTTCGTTGGAGGGCTGGTTACTCATTTAGTCCTCCTCGCGGTGCCGGTGAGGAGGGTGGGCAGCCGCGAGCTGGACCTGCGGGCGGACTGCGAGACGCGCCCGATGGTGCGGTCCGTCGGGTCCGGATCGGTGACGACCAGGCCGTCGATGTTGCGGTCGTCGGCCGCGGCCGCGACCGCGAGCCGGGCCAGTTCCTCGGCGGTCACGGTGCCGGCCGACAGGGCCACGATCGTGTTGGTGGTCGGCTCGGCGCCGGCCACGTGCGGCGCCTCCCGGTCGACGACGACCAGATGGATGCTCAAGGCGGCGTCATCGGACCCTTCCTGGTGCGAGTCGACCACGATCGAGGTGGAGATGCCGATCGAATTGGCCAGCGTCGCGAGCTGCGGACCGAGCGGCAGCGCCTTGTCGTCGCCGGCGAACGAGATGACGGTCAGCGAGAGCGGCCCGCGGCCCTTCACGTCCAGGCCGAGGTGGTGCAGCGTCTTGCGCAGGCTCCAGGCCTCGACCGCCGTCGGTGAGTAGTGCTCGAGCAGATAGGCCCAGTCGGAGGCGTCGTTCGCCCGGTACGACGAGACCGATGCCAGCACCGGTAGTCCGACCGCGTCGGCGAACTCGTCGCGCAGCCGCAGCCTACGGTCGCCACGCACCTTGGCGAGGACGCCGATCGATCCGGCCACCGCGCCGATGAGCGCACCGAGCAGGCCGAAGATCCCCAGATGAATTGCCATGTTGCCGCCGCGTGCGGTTGTCGCCTGTTCCAAGACCCGTGCCCCCGTTTTCTTCCCCAGGTCGCCGGGCAGCTTCTGGTCGGTGGTGACGAAGACCAGGTAGACCTCGGCGACGGCATTCGCCAGTCGCATCGACTGGGCGGCCGTCGTGCCCTTGGCGTCGATCTTGATGACGTCCTCGGTGACGGCGGTGACCTTGACCCGGCCGCGGACCACTTCGGTCGGCAGCGGCGGGGTCAGGTTCTGTCCGGCGCTCTTCAGCACCGGCTCGCTCTCCGCGATGAAGACCTGCGTGTCGATGCTCTGCGTGCCGGTGGCCTTCTCCGGATCGGCCGCCGGCGGTGGCGGCAGCACCACGAGCGAGGTGGCCGTGTGCAGGGGCGGCACCAGGAACCCGGCGGCCACGCCGCCGAGCAGGCCGACCGCTGCCACGGCAGCCACGATCAGGCGATGCCGACGGATGGCCCGCCAGGACTTCTTGACGTCGAGCTGCTGTGTGCTCACAGTCCCCTCCAGTCGAACGCCACGGTGTTGTCTGTTAATAGAGGGCGGCGAGCGGAGGCTGATACAGCGGAAGTGCGGTCAAGACCGGAATCGGAAGGTGCTGACCACCGGGGAGTCCGCCGACAGGGTCCCGGCGCCGATCAAGGTGGTGATCGGGACCTTGTGGCCGAACCGCGGTGAGTACCAGCCCAGGAACGGATCGTCGCCCCCGCGGTGCGCGGTCCAGGTCAGGCCTGCCGGCAGTTCGACGACCGCCGAGCCGGTCGGCCACTCCAGCCGTCCGATCGCGCGGTCCAGCTCTACGGTCACCTCAGGTCCGAGGTGCCAGGCGATGCGTACGTCGGCCGTTGCGTCGAGGTGGTCCTCGACCCGCAGCACGCGATGATCCAGTACGGCGGTCCGCCGGTGAGTGACCGGTGTTTCGCCGGCCTGGTAGCCGTCGTGCTCGGCGTCCCAGGTGATCACGTCACCGTCGGCGGCGTACCGGCGTACGCGGGAGGTTGCTCCGCGCAGCCAGAGGAACGGGCCGCCCTGGACGGACTGCTCGGCGCCGGCGACCTCGACGGTGTTGTGGGCGATGGTGGAGCGGAAGTAGTTCCGCCACTCCTCCTCGCCGTGGTAGCAGTACGTGCCCGGGTCGGCCAGGATGTCGACGCCGCCGACCCGGACCTCCAGGGACAGCGCGTCGCAGTGCGCGTGCGCGGCGATGGACAGGAAGCCGTGCGGACCGGCGTCGGCGCGGCACCAGATCTCCGGACCCGCGTCGCGGCTGCGGAGGATCGTCAGGCCGGCATCCTCGAAGTGCTCCGGCCGGTCGGCGGGCCGGTTGCGTTGAGTGCCCTCGACGAGCGAGCCCACGATGACCGACGTCGCGGTCGCCGGGGTCTCCGGCCACCACGGCGCGCGGCCGACGACGGCGGCGCCGAGCGACAGGAATGCCGACCAGTTGTGGACATTCGGCGGATCGAGAACGAGCACCATGCCCTCGTCGTCGTCGCCCTGGCGGGGCGGCCGCAGCGTGTCGTCGACAATCGACGCGGCCACGTCGACGGTGCGCGTGAGCAGGGACCAGGTGTCCAGGCTGAGCGGATGACCGGCCTTGTCCGCCTCGAGAGCGGCGTACAGGCCGAGCTCGGAGACGAAGCGGTGGTAGTCCGTCGCGAGTTCGCGGTTCACGCCGGACGGGAAGGTGTTGGCGTCGAGCTCCTTCTCCAGCAGGGCTGCCGCGTCGGCCCGCCAGCGCGCGCTCTTGCCGAACCAGGGGAACGCGCAGGCGCCGACGAGCTGCCCGGCCGCCTCGGCGATCACGTGGTTGTTCGCCGACGAGCCGCGGCTCTGGAACGCCGCGAGGTAGCACTGGTGCCAGTAGATCTGCCGGAGGGCGAGCTCGTTGTGCTCGAACAGATCGGTGATCTCGGGCCAGTCGTTCAGCAGCCGGCGGATCCAGGTCCAGCTGATCAACCGGGTGCCGAGCTCGATCCCGCTGGCCCAGTGCACGCCGGACAGGAACGGGTTCGACCGCCACCAGTCGGTCAGGTGGTCGGCGACGCGCTCGGCGTAGGTGTCGTCGTGGGTCAGGTACCAGGCCGCGGCGAGCTGGGTGAGGTGGTGGTGGCGGGACAGCTCCCAGACCTGCTTGATGTTCCCGACCACCTCCTCGTTGCGGTGGTTCAGCTTGAAGACGTACTGCGCCGGGTCCGACCGCCTGCCGGTGGTCGGGTCCCGGAACCAGTCCGGAGCCTTCAGATCCGTCCGGTCGACGCCGAGCACCTCGAGCTTGCCGGCCATGATCGCGTCCGCGGTCGTGATGACGGCCTTGCGGACCTCCTCCGGTACGGCGCACGCGGTGTGCGGCGGGAGCGTCGTACCGAAGGTCAGCTCCTTGCGCAGCGGGAGGTGAACCTGCGCGTCCTGCCCGGGCCGGACCTGTTGGTAGGCCCAGGCGGTCCGGCGCGCGTGGTCGCGGGTGCGCCACACCAGCTCGGTGGGGGACATCCGGCGCAGGCGGCGGACGTACCAGCCCAGGGGCTGGCGGCTCACACTTTCTCCGGCTTTCCGCTGGCGAGGCTCTTGTCGACGGCGATGGTGGCGCGGGTGGTGGCGACCAGCGAGTCGAACGGGATCGGCATCGGGCCGCCGGACTTGACCGCGGCGACGAAGCGTTCGAGCTCGGTCCGCTGGCCCTTGTCGGTGCCGCGGGCCTTGCGGGTGGCCGGTTTGCGGCCGGTCCACACCGAGGCGCTCTGGAAGTTGTCCAGCCGGCCGTTGCGGCCGCCGCCGGTGATGTCCAGCGTCTCCTTCGGGAACCGCGCGTTGCCGCCGCCGACGTAGCTGATCGTGCCGACCGAGCCGTTCGCAAACCGGAGGGTGACGATCACGTCGCCGGTGTCGGGACCGGGTACGGCGTACACCTCGGTGGGCGCGCTGTTCAGCCACCAGCTCAGGGTGTCGATGAAGTGCCCGCCCTCACCGGCGAACCGGCTGCCTTCCTTGCCGGCGTCGAGGTACCAGCTGGTGGAGTCGAGCTTGCCGGCGTTCACCAGGTACCGCAGCGAGAAGTTGCCGCCCGGGTCGCCGAAGCGGTCCTTCAAGTCGGTCAGCAGCGGCGCGAACCGGCGGTTGAACCCGACCATCAGCCGGTCGTTGCCGGTGGCATCAACCGTTGCGACGATCCGGTCCAGGTCCTCGTCCGTCAGCGCCAGCGGCTTCTCGACGAACACCGCCTTGCCGGTCTCCAGCGCCCGGCAGGCAAGCTCCGCATGACTGCTGTGCCGCGTCACCACGAACACCGCGTCCAGCGACTCGTCCGCAAGCACGGCCTGCGACTCCGTGGCGATCTGCTCGAACCCGAACTTCTTCTGCGCGTTCGCAGCCGACAGCGACTTGTTCGTCGCCACATGCGCGAGCGCGGCGTCCTCGTTCTTCTGCAGATGAGGCAGCAGCATGCTGGACGCATAGTTCCCGGCTCCAATAAACCCAAGCCTGACGGATCCAGTTGTGGCGCTTGCAGGTCGCGCAACGGTTGCTGTTTGTGGCGCGCTCTCCTGCTGTGGAACATCCGGGTACTCGAACAGGAAGCCGACTCCGGGGAGGGCGCCCGAGCTCAACTGCTGGTAGGCCTCGGTGGCGTCTGCGATGGGGAAGGTGTTGGCGATCAGGGAGCCTACGTCGATCTGTTCGCGGGCGATCAGGTCGATGAAGCATTCCAGGTTGCGGCGTTCGGTCCAGCGGACGTAGCCGGCCGGGTAGTCGATGCCCTGGAGCTCGTAGCGGTCGTCGTACCGGCCGGGGCCGTAGGACCGCGAGAACCGGACGTCGAGCTCCTTGTCGTAGTACGCGTTCCACGGCAGGTCGAGCTTGGTCTTGCCGATGTCGACGACCCGGGCCCGGTCGCGGGCCAGCCGGGCGGCCGTCTCGACCGGACCGTTGGAGTGACCGCCGGCGGCCAGCAGGATGTGGTCCGCGCCCAGCCCGTTCGAAGCCTCCAGCAACGACCGCTCGAGCGACGCGACCCCGGCCTCGTCGGGCGACGAGCAGTGCAGCGCACCGGCCTTCTCCGCCATCCGGCAGCGGTCCTCGACCGTGTCGATCCCGAACACCCGCACCCCGGCCGCGACCAGCAACCGGACCACGAGCTGACCGACCAGCCCGAGCCCGATCACCACCGCGGTGTCGCCGAGCTGCACCTCCGCCTGCCGGACACCCTGCATCGCGATCGCACCGACCGTCGAGAACGCGGCTTGTTCCGGCTGCACCCCGTCCGGCACCGGCACACACAGGTTCAGCGGCACCCAGTTGTACTCCGCGTGCAGCGCGAACTCGTTGCCCGCGGCAGCGACCAGCTGCCCGACGCTGAACTCTTCCGCCCCGGCGCCGACCTCGACCACCACACCGCACAGCGAGTAGCCCAGCGGCGTGTACGAGTCGAGCTTGTTCATCACCTTCTTGTAGGTGTTGAGTGCGCCCTGCTGGGCGACGGAGTCCAGCACCTTCCGCACCTGGTCCGGACGTGCTTTCGCCTTGCCGACCAGCGACAGCTTCGCCTCGCCGACCTTCATCAGCTCGGTCCCGGTGGAGATCAGCGAGTACAGCGAACGGATCAGCACGCCGCCGGGCGCACAGGTGGGCGGAGGCACGTCCAGGACCGCCAGCTCACCGGACTTGTAGTTCTGTGCAACCTGCTTCATGTCCGTCCTTCAGAGAGAGGTAATGGTCACGCCGAGGGACCGCATGTGCCGGGTCCAGGTCTCCAACGTCAGCAACTGCCAGATCTGCTTCGAGTAGTCCTCGCGCCCGGCCCGCTCGTCGTCGACCAGTCGCTGTACGGCGGCCCGCTGCAGGAACCCACTCCCGACGAGCTCACCGCGCAGCAACGTGTCGTCGACCAGTTCGCGCAGGTCGTTGCGGACCCAGGCCCGCAGCGGCGCGCTGAACGACGCCTTCGGCCGGTAGATGATCTCCTTCGGCAGCCACGCCTCGGCCGCCTTCTTCAGCGCGAGCTTGCTCACCCGCCGGTGGATCTTCTCGCTGCCCGGGATCGAGAAGGCCGCCCGCGCCACGATCGGGTCCACGAACGGTGTCCGGACCTCGGTCGACGCGGCCATGCTGGACCGGTCGGTGTAGGCCAGGTTGAGCCCGGGCAGGAACATCCGCGAGTCGGCCAGGCACATCCGGTTCACGTGATCGTCGAGGGTGGTGTCGTGGTAGATGTCGCTGTGCTCGGCGAGCAGCTTCCCGACGTACGGCTCCAGGTCCGGGCTGATCAGGCCGGCCAGCTGGTCCCCGTCGTACATCGTGTAGCTGCGCCGGAACGCGGTCTCCTCGGACAGGTTCGCGAACGTCTCGAACCGCTTCGCCCACCGCGCGTACCGGAGTCCGCGACCGTTGACGGTGACCGGCAGCCGTCGTACGGCGGGCCCGATCAGACCGTTGCGCAGTACGCCGGGAAGCCGCTGGTACTGCGCTCCCATCACACAGGCGAGGTGCTTGCGGTAGCCACCGAACATTTCGTCGGCGCCCATCCCGGACAGCAGCACCTTCACCCCGGCGTCACGCGCGGTGTCGCACATCAGCAGCGTGTTGATCGCGGCCGGGTCGCCGATCGGTTCGTCCAGGATGTCGACGATCCGCGGCAGCAGCTCGACCACGTCCGGGGCGATCTCGATCTCGTGCAGGTCGATGCCGAACTGCTGGGCCACCTTGCGGGCGTAGATCGCGTCGTCGGGCATCGCCTCGAGCTTCTGGTCCTGCGCCCGGAACGTGATCGTGTACGAGTCGACGCTCGGATCCATCCGCTTCGCCAGCACGGTCACCAGGCTGGAATCCAGACCGCCGCTGAGGAAGGTGGACACCGGGACATCGGCGACCATGTGCGCGGCGACCGACTCTTCGATGATCGTGCGCAGATCGGCGCGCGGGCCGGCCGCCGCCTCGGTCGCGACGTCGGTCACGCGCCAGTACGTCTCGTGCCGCATGCTGCCGTCCGGCCGGAACTCCGCCCACGACCCCGGCGGCAACTTGTCCACGCCGTCGATCGCGCAGCGCTGCTCGGGAAGCCAGTAATAGAGCATCGACGCGATCAGCGCGCCGGGCTCGGTGCGGAGCTCGGGGCCGACCGCGGCGACCAGTGCCTTGAGCTCGGACGCGAAGATCACGCCGCCCTGCCGGCGGAGGAAGTACAGCGGCTTGATGCCGAGCGGGTCGCGGGCCAGGTACATGCTGCCGCTGTCCTCGTCGAGCATCGCGAACGCGAACATGCCGCGGAACCGCTTGAGGGAATCCGGGCCCCACCGTCGCCAGGCCTCCAGAACCACCTCGGTGTCGCCGTTGGTGCGGAACGCGACGCCGGCCTTGGACAGCTCGGCGCGGAGTTCCTTGTAGTTGTAGAGCTCGCCGTTGTAGCAGATCGTCAGGCCGCGCTTGGTGAACGGCTGGTCTGCCTCCGACGAGAGGTCGATGATCGACAGCCGGCGGTGCGCCAGGAAAGCCCGGACATCACCCTCGTCGAACGCGTACACGCGGTCGGCGTCCGGACCGCGGTGCGCGATCCGGTCGCTCATCGTCTCGGCGAGCGCGTAACCGTCGTGCTGCTGGTAGCAGCCGGCGATGCCGCACACCTCAGGATCCCGTCGCCCGGGCGACGTCGCCGACGTGGCTGACGTGACCGGTGAGCTGGTCGAACACCCCGACGTAGGCCTTCTGCTGATGCTTCCAGGCGAGCACCTGCTCGACCCGTTCGCGGCCGAACCGGCCCATCCGGCGGCGGCGGACCTCGTCGTCCAGCAGTTCGACGATCGCCTCGCCGTACAGCTCGACGTCGTTGGGCTCGACGTACACGGCGGCGTCCTCGGCGGAGACCTTGGTCTCGACCAGGTCGAAGGCGACGACCGGAAGCTCGAAGGCCATGTACTCCATCGTCTTGTTCATCGTCGACACGTCGTTGAGCGGATTCTTCGGGTCCGGCGACAGGCCGATGTCGGCGGTCGACATCACCGCGCGGACCGTCTCGTCCGGCACCCGGCCGGTGAACTCGACGTGCTCCTCGAGCCCGAGCTCGTCGCGCAGGGCGACGACGTCGTCGAAGGAGTCACCGCCACCCATCAGCGTGAACGCGATATCGGTCCGGCCGAGCTTGTTGACGATGTGATCCGCCGCGCGGACCACGATGTCGACGCCGTCCTGCGGACCCATCACGCCGATGTAGGTGACTAGGTAGCGGTGGCCGCGCCTCAACATCTGGCGCGACTCGTCCGTACCAGACGAGTCGCGGCGCAACTTGTCCGGGTCCGGCCCGGTGCGGACCACGGTCACGTCGTGGTTCGCCTTGCCGCTGCGGGTGATCGCGATCCGCCGGTACGAGTCGTTCGTCGACGTGACGTGATCGGCCTTGCGGTGCGTCATCCGCTCGAGGAACCGCAGTCCCTTGTACGGCAGGCTCGTCGTACCGCCGAAGCGGGACTGGAACAGCTCCGGACACAGGTCGTGGTGATCGAACACGAAGCGGGTCTTGTCCAGCCGGCGCAGCAGCATCGCGATCGGCCAGAAGATGTCCGGCGGGTTGCACGCCTGCAGTACCTGGAACTTGCCGGCCTTGCGGGCCCGCAGCACCAGCCGCAGCGTCATCAGGAACGAGTAGGCGTACTCCGCGACGAAGCCGATCTTGCTGCCGCCGGGCGAGTAGGCCTTGTACTGGTGCACGGTCACCTCGTCGATGACCTGGTACGACGGGTCGCCCGGACCCTTCGGGCACACGACGGTCACGTCGTACCCGGCCGCCACCAGGGCCTTGCACTCCAGCCAGACCCGGCGGTCGAACGGCACCCAGAGGTTCTGGATGATGATCAGGATGCGCGGACCGCTCACCAGCCCACTCCTTCGTATCCGGGCAGCGCCTCGACGGCTTCGCCGAGCCGGCCGACCAGGTCGATGGTCCGGGCCGGCGGCGCGCTGAGCAGGGCGTCGATGGCCGCGGTGTCGGTGGCCGAGACGATGGCCAGGTCCGCACCGTCCAGGGCGGCGGCCGGGTCGTCGGTGAGGACTCGCTGCAGGTGCGGGAGCTTCGACGTCACGTGCCGCAGGTTCGCGCCGACCAGGCGGCTCGGGTTCACGATCGCGTCGTAGATCCGCAGGTTGTAGCCCTTGCCGATCAGCCGTTCGGCCAGCTCGACGTTCGGGCTCTCGCGCAGGTCGTCGGTCGCGTGCTTGAAGCTCAGGCCGAGCAGTGCGATCTCGCGGCCCGGGCCGGCGATCACGCGGTCGACCACGTCGCGGACGGACCGCTCGTTGGTGGTCAGCGCGCCGGCCAGCAGCGGCAGGTCGGTGTTGTTCATCCGGGCCAGGTGCAGGACCGAGCGCAGGTCCTTCGGCAGGCACGAGCCGCCGAACGCGAAGCCGGGCTTCAGGTAGTACGGCGAGATGTTCAGGCTGGTGTCCTGGACGAAGATCCGCATCACCTCGCGGGAGTCCACGTCGTAGTGGCGGAAGATCCGGCCCATCTCGTTGGCGAACGAGACCTTGGTGGCGTGGAACGCGTTGCAGGCGTACTTGAGTGCTTCCGCTGTACGAACGTCGACAATCTGAACGTCGACATCCATGTCGCGCTTCTCGAAGATGAAGCCGAACAGGTCGGTCAGAGCGGTACCGACCTTCGGGTTACGCGTCCCGACCACGACGAACGGCGGGTCGTAGAAGTCGGCCAGGCCGGACCCTTCCCGCAGGAACTCCGGGGTCATCGCGGTCCCGAAGGTGACGTCCTCGGGTGCCGGCACCTCATTCAGCACCTGCTCGACCACCTCGTCGACCGTGCCCGGCGGGACCGTGCTGCGGACGACGACGCTGTGGAAGCCGGACGACGGCGGCACGACCACCTGCATGGCCTCGGCGATGTCGCGGACCGCGCGCCGGATGTAGGTGAGATCAGTGCTACCGGCCGGTGTCGACGGCGTTCCCACACAGATCAGTGAGACGTCGGCACCGTCCAGCGCGAGGCGTGGATCGGTGGTCGCGTGCAGTCTGCCCGCGGTGACCCCGTCCGCCACCAACTCGTCCAGGCCGGGCTCGACCACCGGGCTGTGTCCCTCGGTGATCGGACCTACCTTGGCGGTATCGACATCGACGCCCCAGACGTCGTGGCCGTTGGCGGCCAGGCACGCGGCCGTCACCGACCCCACATAACCCAAGCCGAATACGGCAACCTTCATAACGCCCCCCACAGGCTCAATCGCACGAATCCCCCACGTACCACAGCGCACAGGAGAGCAGCCTGCGAGCCGCCCTGATACACACCGGCAGAAATTGGCTCTCCAAATTGCCTGTATCAAGCGGCGTGCCCGGTGATCTGTATTGGTCGACAGGGCTGTGCCGGGGTGAGGGGAAGCGGATGAGGGTTCTGGTCACCGGGGATCGGGGTTACATCGGGGCCGTGATGGTGCCGTACCTGCGGGATGCGGGGCATCAGGTGGACGGGCTGGACACCGGGTTGTACGAGGGGTGTGACCTGCTGGGCGGGCCGGACCCGATCGGGAACCGGAAGCCGCGGGACATGCGGGACGTCACCGCGCGGGAGCTCGAGAACTACGACGCGGTGGTGTGTCTGGCCGCGTTGTCGAACGATCCACTGGGGCACCTGAACCGTGACTCGACGTACTCGGTCAACCTCGACGGGACACTGAACGTCGCGCGGGCGGCCAAGGAAGCCGGCATCGAGCGGTTCCTGTTCGCCTCCTCCTGCAGCCTGTACGGCGCAGCCGGTTCGGAAGCGGTCGCCGAGGACGCCGAGATGTTCCCGGTCACGCCGTACGGCGAGACCAAGGCGCTCGCCGAGCAGGAGCTGGCGAAACTCGCCGACGACACCTTCAGCCCGACGTACCTGCGCAACGCCACCGCGTACGGCGCCTCGACGCGCCTGCGCCTCGACATCGTGGTGAACAACCTGACCGCGATCGCGATGACGAGCGGCCAGGTCCGGCTGGAGAGCGACGGTACGCCGTGGCGCCCGCTGGTCCACATCGAGGACATCAGCCGCGCGTTCCTGACGGTGCTCGAGTCGCCACGCGAAGTCATCCACGACCAGGCGTTCAACGTCGGCCGGTCCGAGGACGTGGTCCAGGTCCGCGACATCGCCGAGATGGTCCGCGAGGCGGTGTCCGGCTCGACTCTGTCGATCGCCGACGGCGCCGGCCCGGACCTGCGCAACTACAAGGTCGACTTCAGCAAGCTCAACGACACCTTCCCGCACCTGAAGCTGGAGTGGACGGTCCGCAAGGGCGTCGACGAGCTGTACGCCGCGTACCAGCGGCACGGCCTCACCCTCGACGACTTCAACTCGGCCCAGTTCGTCCGGCTGCGCCGGATCCAGCAGCTGCTGGCCGCGGGCCTGGTCGACGACCAGCTGCGCCGGCAGACCGACGAGCAGTTCCCCGGTCCCGGGGACGCACTCTTCAAGGAGAAGCACTGACATGGGGGATTCAGTCGCCTGCCGCCTCTGCGGCGAGAAGCTGACACGCACCTTCGTCGACCTGGGCATGTCGCCGCCGTGTGAGAGCTACCTGCGCGCCGACCAGCTCGACAGCGGTGAGACCTTCTACCCGCTGCACGTCCGGATCTGCGACAACTGCCTGCTCGTCCAGCTGCCGGCGTACGTCGCGGCCGACGACGTGTTCAGCGACTACCTGTACTTCTCGTCGTACTCGACCAGCTGGGTGGAGCACGCCCGCCGGTTCGTCGTCGACATGCAGGAGCGGCTGGACCTCGGCGCGGAGAGCCTGATCGTCGAGGCGGCCAGCAACGACGGCTACCTGCTGCAGCACGCGGTGGCGCTCGGCATCCCGGTGCTCGGCATCGAGCCGGCCGCGAACATCGCCGAGATCGCCAACGAGAAGGGCATCCTGACCGAGAGCTACTTCCTCGGCGAGGAGACCGGCACGGACGCGGCGTCCCGGCACGGCCGGGCGGACCTTGTCGTCGGCAACAACGTGTTCGCGCACGTGCCGGACATCGTCGACTTCGCCAAGGGCCTGCGCGCGCTGGTGAAGGACGACGGCCTGGTCTCGCTGGAGTTCCCGCACCTGCTCCGGCTGATCGAGCGTCGTCAGTACGACACGATCTACCACGAGCACTACCAGTACCTGACCCTCAAGACCGCCGCGCTCGCGCTGGAGAAGGCCGGCCTGAAGGTGGTCGACGTCCAGGAGCTCGCCAGCCACGGCGGATCGCTGCGGGTCTTCTCGACACCGATCGAGACGGCGGGGGAGCCGTCGGAGCTGGTGCTGAAGGTCCTGCAGGACGAGGCGGATGCCGGCCTGCACACGGTCGAGGGACACGAAGGCTTCGCCAAGGACGTGTTCGCGATCAAGGCCGACCTGGTCACCTTCCTGGTGCAGGCCGCCCGGGCCGGCAAGACGGTCGCCGGGTACGGCGCTCCCGGCAAGGGCAACACGTTGCTCAACCACTGCGGTATCCGCGAGGACCTGCTGCCGTACACGGTCGACCGGAGCCCGCACAAGCACGGCATGTTCCTGCCGGGCACGCACATCCCGATCCACGCCCCGGAGCGCCTCGCCGAGACGCGCCCCGACTACATCGTGATCCTCCCGTGGAATCTGCGCGAGGAGATCGTCCACCAGCTCGGTTACGCACGCGAGTGGGGCGCCAAGTTCGTCGTACCCATTCCACGCCTCGAAGTGATCTGAAACGTGTTGGGGGGAAGGGAAGTCAGATGAAGGTCGTGATCTTCTGTGGGGGCTTCGGGCTGCGGATGCGCAGCGGGGTGGACTCCGCACCGAAACCGATGATGACGATCGGCGACCGGCCGGTCCTGTGGCACGTGATGCGGTACTACGCACACTTCGGCCACACCGAGTTCATCCTGTGCCTGGGCTTCGGGGGGTCCGCGGTCAAGGAGTACTTCCTGCGGTACGAGGAGACGGTCTCCAACGACTTCGTGATGTCGAAGGGCGGACAGCGGATCCAGCTGCTCGACTCCGACATCAGCGAGTGGAAGATCACCTTCGTCGACACCGGGATCGACACCAGCATCGGCGAGCGGCTGCGCCGGGTCCGTCCGTACCTGGAGGACGACGACGCGTTCCTGGCCAACTACGGCGACGTCCTGACCGACGCACCGATGGACAAGATCGTCGATCACGTGATGACCAGCGACATCACCGCCAGCCTGCTCGCGGTCCCGCCGCAGGCGTCCTTCCATGTGGTCGAGTTCGACAACGACTCCCGGATCACCGGGCTGCGGTCGGCCGCGGACCTGAACGTGTGGATCAACGGCGGGTACTTCGTGATCAAGAAGGAGATCTTCGACGTCCTGCACGAGGACGAGGATCTGGTCGGCGACGCGTTCCCGCGGCTGTCCGCGATGCGCAAGCTGGAGGCGATCCCGCACCACGGGTTCTGGGCACCGATGGACACCCTCAAGGAGCGCAGTCAGCTGGAGGAGCTGTACCGGTCCGGCAAGAAGCCGTGGGCGCTGTGGAGCCACGAGTCCCGCGAGCAACAGGCCCAGGTCCTGGACAAGGCACCCTTCAGCACCCCCGGTGACCCGGTAGTGGTGGCGATCTGATGCTGCCGTTCCAGCTCGGCCTGATCGACGGACCGGTCCATCTGGTTGCCCTCGGCGCCCATCCGGACGACATCGAGATCGGCTGCGGCGGCACGCTGCTCAAGCTGGCCGAGTCGGTACCGGAGCTGACCGCCGAGTTCGTGATCGCGACCGGGACGTCGCTGCGGCTGGAGGAGGCCCGCCGGGCGGCGGAGCTGTTCCTGCCCGAGTGCGAGGTGACGGTGACCTCCGCCGAGCTGCCGGACGGCCGGCTGCCGTCGTACTGGAACGAGACCAAGGAGTTGCTGGAGGCAACGGCTCGGGGGAGCCGGCGCCCCGATTTGGTGCTGGCGCCGAGCCGTACCGACGCGCACCAGGATCACCGTCTGATCGCCGAACTGGCGCCGACGGTGTGGCGCGACCACCTGGTCCTGCACTACGAGATCCCCAAGTGGGACGGCGACATCAGCCGGCCGTGGCTGTACGTCGAACTGACCGAGGAGCAGTTGCGGGAGAAGGTCGCCCGGCTGCACAAGGCCTATCCGTCCCAGGTCCCGCACGACTGGTTCGACGAAGAGGTCTTCGCCGGGCTGGCCCGGCTGCGCGGGATGGAGTGCCGGGCGAAGTACGCCGAAGCGTTCACCACGGCCAAAGCGACGTTGTCATGGTGACCGGAGGGGGACAAGTGAGCGTCAAGTGTCGTGGGTGCGCGGGGGAGAACGTCGTACCCGTGGTCGATCTGGGGCCGCAGCCGTGTGCGGACTACTTCCCGCCGGCCGAGACCCCTGGTCCCGATCCACGCTGGCCGCTCGAGCTCTGGCTGTGCCGGGACTGCACGCTGGTCCAGCTCGGTCCGGTCGAGCCGCAGCTGCCGGAGGAGCCGCTGGCGGTCGAGTCGGCGACGAGCATCGCGCACGCGGAGAAGTCGGTGAAGGAGATCCTCACCGAGTACCCGGAGCTGAACGGCGGAGTCGTGTTCGAGTTCGCCAGCCACCACGGTGGTTCGTGGCTCGAGCACCTGTACGCCGCTGGGTCGCGGCTGGCCGGTGACGGCGAGAAGGCCGGTCTCGTGATCGACGTGCACGGCATCGTGCACGAGCCCCAGTACGGCGAGATGCTGAAGCTGCGGGCGGAGCGGCTCGCGCCGGGCGGCCTGTTGGTGATGGAGTTCCACCACCTGCTGCCGTTGTTCATCGGCAACCAGTTCGACACCATCCGGCACGGCCACTGGGCCTACGTCTCGCTGCGCGCGCTGCAGAACGTCGCGGCGCTGCACGGCCTGACGGTCGAGTCGGTGAAGCAGGTCGACATGTTCGGCGGCAGCCTGATGGTGATGCTCCGGCACACCGCGGACGCGAAGCCGGACGCCTCGGTCGACGTACTGCTCGAGGACGAGGACGCCGCCGGGATCGCCGACGAGGTGCAGCTGTCCAGCCTGCAAGAGGCTGCGTGGCACGCGGCTGGCGCACTGCACGACGAGCTGGCCCGTCACAAGGCCGCCGGCCGGACAGTCCTCGGGTACGGCGCTCCTTCGAAAGCGCCCGTGCTCCTGGACCTCAGCAAGGTGACCACGGACCTGCTGGAGTTCACGGTCGACATGGCGCCGGGTAAGCACGGACGCCGGATCCCCGGCGGTTGCGGCGTACCGATCCGGCCCATCGACGAACTGCGGGCCGCACGGCCGGAGGTCGTCCTGGTGCTGACCTGGGACATCGCCGACGAAGTGATCTCGCAGTTGGAGGCCGGTGGCGGCTGGGGTGCGACGTACCTCGTCCCGCTGCCCGAACCCCACGAAGTCGTGGGCTGACGCATGAAAGGGGTTCTGCGCCGCCTCACCTGGGGACTCGCCGATCAGGCTGTGACCAGCCTGGTCAGCTTCGTGGTCGGCATCGTCGTCGCGCGGTCGCTGGGCGCTGTGGAGTTCGGCGCCTTCAGCCTCGCATGGGTGACGTACGGAGTCGTGGTGAACATCTCCCGCGGCCTCGCCACCGACCCGCTGGCGGTGCGGTTCAGTGGAGTACGGCGGTCGCAGTGGCGGACCGCCGTGGCGAGCTCGACCGGGATGGCGATCGCGGTCGGGCTGATCCTCGGCGCGATCTGCGTCGTCGTCGGTTTGTTGCTCCCCGGCCGGACCGGTCCGGCGTTCCTCGCGCTGGGCATCGTGCTGCCCGGGCTGATGCTGCAGGACAGTTGGCGGTTCGCGTTCTTCGCGTCCGGTCAGGGTGGCAAGGCGTTCATCGCCGACATCACCTGGGCGGTGGGACTGGTCCCGCTGCTCTACCTGGCGTCCCGGGATCCGAGCGTCACCCGGTTCGTGCTGGCCTGGGGCGCCGCCGCGGCGTTCGCCGCGCTGGTCAGTGCATTGCAGGCCGGCGTCGTACCGCGGTTGTTCCGGGCGCTCGACTGGCTGCGGACGCACCGCGACCTGGGGCTGCGCTACCTGGCGGAGAACCTGACCATCAGCGGTGCGTACCAGTTCAAGATGTACGGTCTCGGCGCGTTCGCCGGGGTCGCCGCGGTCGGAACCGTCCGCGGCGCCGAGATGATGCTCGGCCCGTTCTTCATCGTGCTGTCCGGTATCGGTCTGGTGGCGGTCCCGGAAGCGGCCAGGGTGCTGCGGCGCCGGCCGAAGTCGTTGCCACTGTTCTGCCTGCTGCTCGGTGGGGCGCAGGCCTTCGCCGCCCTGATGTGGGGCCTGGCGCTGCTGTTCCTGCTGCCGGACAAGTGGGGGCACGCGCTGCTCGGCGAGGTGTGGCTAACCGCCTCCGCACTGTTGCTACCGGCAACTTTGTCGGTGATGTTCGCGAGCTTCTACACCGGGGCGTCGGCCGGCCTGCGGGCGCTCGGCGTGGCCCGGAGGAGCCTGCGTGCCCAGCTGTACGCGTCGACGGCATACCTGATCGGCGGTGTCGGCGGCGGTGCGATCGGCGGCGCGCTCGGGTCGTCCTGGGGTGCGGCCTGCGCGACGTTCATCGCCTCGATCGTGTGGTGGTGGACCTTTGGGGTGGGGATCCGGGAGCGGTGGGCGCAGCTGGACGCCGGCGAGGCTGTGCCTGCCGCCCCCGAGGCGGCCACCCCGCCTGTCGAGGCGGCACAGTTGCAGGACGAGATGCCAGAAATGAGGAGCATATGAACGCGGCACCACGGCTGAGCATCGGCCTCCCGGTGTACAACGGCGAGAAGTACCTCGCCGAGTCGCTGGACGCCCTGCTGGGACAGAGCTACGGCGACTACAAGCTGATCATCTCCGACAACGCCTCGACCGACGGCACCGAAGAGATCTGCCGGCAGTACCTGGCGAAGGACTCGCGGCTCAGCTACTACCGGCAGCCGGTCAACATCGGCGCCACGCCGAACCACAACTGGACCTTCGAGCACTCCAGTACCGAGCTGTTCAAGTGGGCGTCGTACGACGACCTGTACGGCCGGGACCTGCTGGCCCGCTGCATCGAGGCGCTCGACGACGACCCGCACCTGGTCCTCGCACACGCGTACCAGGCGATCATCGACGGCGCGGGCGACATCGTGCTGGAAGTGGACTATCCGCTGGACACGACCAACCCGCATGCACCGGACCGGTTCCGCAGCCTGCTGTTCGACGTGGGTGGTGACGACTTCTACGGCGTGATGCGCTCGGACATCCTGCGCCGTACGCCGTTGAACGGCAGCTACCACCACTCCGACCGGACGATCATGGCGGAGCTCGCCCTGTACGGCCGGTTCCACCAGGTGCCGGAACTGCTCTTCTTCCGCCGCGACCACCCGGACCGGGCCGAGCGGGCCAAGCCGACCATCCGGTCCCGCTCGGCGAACATGGAGCCGAGCCGGGCGAGCCGGTTGCGCAATCCCACGGTCCGGCTGATCGGTGAGTATGTCGGCGGCTTCGTCGGCGGAATCCGGCGCGCGCCGCTGTCGTCGGCCGACCGGCGGGAGTGCTACGGCCACCTGACGCGCTGGCTGGCCAGCCGTGCGGTTCGCCGATCGACGGGGCGGATCGAGGACAGCAAGCCGGACGCGGCGCCGACCGCGATCCCGGACAGCTCCGCCGTCGCCGGTCAACGGAGGGTCGCAGAGGGATGAGCACGGCCATTGCGGACAGGGCGCCGAAGATCGCCGTCTTCGGCCTGCTGGGATCGGGCAACCTGGGCAACCACGGGTCGCTGGACGCGATGCTGTGGTTCCTGCGGCGCGACCACCCGGAGGCGGAGATCAGTTGCGTGTGCTCGGGTCCCGAGACGCTGGAGCGCCAGTACGGCGTCCCGTCGGTCGCGATGACCTGGTTCCAGCAGCACGGTCCCGGCCGGTCCCGCCTCACGACCATCCTGCTCAAGATGTTCGGCAAGGTGGCCGACCTGGTCCGGATGCCGCTGCTGCTGCGCCGCTACGACCTGATCATCGTGCCGGGCATGGGCGTTTTGGAGACCACCCTCGAGCTCAACCCGTGGGGCTTCCCGTACGCGCTGTTCCTGATGTGTCTGTCGGCGCGGATCGCGGGAGCGCGGGTCGCGTTCGTCAGCGTCGGCGCGAACGTCGCGCGCGAGCGGTCGATCCGGTACCTATTCACCAACGCCATGCGGATGGCGACGTACCGCTCGTACCGCGACAGCTACTCGCGGGACGCGATGCGGCAGATGGGCCTGGACACCAGCAAGGACGCGGTCTACCCGGATCTCGCCTTCGCCCTGCCGGAACCGAAGGAGCCGGAGGAGCCGGAGTCGCGCGATCCGCGGCGGACCATCGCCCTCGGCGTGATGGAGTACCACGGCACCTCGGCCGACCGGGGCCGGTCGACGGAGATCTACAGGCAGTACGTCGGCAAGATCATCGACTTCGCCCGGCGGGTCGTCGACGAGGGCTACCGGATCCGGCTCGTCACCGGCGACCCGGCCGACGAGGCCGTGGTGTCCGCCGTCGTCGACGACCTGCGGCAGACCCGGCCGGACCTGGTCGACGCGCAGGTGGTCCGGGAACCCGCGGAGTCTCTCGGCGAGCTGATGGAGCAACTGGCCGGCGTCGACCTGGTGGTCGCGTCGCGCTACCACAACGTGCAGTCGGCGCTGAAGCTGTCGAAGCCGACCATCTCGATCAGCTACGGGGTCAAGAGCGACATCCTGATGGAGGGCATGCGGCTGGCCGAGTTCCGGCAGCCGATCCGGGACCTCGACGTGGACCGGCTGATGGACCAGCTGCACGCGCTCGAGGCGCGCGCGGGCGGGCTCGAGTCCGCGATGCGGGAGAAGAACGCCGAGTACGGCGAGCAGCTCGAGCGCCAGTTCGCCGTACTGTCCGACCGGTTCTTCGCCGGCCGGACGGCGCCCAGGGGCAGCGACCAGTAGGAGGATCGATGGACGTCATTCAGGTACCGAGGATCGCCGGCGCGCTGCTGTTCATGCCCACGCCGTACGTGGACGAGCGCGGCTTCTTCTGCCGGACCTTCGACCGCGCCGTGGTCGCCGCGGCCGGACTCGATCCCGACGCGTTCGAGCAGGACAGCGTCTCCCGCTCGGTGAAGGGCGTCATCCGTGGCATGCACGTGCGCTCCGGCGCCGGTGAGGCCAAGCTCGTGCGCTGCTCGTCCGGGGCGGTCCTCGACGTGGTCGTCGACCTCCGGCCGGACTCACCGACGTACCGCAACACCGAGTACTTCGACCTGACCGGCGAGAACCAGGTCACCGTCTACGTCCCGGCCGGCTGTGCGCACGGGTTCCAGGCGCTGACCGATCCCGCCGATGTGTCGTACCGGATCGACCGCGCCCACGACCCGCGCGAGGACGTCTCGATCCGGTTCGACGATCCCGATCTCGCCATCGCCTGGCCGCTGCCGGTCACGCTGATGTCGGAGCGGGACAAGGCGGCATCATCACTGGCACTGGCCACTGCGAGGCTGACATGACGAAATCCTTCGGTAACTCCGTCGCGGCCAACAAGCGGCTGCAGGACCTGATTCCGGGCGGCGCGCACACCTACGCCAAGGGCGAGGACCAGTACCCGGCCGACATGGCGCCGGTCATCGACTACGGCGACGGCGCGCATGTGTGGGACGTCGACGGCAACGAGTACATCGAGTACGGCTCCGGCCTGCGCGCCGTCAGCCTCGGCCACCGGCATCCGAAGGTCCTCGAGGCGGTCCGGCGCGAGATCGAGCGGGGCAGCAACTTCGTCCGGCC
Organism: Kribbella sp. NPDC026596; assembly: GCF_040638415.1. Classification (NCBI taxonomy): domain Bacteria; kingdom Bacillati; phylum Actinomycetota; class Actinomycetes; order Propionibacteriales; family Kribbellaceae; genus Kribbella; species Kribbella sp. NPDC026596. Next base: position 132,941 of record NZ_JBEZYF010000005.1, on the reverse strand, counting down.
GAGCATCATCGAGCTCGAGGCGGCCGAGCGCTTCCTCACCTCGGTGCCGACGGCCGAGATGGTGAAGTTCGCCAAGAACGGCTCGGACGCCACTACCGCCGCGGTCAAGCTGGCCCGGGCGGTCACCGGCCGTCCGCTGATCGCGCTCTGCTCCGACCACGCGTTCTTCTCGATCGACGACTGGTTCATCGCGCGGACGCCGATGTCGGCCGGCATCCCCGAGGAGATCGGCGGCCTGACCGTCGGCTTCCCGTACGGCGACCTGGCCGCCACCGAGGAACTGCTGATCCGGCACGAGGGCCAGATCGCCTGCCTGATCCTGGAAGCGGCGACCCAGCACGATCCGCCGGCCGGCTACCTCGAAGGCCTGCGCGACCTGGCCCACCGCTACGGCGCGCTGCTGATCTTCGACGAGATGATCACCGGCTTCCGGTTCTCCGCGTCCGGAGCCCAGGGCCTGTACGGCGTGACGCCGGACCTGTCCACGTTCGGCAAGGCACTCGGCAACGGGTTCGCCGTATCCGCGCTGGCAGGCCGTCGTGAGCTGATGGAACGCGGGGGACTGCGCGACAGTCACGAGCGGGTGTTCCTGCTCAGCACCACGCACGGCGCCGAGACGCATGCTCTCGCGGCGGCGATCGCCACCATGAACGTCTATGAATCCGAGGGCATCGCGGCCCGCCTGCACGAGCTCGGCAACAAGCTCGCGGCGGGTGTCGGTGAGGTCGCCGCGGCGGCCGGTGTCCAGGACCACGTCGTCGTTCGCGGCCGGGCCAGCAACCTGGTCTTCGCGACACTCGACGAGAACCTGGCGCCGTCGCAGCCGTACCGCACGCTCTTCCTGCGCGAGCTCATCCTCGGCGGCGTGATCGGGCCGTCGTTCGTGGTGAGCAGCGCCCTCACCGACGCGGACATCGACCGCACGGTGGAGGTGGTCGCGCAGGCCTGTGCCGTCTATCGCCAGGCCTTGGACGCCGGCGACCCGACGGAGTGGCTGGGCGGCCGCCCGGTCAAGCCGGTACTCCGCCGGTACGTGTAGCGAAGTACAAGACGCGCCCTGGGGGGACGCGCCCACCGAAGAACCTCTCGTCGAGGCGGACGGCTGGGGCAAGTCACGGGGACTTGGTCATGAAGCCGGCGCCCGCCGGCCTGACGAGAGGGGCTCTCTATGCATTCCATCTATGTCGACGCCGACTTCGGCGACGACGAACGCCGGCAGAAGCTGTACGACGGCGACCTGTTCGTCTACTCGCCGCGACCGTCGACCCTGGCGCTCACCGAGTTCGCCGGACAGCTGGCCCGGGAGGCATTCGCTCCGCTGGACCCGGAGACGGCACAGTTCGACATGGCGGTCGAGGACTACGCGGCGCTGCTCGCCGAGCTGAAGCCGCGCTTCATCCACCATCCGGAGTCGAAGCGGCTGATCCAGGCGATGCTGGTCGACTTCGGCTGTGATCCGGAGCAGGTGTACTTCGACGTCCCGCGGATGCGGAGCTCGACGTCGAACGACTACCTCACCACCGGGATCGCGTTCGCCTTCCACCCGCATCGCGACACCTGGTACTCGGCACCGAGCTTTCAGCTCAACTGGTGGCTGCCGATCTTCGCGATCACCGCGGAGAACGGGCTCGCCTTCCACCCGAGGTACTGGCAGACCCCGGTCCGCAACAGCTCCCGGGTCTACAACTACGCGGAGTGGAACGCGACCAGCCGCAAGATCGCCGCGACTCAGATCGGCACCGACACCCGGGTGCAGCCGGTGCCGGAGGAAGAGGTCGAGCTGCTGCCGCAGCTCCGTCCGATCTGCAAGCCCGGCGGCATCATCTTGTTCTCGGGTGCGCAGCTGCACTCCAGCGTGCCGAACAGCTCCGGCCGGACGCGGTTCAGCATCGACCTGCGCACCGTCCACCTGGGCGACGCGCTGGACGGCCGGGCGGCGCCGAACATCGACTCGGCGTGCACGGGCACGACGATGGGCGACTACCTCCGGGTCAGCGACTTGGAGCACGTCCCGGCCGACGTGGTCGCCGCCTTCGACACCCCGAGCGTCGCGATCGCGTGACTCGTCCGGCCGGCGTCACCGCGACGTCGGCCGGACAGCTCTCATCCGGGCGAGCCGGTCCGTCAGCAGGGCTGCCGGCGGGATCACGAGCAGGCCGCAGCCGAAGCCGCCGAGCGTGTCGGTGGGATAGTGCGCGGTCAGGTGGATCTGGGCCCACGCCATCAGGCCGCCACCGACCAGGGCCGCGGCCAGCACGATCGCTGTACCCACGATCCGCCCGGCACGCAGCAGGTCCGCCAGCAGCAGCCCGAGGACCATCGCCGCTGCGGTGGCCGCCGCGGTGTGGCCGCTCGGGTACGACAGGAAGTCGTCGTGGATCCGGCGGTCCACCAGCGGCTTGAGCACGGTCGTGAGCGCGCTGGTCGCCACGATGCCCAGGACGGCCACGACGGCCAGCCGGCGGCGTCCGGCGATCAGGCAGAGCGCGGCGACGGCGACGACCAGTATGGTCCGGCCGAGTGGTTCGCCGAGCCAGTCCAGGGCGCGGATCAGGTTCCACGCGTCGGCGGGTGAGTCGTCGACGACGTTCTGGACCCGGGTGTCCAGCCGGCTCGGACCGGTGTCACCGGCGTACAAGATGGCCGGGACGATCGCCAGGACCGCTCCGAGAATTGCGAGTACGGCGACCGGCCGGCGAAGCTCCGGTGGCACCGCGGGCCGGGTGGCCGCACGCGGCTGGGCAGCCCCGCTCGCAGCATGCTCCGACAGCATTCCCCACCCCCGACGCAAATTCTATCCAAGGGTTGTCGAGTCGCCGTCGCCGACGGCCCGCGCGCGTAGTACTGTGCGATGTCGCTCCGCCGACAGGCGGGTGAACTCCTGGGGATGTGAGGCACGTAGGTTTGCCGTCACCTTTGGTGACGATCTCCGTTGACAGTTCTGACAGGGAGACTGCGGACTGCGCCGGGCACGCACCGTGTTCGGACGTTGGCAGCGCGAGACGAGGGGCCGGTGTGAGCGGAGCAGAGGCGCCGGACGCGGTCGATGGGCGCCGGCCGCTCTGGGTGGTGCCGCACGAGGTGCCCGCGATCGTCCCGCTTCCCTCGCGGTCGACCGAGCCGCGCTGGGTAGGTGTGTATCGCTGGGCCGCAGTTGGCGGCGATCTGCTGGCCGCGATGCTCGGTGTCTCGATCGCACTGCTGACCCGGTTCGGCTACCACGTCGGCAGTGGCTACCTGATCGTGAGCAGCATCCTTCCGCTGGCCTGGGTCGGCGCGGTCGCGCTGTCGAAGGGCTACGACCCGCGGTACTTCGGCGCCGGTCCGGACGAGTTCCGTTCGCTGCTGCGTTCCGGTGTCGGCCTCACGGCAGCCGTCGCGATGGCGTCGTACGTGACCAAGACGGAGATCGCCCGCGGCTTCGTCGTACTGGCGATTCCGGTGATGGTCGGATCCGCCTTGGTGCTGAGGTACGCACTGCGGAAGGACTTGCATCGGCATCGGCTCAGAGGCCGCTGTATGCACAGGGTTCTCGTGGTCGGGCGTAACGGTCCGGCCGCGACGCTGTGTGAGCACTTGGAGAGCCGCCCGACCGACGGGTACCGCGTGGTGGCGACGTGCCGGCCGCGCGGCGACGGGCAGGCGAATGGACCACTGCAGCCGGAAGAGCTGGACGAGCCGGACATTCTGGCCGCCGCCGACCGGCATGCGGTCGAGGTGGTCGCCATCGCGACCGATCCCGAGCTGGCCGGGCAGTCGCTGCGCCGGGTGTCCTGGGCGCTGGAGCAGCGTGGCATCGAGCTGATCGTCTCGCCCGGCATCATCGAGGTGGCCGGCCCGCGGATCTCGGTCCGCCCGGTTGCCGGCCTGTCGCTGCTGCACCTCGAGCGCCCGTCGGTGAGTGGCGGACCGCACCTGATGAAGGCCGTCTTCGACCGCGTCATCGCTCTGGGATTCATCATCCTGCTGGCCCCGGTGCTGATCGGGCTGGCGGTCGCCGTCCGCTTGTCGAGCCCTGGTCCGGTGCTGTTCCGGCAGCAGCGGGTCGGCCGGGCCGGTGTCGAGTTCACGATGCTGAAGTTCCGCAGCATGTACGCCGACGCCGAGCAGCGGCTCGGTGATCTGTACGCGTTGAGCGACGGCAACGGTGTGATCTTCAAGATGCGCGACGACCCGCGGATGACTCCGCTCGGCCGGTGGATCCGGCGGTTCTCGCTCGACGAGCTTCCCCAGCTGTTCAACGTGCTGCGCGGCGATATGTCCCTGGTCGGCCCGCGCCCGCCGCTGTCGGAGGAAGTCGCCCTGTACGCCGCGGACGACTCGCGGCGGATGCTGGTCAAGCCCGGGATCACCGGCCTGTGGCAGATCAGCGGCCGCAGCGACCTGTCCTGGGACGAGTCGGTCCGGCTCGACCTGCGGTACGTCGACAACTGGTCGATGACCCTTGATCTGCTGATCCTCTGGAAGACCGTGCGCGCGGTGATCTATGGCGCGGGAGCATACTGATGGACCTTCACGCACCGGTGTACATCGCCGGTCACCGCGGCCTGGTGGGCTCCGCGATCTGGCGCCGGATGGAAGCGGCCGGCTACACGTACCTGATCGGCGCCCCGTCGTCCGAGCTGGACCTGCGCGACCGCGCGGCGACGTTCAAGTTCCTGGCCGAGCACCGGCCGGCCGTGGTGATCGACGCGGCCGCTCGGGTCGGCGGCATCCTGGCGAACCGGGACCACCCGACCGAGTTCCTCAGCGACAACCTCCGCATCCAGGTCAACCTGATGGACGCGGCGCTCGAGGTCCGGACGCGGCGGCTGCTGTTCCTCGGGTCCTCGTGCATCTACCCGAAGTACGCCGAGCAGCCGATCCGCGAGTCGAGCCTGCTGACCGGTGAGCTCGAGCCGACCAACGATGCCTACGCGATCGCGAAGATCGCCGGGATCATGCAGGTCCAGGCCGTGCGGCGCCAGTACGGACTGCCCTGGATCTCGGCGATGCCGACGAACCTGTACGGCCCGAACGACAACTTCGACCCGACCAGTTCGCACGTGTTGCCGGCGCTGATCCGCCGCTTCGACGAAGCCCGGCGTACTGATGCCCCTGAGGTCGTGCTGTGGGGGAGTGGTACGCCGCGGCGCGAGTTCCTGCACGTGGACGACCTGGCCGACGCGTGCCTGCACCTGCTCGACTCCTACGACGCGCCGGAGCCGATCAACGTCGGTGTCGGTGCGGACGTGACGATCCGCGAGCTGGCCGAGCTGGTCGCTCGCGTCGTCGGTTACACCGGTGCCATCAGCAACGATCTGTCCAAGCCGGACGGCACCCCGCGCAAGCTGCTCGACGTGAGCCGGCTGCTGGCGCTGGGCTGGAAGCCGTCCGTCGACCTCGAAGACGGTGTAGCCGCCACTTACGCCTGGTATCAGGAGCATGTCTCGTGAAAAAGGCGTTCGTTACCGGGATTACCGGTCAGGACGGGTCGTACCTGGCGGAGCTGCTGCTCGCCAAGGGCTACGAGGTGCACGGTCTGATCCGGCGCGCTTCGACGTTCAACACGCGGCGGATCGACCATCTGTACGAGGATCCGCACGCCAAGGACAAGCGGCTGTTCCTGCACTACGGCGACCTGACCGACGGGTCGCGACTCGTCACGCTGCTGGCCTCGATCCAGCCGGCCGAGGTGTACCACCTGGCCGCGCAGAGCCATGTCCGGGTCTCGTTCGACGAGCCGGAGTACACCGGTGACACCACCGGGATGGGTACGACGCGACTGCTCGAGGCGATCCGGATGATCGAACTGGACTGCCGGTTCTACCAGGCATCGTCGTCGGAGATGTTCGGTGCGACGCCACCGCCGCAGAACGAGGAGACCCCGTTCCACCCGCGGTCGCCGTACGGCGCGGCGAAGCTCTACGGCTACTGGATGACCCGGAACTATCGCGAGGCGTACGACATGTTCGCGGTGAACGGGATCCTGTTCAACCACGAGAGCCCGCGCCGCGGTGAGACGTTCGTGACCCGGAAGATCACCCGCGCGGTCGCCGCGATCAAGCTCGGACGGCAGGACCGGCTGTATCTGGGCAACCTGTCCGCCTGCCGCGACTGGGGCTACGCGCCGGAGTACGTCGAGGGCATGTGGCGGATGCTGCAGCACGACACCCCGGCCGACTACGTGATCGCGACGGGAACGTCGTACTCGGTCAAGGATTTCGTCGCACTGGCCTTCGACCACGTCGGCCTGGACTGGGAGGAGTACGTCGACTACGACGCGCGGTACGAGCGTCCCACCGAAGTGGACTCACTGATCGGGGACGCGTCCAAAGCCACCTCCGAGCTCGGCTGGAAAGCCCAGGTTCACGTGCCCGAGCTCGTCCGGATCATGGTCGACGCGGATCTGGCCGCGCTGACCCCAGAGGACTGACTGATGACCGACATGCAGACGGCAGCCACCATCGCGGACCGCGTCGATGTGCTGGGTATCCATGTCAGCGTGACGAATCTGGACCACACGGTCGCCACGTTCGCTCGCTGGATCGACAACGACGACCGGCACCTGGTGTGCGTGACCGACATGAACGCGCTGCTGCACGCGCGTGCCGACGAGCGGCTCACCGAGGTCTACAACACGGCCGGCCTGACGGTTCCCGATGGCATGCCGTTGGTGTGGGCGGGTAAGAAGGCCGGGTTCGAGCGGATGGACCGGGTCGCCGGACCGGATCTGCTCGAGCGGGTGATGGCCGAGGCCGCCGAGCGTGGCTGGACGCAGTACTTCTACGGTGGTGCCGAGGGTGTGGCCGCGGAGCTGCGGGAGAACTTCCAGGAGCGTCATCCCGCGTTGAAGGTGGTCGGCACCGAATGCCCGCCGTACCGGCCGTTGACGGAGGCCGAGGACGCCGCGGTGGTCGCGCGGATGAACGAGGCGCGGCCGGACATCATCTGGGTCGGACTCGGCGCCCCCAAGCAGGAGCGCTGGATGGCCGACCACCGGGATCGGCTGAGCGCCTCGATCCTGATCGGCGTCGGCGCCGCGTTCGATTTCCACACCGGCCGGCTGGACCGGGCGCCGCTGTGGATGCAGCGCGCCGGGCTGGAGTGGAGCTACCGGCTCTACAAGGAGCCCAAGCGACTCTGGCGGCGGTATGTGCTGGGCATCCCACGTTTCGCCCTGGGCATCCTCCGCCATCCTCCGCGGTCCCTCTAGAGTGCTGGAGTGAAGTTCCGGCGGCCGAAGCTACGTCGGCTGGCCGGACCGGCCGGTCGTGCGAGCTGGGGTCTGGCCGACCAGGCGTTGTCGAGCCTGAGCAACCTCGCGGTCGGGGTGGTGGTCGCGCGGTCCAGTACGGTCGCCGACTTCGGTGTCTACGCGCTGGCGTTCGGCGGTTACACGATCGCGCTCAACGTGTCCCGTGCGATCGCGACCGAGCCGCTGGCCGTCCGCTACTCCGGTGAGCGATCGCCCGACTGGCAGCGAGCGGTTCGAGCCAGTACGGCGACCGCACTGCTGGCCGGATTCCTCGCACTCCTGGTGGGCCTGGCGATCGCGGCGTTCCCGGGGGTGCCGTCTCGTGGAGTGCTCATTGCGTTTGCGGTGACGATGCCGGGATTGCTGCTCCAGGATGCGTGGCGGTGGGCGTTCTTCGTCGTCGGCGAGGGCCGTCGGGCGTTCGTGAACGACCTGGTCTGGTTGCTCGCGATGCTGGCGATCTTCGGCGGGCTCTATCTCACCGATACGGCGTCGGCGTTCTCGCTGACGTTCGCCTGGGGGCTCGGTGCGGTGATCGCGGCAGTAGCTGGGCGGTTCCAGGCCGGCGTGGCGCCACGACGGCAGTTGATCCGCGAGTGGGTACGGCGGAACTGGGATATCACCCCGAAATACATGGGGGAGATGCTCGCGGTCTCCGGCACCATCCAGGTCTACATGGTCGGCATCACCGCCGCCGCGAGTCTCGCCGCCACCGCTGGTATCCGTGGCGCCCAGGTCCTGCTCGGCCCGGTGAACGTTCTCAACCAGGGCATCCGGATGATCTCCGTCCCCGAGGCAGCGCGGGCGCTCCGGCATTCCTACCGTCGACTGTGGCTGGTCGGCCTGGCCATCTCCTTCGGCGTCGGTGCGGGCGCGCTGGCCTGGGGTGCTGTCTTCCTGCTGCTCCCGCCGTTCGTGGGTCGTCAACTCCTCGGCCCGGGCGTCTGGACCCAGGCCCACGAGGTCCTGATCCCCGTCATCCTGCTGCAGGCCCTGGGCGCGTCCAACGCCGGCGCCTTCGCGATCCTCCGCGCCCTCACCGCCGCCACGCGCGGTCTCCGCGTCCGCCTGATCTCATCGGTCATCCTGATCACCTGCGGCATCACCGGCGCCTTCCTCTGGGGCCCCAAAGGCGCCGCCTGGGGCCTGGCCACCGCCTCCTCCATCACCCTCCTCCTCTGGTGGAACGAAGCCCACCGAGCCATAACCGCCCACCGCCGCACCCCACCCCCACCCACTCACCCAGCCCTCCCCTAACCCCTCACCCGCACGTCCGCACCCACGCGAGGGGACATCCCCTGGCGCCAGGCCCGAGGTTGGTGAAGCGGGTGAGGCCTTGCTGACCAACGCCGTTGACCTTGGTGAAGTCACCGCCGACCCACAGATCGCTTCCACCGGTCGCCGAGACGAGACCCCGACGTACAGGCTGGTCCCCTCGATCGCGAGCGCCTTGACCGGCCAGGCCGAGCACGCTGGCGTCGGTCTGCCAGGTCGAGCCGGCGACCATGGTCAGTCCCCGCCCCGGTGCTCACCGGTTGCCTACGGCAAAGGGGGTCTGCCCGAACGGGCAGACCCCCTTTGGCCGGGTATGGAGGACCGGGTTACGGGATCTTTACGGTGACTGACGGGCTCTTCACGATGTTGCGGCCGTCGTGGACCTCGATGTGGAACGTGTACGTCGACCCACGCGTCAGTCCCCGGTTCATGACGGTGTAGGACTTCCGCAGCTCCCAGAAGTACGTCGTGTACTTGGACGATGCGATGAGCGTCGATCCGCGGAACACGTTGTACGTCAGCGACAGGTTGTCCAGGTCGTACACGTCGGAGTACTTCACGTAGACGCGGCCGGCCGACGTCGCCGTCACCATCGGAGTCTTCGGTACGGCGGGAATCGCGCCGCCCGGCGTGTTCGTGAACCGGGTCAGACCGCGCTGCGGCTTGCCGTTCACGTTCAGGAAGTCGCCGCCGACCCAGAGGTCGGTGCTGGTGCCGGCCATCGCCAGCGGCCCGACCTGGGTGGTGCTGCTCTGATCGGCATCGGTGTTCGGGAACCAAGGCCCGAGGTTGCCGTTGATGGCGCTCTCGACCAGCAGATAGTGCGTCCCGGTGCCGTTGCCGAAGGCGCCGGAGGAGCGGCAGTCGTGCGCGTGCGAGCCCTTGTAGACCCAGTCGCCGATCGCCTTGATCGCCTCGGTCGCGCCCAGGCACTTGTTCTGCCAGAGCAGTTGGCCGGTGGACACCTGCGCGGCCAGGACGCCGTCGTAGCAGCCGCTTCCGTCACCGCCGTTGGAGACGAACACCTTGTCGCCGAGGGTGTCGATGTCCTTCACCCGCGTCGTGCAGGTCGCCGTCGGCTTCGGGATCGCCGCCGCGGCCGGGAACGAGTAGGCCGCGCCGGTGGTGGTGTTCAGCATCGCCAGCGAGTAGTGGTCCTGGCCGTTGATCGTGCTGAACGGGCCGCCGACGAAGACCCGGGTGCCGTTGTCGGACACGTCGATCGCGTACACGTCGTTGTTGGCGTTCGGGTTCCACGGCAGCAGGTCGCCCTGGATCAGCCGGACCGCTCCGAGCCGGTTGCGGGCGGTACCGTCGATCGTGCCGAACGCGCCACCGATGTAGACACTGTTGCCGTAGATGGCCAGCGCCTTCACCCGGGCCGCCACGACCGGGTCCCAGGCCGCCACCAGCTTCCCCGTCACGACCGAGAACATCGCGATCTTGCTGCGCTTGATGCCGTTGACGGTGGTGAAGTCACCGCCGATCACGACCCATTTGCCGTCCGCGCTGGTGGCGATGCTGTAGACCGGCCCGTTCAGCGTCGGCGCGAACGCGGTCGGAGCTCCGGTGGTCCGGTTGAATGCCGCGATGTAGGTGCGGACGGACTCTCCCTGGCCGGCCGGCTTGCCCGGCTGCCGGATCTTGGTGAACAAGCCGCCGGCGAAGACCGTGTTGCCACTGATCGCGAGCGCGTTGACGCTGTTGTTGGTCTGCCACGAGGTCTGCTTGATCGCCGAGACGGCGGAGCCGAAGCCCAGAGTCGCCGCCACCACCGGCGGTCCGGAAGGGATCAGCGCCGCGGCCAGTACAGCCGCGCCGGTGACAATGGCCAGCACTAACTTCTTCATTTATGTCCTTCGGACAGGCGGGGGTCGTACAGCGCGTGCCTCATCACGCACCAGCAGCGGACATTAGCGCTGTAGGAGGCCCACTGGAAGCGGACCTCCCACGCGCGTTATGACTTTGTGCCAGAACTCCCAGACAGGGCCGGTCAGCGGGCCACGTAGTGAGACTGCACTTGCGCCGGAGTGAGCGCGTAGGGATAGACCGCGGCCTCGTCGATCCCCATGCCGGTCTGGGTCGCTCCGCCACCCGGCCAGGTGTTGGTGTTGTCGTACCCGACCCGCCACCAGCCGTAGTACACCGAGGCCGATCCGACCAGTGCGCTCCCGGTCAGCATGCCGTCGACGTACAGCTTCATCATGCCGTTGTCGTAGCTGCCGACGACGTGGTGCCACAGCCCGTCGTTCTTGCCGGACGGGCTGGTGAGCGTGCGCTGCGTGCCGTCGTTCACACCGAAGACGATCGATCCGTTGGTGCGCATGTAGAGCATCCGGTCGCCGCCACCGCCGCTGTTGCCGGTCTTGGAGTTGCCGAAGCCGATGATCCGGCCGCCGCGGGCGACGCCGCTCTGCTTCACCCAGGCCTCGACCGTGAACTGCTGCGGCATGCTGTACGCCTTCTCGCCGACCATCCGGCCGGTGGTCGTGCTGACCGTCATCGCGGTGTTGCCCGTGATCGCGCCGGCCGCGCCCAGCGTGACCCCGGTGAACGTGCCGTTGTTGCTCTGACCCGAGGCGTCGACGGAGGTCGTGGTACCGGCTGCTTCGCCGAGCCGCCAGTAGGCCTGCGGACCGTCCGCGTTGATCAGCTGGTCGTACGCCGTCGAGGCCGTGGTGGCGACCGTGATCGGGTCGGAGTAGTTGCCGCGGACCGTCGTACTGCCGTCGGTCACCTCGACCCGGTAGTTGGTCACCTCACCCGGAACCGAGGTGGTGTCGGTGAAGTGCAGCCACGGCCGGTCCCACGGCTTGGAAGTGGCGGTCCAGGTCGCGATCGTGGTGTTGCTGAAGCCCTTCAGCAGCCGGTAGGTCAGCGTGCTGTCGTCGTTGTCGAGCACGGTCGGGAAGTAGATCTGCACCACGCCCGGCTGGACGCTGTAGGGGAGCAGCTTGGCCGGCTTCGCCGGAGCCGCACCCGGGATCGCGTTGGTGAACCGGGTCAGACCCTGCTGGGCCACGCCGTTCACGTGCAGGAAGTCGCCGCCGGCCCACAGGTCGTTGCCACCGGTCGCGAAGGCCAGCGGGCCGACGTTGGTGACGCTGCTCGGGTCGGCGTCGGTGTTCGGGTACCACGGGCCGAGCGACCCGTCGGTCAGCTTCTCGCTCAGCAGGAAGCGGTAGTCGAAGCCCTGCGGGAAACCGCCCGCGCCCTGGTTGGCGCAGTCGTGCGCGTGCGAGCCCTTGTAGAGCCAGCCGTTGACGACCTTGATCGCCTCGGTCGCGCCGAGGCACTGGTTCTTCCACTTCAGCGTGTTGGTCGCGATGTCGACCGCCCAGGTGCCGTCGAAGCAGCCGCCGCCGTCACCGCCGTTGCCGAAGTACACGGTGTCGCCGCTGGCGTCGATCGACTTGACCCGAGTGGTGCACGAGCCGTTCGGCGGCGGTACGGCGGACGCACCGGGGAACGGGAGTACGGCGCCGGACAGCGGGTCGAGGCTGGTCACGGTGTTCTGGTTGGTGCCGTTGACGGTACTGAACTGGCCACCGGCGTAGACCTTGGAGGCGTCGTCGGCGACGTCCACGGCGTACACGTCGCCGTTCGTCGCCGGTGCCCAGGGCAACAGGGTGCCGAGGTCGGCGCTGACGGCCGCGAGCCGCAGCCGGTCCACGCCGTTCACCAGGCCGAACGAGCCGCCGAAGTAGACCGTCGTACCGGACACGGCGATCGACTTGACCCGGAAGGAGACCGAGGGCTTCCAGTTCGCGACGAGGGCGCCGGTGGCGGTGTCGAAGGCGGCGATCCGGTTCCGGGTCTGGCCGTTCACCGTGGTGAAGTCACCGCCGACGAAGATCCGCGAGCCGTCCGCGGTGGCGGCCACTGCGTAGACCTGGCCGTTCAGAACCGGGTTGAACGAGCTGACCAGCGCACCGGTGGTGGCGTCGAACGCGGCCAGGTACGCCTGGGCGACCTCGCCGGTCCCGGCCGCGGCACCCGGCGGACGGACACCGGTGAACCGGCCGCCGGCGTACGCCGTCCCGGCCGCGACCGCGATGCCCTGCACGCTGCCGTTGGTCTGCCACGTCGAACTGTTGACAGCTGAGAGCGAGGCCTCGGTGCTCTGCGCGGGTGGCGCGAACACGAACACCAACGACCCGGCGATGAGAGCGCCCACGATCCCCAGCCGCGCGAACGTCCATCTCTTCTGCATCCTGCGATGTCCCCCTCGGACACGGGCGCCACCCACGGCGCCATCCCTGGTTCTCCAGAACCCCCGAGAGAACCCCCGAGGAGAGAGTAAGGCACGCGACGAGATGCCGTGTCCACAGCGCGCCCTGGTGCCTATATCCTGGGGCGCTGGCGCGAAGGAGTGAGGTAGCAAATGGAACCGGGCACCGTGGTCTGGCGGGAGACCGCCCAGTCACTGCTACGGCAGAAGTGGCTGATCATGGGCTGCATCCTGCTCGGACTGGTCGGCGCCTCGGTGTTCGCGCTCTCCCAGACGACACGCTGGACCGCCTCGAGCCAGCTGGTGATCGGTCCGGCGGTGCCGCCGGCCCTGGTGGGCAAGCTGTCCACGAGCGCCGACAAGACCGGTCCGCTGGGCATGGATCTGCCGGCCGAGACGCAGGCCCGGGTGATGGCCAGCCCGACGCTGCTGCGGGCCGTGGTGAAGTCGCTGGGGATGCCGGACAACGAGGACACCCTCCAGGACCTGGCCGCGGTGACCCGGGTCAAGGCGGTCACCGACAACGCGTACCTGATCACCACCGACGGCCCGACCGCGGAGACGGCGGTCGAGCGGGCCAACGCGATCTCCGCCATCTACCTGCAGCAGCGCAACGACGAGGCCAAGGCGCTGCTGACCAACCTGGCCGAGCAGGCGCAGGCCCGGTCGAAGACCGCCACCCAGCAGTCGCGCAGCCTGGTCAGCCAGATCGACGAGGCGATCCAGCGCGACGACAACCAGACCGCCGCCGCACTGCGCGACCAGCGGGTCGGCCTGGCCACCGAGGCCCGCCAGGCGGCTGACGACGCGGCCGCGATGCTCAAGGCGCTGACGACGGTCGGAGCCGGCAGCGAACTGGTCACCCCGGCCACGACCGACACTGCGAGCTCCTCGCCGATGGTTGCCCGCGACATCTTGGTCGGCGGCATCCTCGGCCTGGTGCTGGGCTTCGGCCTGGCGCTGCTCCGGTCCCACCTGACGCCGTACATCCTGACCCGCGACCAGTCGGCGCGGGCAGCCAGTTCTCCGGTCATCGCGGCGTCGGAGGGCCACCGTCGCAAGTTCTGGCGCCGGGCCGCTCCCGAACTTCCGCAGTACGAGATCACCGCGCTGGGCGCCGAGGCGAGTGGCGCGCTGGCTCGCCGGGAGCTGAACCCGCGGGCCTTCGCCGGCGGCGGCCCGGGCGCTTTGCTGGTCGTCTCCGCATCGCCCACGCCGAACTCGGCGGGCATCGCGCTGGCCATGGCCGAGGCGAACGCCCGTGACGGTCGCGAGACCCTGCTGGTCCTGGCCGACATCGAAGGTCCGCCGGTGCTGCCGCATCTGACCGGTCACGAGGGCCTGACCGACCTGGTGATGGAGCCGGCCGCGACGCGGGCGATCCGGGCGCGGAAGCTGTTCCGCCCGGGTACGGTCGCCGACCTCTACGTGCTGCCGCCCGGTTTGAACCACGAGGAGACCGCCGAGGCGGTTGGCCCGTCGCTGGTGCCGGGCATCGTGGCTGACCTGCCGCCTGGGTACTCCGTGGTGATCCACGGTCCGGCGTCGGTCGGGCGGCACGGCATCACGCCGCTCGCCGCTGCTGTCGATGCGTCGGTACTCGTCGTGCAGGTCGGTCTCGACAAGGAGATGGATGTCGCCCGGCTCACCGGTGCCTTGCAGTTCGCGGGCGCTCCGGTGCTGGGCGTCGTCCTGATCGGCGCCTCGCCGCAGGACGAGACGCTGGGCATCCCGCTGAACTACAAGCCGCTCGACTCGGCTGTGCCGCCGATCCGCTGACTGTGTTGTCATGATGCGGTCCACGATCGCTGCTCCTTACGGCGGTACCCGGTTGGCAACGCCGGTGCCGGGGACGGTCGCGGGGGAGATCGAGAAGCCGGCTTGGTTCTGGCTGGTGCTGTGGTGCCTGTTCGTGCTCGGCGTCCAGCCGTGGTCGTCACGAGTGGCCGCACCGCAGGGGACGACGGGGTCGACGAACAGCGTCATGAAGGGCCTGTTGCTCGGGGCCATCTTCCTGATCGCGCTGGCGGCGACCAAGCCCGGCTTCCGGACCCGGGTGAATCCGGCCGGCTCCATGTACGTGATGTACGTGCTGTTCGCGTGTGCCACCGCGTTCCTGCTGGCGGAGCCGATGGGCCCGTTGACCCGGCTGGCCCGGTTCCTGATCGGGCTGGTGCTGGTCTTCCTGCTCTGGCGGCCGCTGGTGCAGGTTCCGGAGCGGCTGATCCGGGCACACCTCTGGGCGCATCTGTTGCTGGCGGCAACGGTTGTGCTGAGCCTGGCGTACGCGCCGTCGCAGGCGTGGCGGCCGTTGCGGTCGCTCGGTGCCGGGTACCGCCTGCAGGGCGTGATCATCCCGATGCTGCCACCGCGCGTGGGTGAGGTCGGTGCGATCCTGCTCGGGCTGGCGCTGATCGGGCTGATCTGCCGGAAACTGTCGCTGTTCCCGGCCGTGGGGTTGATCGGGCTGGGCGGCGTACTGATCGCGGCGAGCCGGACCCGGACGTCGGCGGCGGCGGTCGCCCTCGGTCTGGTGATCGCGTTGATCGTCACCCGGAAGACGTGGGCCGGACGGATCGCCAGCCTGGCGGTGCCAGGGCTGCTCGGGCTCGCGTTCCTGACGATCGGATCCCTGCACACGTGGTTGCTGCGTGGGCAGGGGACGCAGCAGATCAGTTCGCTCAGCGGCCGGACCACCAGCTGGCAGGCGGTGCTGGACGAGAAGGTGTCCATCCAGACCGCGATCATCGGCCACGGGCTCGGCAACAAACGTGTGCTGCTGCGCCGCGGCGAGGGCGACATCGACGTGATGGCGATCGACAACAGCTGGCTCGGCCTCTACTGGGAGACCGGCCTGCTGGCCGTCACCATCGTCGCGATCGCCCTGATCCTCGCGTGGATCTCGGTGCTCCGCGCGCCCACGCCGTACATCCGGGCCTGCGGCGCACTCCTGCTCGGCTACGTCACCGCCGCCTCGCTCAACGAGAGCGGCCTGTCCGACCTCAGCTCCATGACCTTGCACCTGCTGGTCGCCGCCGCCGTGTGCGACGCCGACCGAATACGTTCGCGAAGTCGCGCGCTAGCCGGTCACTGAGTCCTGGTCGAAGCCCGCCTGCTGCCACTGGGACCATGTCATGGTTCTTCCGCGGAAGGCGAAGCGGTTGGCCGGACTGCCGGCGATCTGGTAGCTGTTGCGGCGGAACGTGACGGCGCCGGGCTTGGTGGGGGAGCCCTTGTTCTCGACCACGCCGGTGGTGGCGGTGGCGTCGGCCATCACGACGGTGTTGCCCTCGATCACGACGCCGGTCAGGACGTAGGTGCCGCGCGGGCCGTCGCCCCGGGTGCGGGACTGGATCGAGATGCCGTTGCGGTTGTCCTTGACCAGGTTGCCGCGGACCTGGACGTCGGCGGAGGTGTTCACGTTGATGCCGCCGCCGTCCCAGAGGCTCCCGCCGGAGCCGCGGCCGGTGCCGAAGCCGTTGTTCTCGACCACGTTCAGGTCGATCAATGCCTGGTAGCTGATCTCGTACCGGATCCCGTCGGCCGCGTTGTCCCGGATCCGGTTCCCGGTGATCCGGCGGTCGTACTCGGCGATGTCGCTCCACATCCCGATGCCGCGGTTCGCCACGATGTCGTTGCCGCTCACCTCACCCGACGACCGGGTCGACTTGATCCCGCCGGACTCCCAGTCCGCGATCCAGAACCCGTCGGTGTTGTTCCGGGTGACCAGGTTCGCGGTGATGCGTACGCCGGCCGACTTGTACTGCCCGATCCCGAGCTGACCGTTGTCCGCGACCGTGTTCCGGCTCAGCGTGGCGCCGTCGCCCTCGATCACCATGATCCCGACCGCGTGGTTCCAGCGGACCTCGTTCCCGGTCACCTTCCACCCGCGGCCGACCTGTAGCGCACCGCCCTGCGCGCGGCTGGCGAAGTGCTCGATCGTCAACCCGGTCACAGTGACGTTGTCGGCCGACTTGTCGATCGCGGTCTGCGTCCGGGAAAGTTCGACCTGATGGCCGTCCGGGTCGTCTCCGACGTACACAGCGTCCGCGGCGTAGTCGCCGAAGAACGTTCCCGGCTTCAGGTCGCTGCGACGCATCACCCGGGTCAGGTGCTTCCCGTCGACGAACACCTGCTCGCCGCGCTGGCACGGCTTGGCCTGGTTGTCCTCACACTGGCCCTTGAGCGGGTACGCCGCCGGCAGCGCACCACGTACCACCCAGGCGTTGCCGGACCGCTTCCATCCGGTCAGCCGCACGGATCCCGTGAGTACGACGCCCGCACCGCCACCGAGCGTGTCACCGGTCCGCGGTTTGATCGTCCGGCTGATCCGGTGCACACCCTTCGCGAAGCAGAACACCGTGCTCTCGGGCGCCGCGTCGATCACCGACTGCGGGTCCTTGCCCACCGGGATCGCGGTTCCCTGGCAGGGCTTCGCGGTACCAGGTCCGGTCGGTCCCAGCGCCGCCGCGGCCGCGGGCGGCGGACCGGTCGGAACGGTCACCGTGGTCGTTGCCGGCCCAGCCGTCTGCGAAGGCTCACCGGAACCCGAGACCGAGCCCGAGTCCGCGCCCGGGGTCCCGGAGTCCGAGCACCCGGCCAGCAGCAACAGCACGACGGCACCACCCGTCGCGACAACCCGACGCCTCATCCACGCCCCTTCTCACCCCCGGCGGACAGATCTGCGTGAGACTACCCGCCCCAAGGCCGACCCCCACCAGCCAGCCCACCTCCCGCCCCACCCACCACCCCAACCCCACCACAACCACCGGCGACCCCGACCAGCCGATCCAATCCCCGGAGCCCCAGAACCTGTCCGAGGTCCCCAGGTGGTGTCCCGCGCCACCGATCACCGTCCCAGCCGATGCACAGCTGCCGGGGCCTGGCTCGGAAACTCGGGACCTCAGACAGGTTATGCATTGTCTGCGGCGCCCGGAACCTCTCCGGGGTCCCGAGAACCTGTCCGGGGTCCCGAGAACCTGTCCGGGGTCCCGAGAACCTGTCCGGGGTCCCGAGAACCTGTCCGGGGTCCCGAGAACCTGTCCGGGTCCCGGGGGTTGTCGCGGGGGGTCGGCAGCGGGGGCTACCGGGGAGGTGGGCGGGTTAGGTCAGGTAGGTATCCCGGGCCAGGTTGTAGGCCAGGTCCTTGGCGACCTGGAAGGCGTCGTCTTCGTCGAGGCGGTGCTGGACGACCAGGTTGGCCAGGTAGCCGGCGTCGATGCGGCGGGCCAGGTCGTGCCGGGCCGGGATGGACAGGAACGCTCGGGTGTCGTCGACGAAGCCGGAGGTGTTGTAGAAGCCGGCCGTCTCGGTGACGAGTTCACGGAACCGGCGCATCCCGTCCGGGCTGTCCAGGAACCACCACGGCGCCCCGAGTCGCACCGCCGGGTACACACCGGCCAGTGGCGCGAGCTCCCGTGAGTACACCGTCTCGTCGACGGTGAACAACACCATCCGGAAGCCGGAAGCGTGCCCGAACCGCTCGAGCAACGGCCGCAGCGACCGGGTGAACTCGGTCGGCACCGGGATGTCATGCCCCTGGTCCGGCCCGTACGTCGCATGGATCGCGGGATCGTGATCCCGCAGCACACCCGGGTGCAGTTGCATGACCAGCCCGTCCTCGGCCGACATCACCGCCGACTGGTAGAGCATGTGGCCCGCGAACGCCGCCGCGTCGTCGACCTGCACGTCACCCTTCAACGCACCCGCGTAGATCCGTGCCGCCTCGGCATCCGACAGCGGTACGGCGGCCGCACTCAGGTGCCCGTGGTCGGTCGCCCGCGCTCCCGCCGCGACGAACGCCTGCCGCCGCTGCCGGATCGCCTGTAGATATCCGTCGTACGTCGAGGTGTCGACGTCGGCCAACGCGCCCAGCTGCTGGGCCAGGTCGGGCCAGCCGGGACGGTCGAGGTGGACGACCGCGTCCGGACGGAAGGTCGGGACCACCCGGCCGGGCAGATCCGCCGCGACCTTCGCGTGCTGGGCGAGGTCGTCGGTCGCCGCGTCCGTGGTGGAGATCAGCTCGATCCCGAACCGGTCGAGCAGCGCCCGCGGCCGGAACTCCGGCTCGGCGATCCGCGCGGAGATCTGGTCGTACAGCTCGTCCGCGGTCTCGGCCGACGGGTGCACCGTCAGGCCGAGGATCTCGGCGAACTCGTGCTCCATCCAGTACCGGCTCGGCGTACCGAGGAAGAGGTGCCAGTTCGAGCAGAACTCCCGCCAGATCTCCCGCGGGTCCGCGTTCGTCGTGCCGTCGCGGCGTGGGAGCCCGAGGCGGTCGGGGGAGATGCCCTGGGAGATCAGCATCCGGGTGACGTAGTGGTCCGGGACGACCAGCAACTCGGCCGGGTCACCGAACGGCGCGTCGGTCGCGAACAGCCCGATGTCGACGTGACCGTGCAGGCACAGCAGCGGCAGGTCCTTGGTCGAGGCGTGGATCCGGCGGGCGACGTCGCGGGCCACGCCGGCAGGCAGGGCGCGGTCCGGATGAGGCTGCAGGGCCTTCGGCATGGGTCCTCCGGGGAGAGTGTCGACTGCAACGAACTCTGCAAAGGATTGCAGTGGTGTTCTGACCGCACAAGTGCTTGTCCACAAGGAGGATATGGCACGCTGTTCCGTGAGCTTGACACTAGACTGCAACCGATTGCAGACTCAGGGGCCCGAGGAGGTGACCATGCCTGCGACGATTCGTGATGTGGCGCGGCTTGCGGGCGTGTCGCCGTCCACCGTGTCCCGGGCGCTCTCGCTGCCGGAGATGGTCAACGCCGCCACCCGCGCCCGGGTGGCCGCCGCGGTCGAGCAGCTCGGCTACCAGCCGAACCGCGCCGCTCGCGGCCTGATCACCGGACGGACCGGCACCATCGGCCTGGTCGTGCCCGACCTGGCCAACCCGTTCTTCGCCAGCGTCACCAAAGGCGTGCAGGCCCGCGCCCGCCGGTCCGACGTCGCCGTGTTCGTCGCCGACACCGACGAGGACGCGGTGGCCGAGGTCGGCCTGGTCCGCGCACTGTCCAAGCAGGTCGACGGAATCATCCTGTGTTCACCCCGCGCCAGTGACGCCGACCTGACCGCGATCGCCCAGGACACGAACGTCGTCCTGGTCAACCGTGCGGCCGAGAACCTCCCCGGCGTCACCTTCGACAACGAGGAGGGCATGCGGCGCGCCGTCGCCCACCTCGTCGCGCTCGGCCATCGACGGATCGCCTGGGTCGGCGGACCGGTCACCTCCTGGTCGACCCAGCACCGCGGCCTGGGCCTGCGCAACGCTGTCGAGAAACACGGCGCCACGTTGCGTCCGGTCGGCAACTTCGCGCCGACGTACGAAGGTGGCATGGCAGCGGCGGACCAGGTCGTCGCGACCGGCGCGACCGCCGTGGTCACCTACAACGACCTGGTCGCGATCGGGCTGCTGGCCCGGTTGCACGCCCGCGGCATCTCGGTGCCCGACGACCTCAGCGTGGTCGGTGTCGACGACATCGCCATGTCCCGGATGGCCCGGCCGGCCCTGACCACGGTCCGGCTGCCGAAACAGGAGGCCGGCCGGATCGCGGTCGAGCTCCTGCTGGCACTGCTCGACGATCCCGACAGCTCGGTCGACACCCGTGGCACCCTGCACGGCGAGCTGATCGTCCGCGACTCCACCGGCCCCGCACCCGACCTTCGCCCAGCACGAACCCGGTGACACAGGACGAAGCACGAACCAGGTGACCCAGAACGAACCAGTGAAAGGTGTCCGAGCTTGAGCAGGCTGAGTCTCACCAACCTCCCCGTCGCCCCCGAGGTCGACCCGCGCGCGTTGTCGGTCGGCATCGTCCACCTCGGGCTCGGTGCCTTCCACCGCGCCCATCAGGCCGTGGTCACCGAGCGGGCCGCGGTCGTCAGCGGCGAGACGCGGTGGGGGATCACCGGCGTGAGCCAGCGCTCCGCGACGGTCCGGGACCAGCTCGCACCCCAGGATGGTCTGTACTCCGTTCTGGAGCGCGGACTGGGTGATCCGTCGGTCCAGGTGATCGGGAGCATCCGTGAAGTCCTGACCGCACCGGACAACCCCGAAGCGGTGGTCGCCCGGATCGCGGATCCGGCGGTGTCCGTGGTCACGCTGACGGTGACGGAGAAGGGCTACCGCGCGACCGGGACCGGGCTCGATCTGAACGATCCGGAGATCCAGGCGGATCTGACCGGCCGGCCGCCGCGGACCGTTGTCGGTCAACTGGCCGCCGGCCTGGCCCGGCGGGTGGAACCGCTGACCATCGTGTCCTGCGACAACCTGGTTGCCAATGGCCCCTTCTTGCGCAAGCTGGTGACCGACTACTTCGAGGCCCTGGGCAAGGTCCCCGAGGTGTTCGAGGCGACCCGGTTCCCGGCCAGCATGGTGGACCGGATCGTGCCGGCGACGACCGAGGCCGACCGCGAGGAGGCTGCCCGGCTGCTCGGCGTACGCGATGAGGCCGTGGTGGTCGCGGAGCCGTTCCTGCAATGGGTGATCGAGGACGACTTCGCCGGTGACCGTCCGGCGTGGGAGCGCGCGGGTGCGGTGCTCACCGCGGACGTGGCGCCGTGGGAGCAGGCCAAGCTGCGGATGCTCAACGCCACGCACTCGATGCTCGCGTACCTCGGTGCGCTGCGTGGCTACGAGACCATCGCCGAGGCGGTCCGCGACGAGGAGTTGTCGGCCCTGGCCCGCGCGCTGATGACCGAGGACGTCGTACCGACTCTGACGCCGCCGGACGGCCTCGACCTGGCCGCGTACGGCGCGACCGTGCTGGAGCGGTTCGCCAACCCGGCGTTGAAGCATCGGACCACGCAGGTCGCGATGGACGGCTCGGTCAAGCTACCGGTCCGGATGCTCGGAACCGTCCGGGACCGCCTGGCGGCCGGCGCCGAACCGCGGGTCATCTCGCTCGCCGTCGCCGCGTGGATGGTCTACGTGCTGACGACACCGACCGTGGACGATCCCCAGGCGGACCGGCTCAAGGCCGCCCTCGCGGGGGCGACAGAGCCGGCCGCCGTGGTCGACGCGCTGCTGGCCGTGGATTCCGTCTTCACGCCGGAGCTGCGCGACTCAGCGGTCTTCCGCGACCTGCTGATCGAGCACGTCAGCGCACTCTCGTCAGCACGCCGGTAGCGTCGTCCAGGATCGCCTTCCCGATCGTGAAGGCGCTCGAGGTGTCCTGACCCGCCTGGCGCCACTGCTGGGCGGTGTACCGCTGACCGGCCTTCTGGAACCGCTCGGCGGCCAGGCTGTCCAGGATGTAGGTGTTGCCGTTCAGCGTGACCTCACCGGCGGGGATGACGGCGCCGGCGTTCTGCACCATGCCGGTCGCGGTGGTGCCGCCGCGCATCGTCACCTTGTTGCCGGAGACAACGATGTCGCGGAGTACGTTCGTCCCCCACGGGCCGGACCCGCGGGTGCGGGACTGGATCGAGATGCCGTTCACGTTGTTCGCGACCACGTTGTCACGGACCTGCACGTTCGACGACGTGTTGACGTTGATCCCGCCGCCGTCCCACAGCGACGTCCCCGAGCCGCGGCCGGTGCCGAAGCCGTTGTCGCTGATCACGTTGTCCTCGATCACGCCGTTGCGGCCGATCTCGTAGCGGATCCCGTCCGCCACGTTGTCGAGGATCTGGTTGCTGTTGAACGTGCGGCCGTCGTCGTACGCATCGCTCCACAGTCCGACACCGCGGTTGTACTGGATCAGGTTGCCGGTCACCCAGCCACCGCTCGACCACGTGGTCTTGATCCCGCCCGACTCCCAGTCCGCGATCCAGAAGCCGTCGGTGTTGTTGTAGCTGACCTCGTTCGCGGAGATGGTCCCCTTGAGCGTGCTGTACTGCCCGACTCCGAGTTGGCCGTTGGAGTGGATGTGATTCCTCTCGAGGACGGCGCCGTCCGCGTTCACGAGCATCGCGCCGACCGCGTGGTTCCAGCGGATGTCGTTGGCAATCACCTTCCAGCCCAGGCCGAGCACCACCGCACCGCCTTGCGGCGGGGTGGCGAAGTGCTCGATCGTCAGCCCGCGCACGGTCACGCCGGTCGCGCTGGACTCGATCGCGGTCGGCGTCTTCGACATCTCCACCGCGTGCCCGGCCGGGTTGCTGCCCAGGTAGATCGCGTTCGCCGCGTAGTCGGCGTAGAAGGTGCCGGGGGCAACCTTGTCGAGGGTTGCCACCCGGGTCAGGTGCTTGCTGTCCAGGAAGAGCTGCTCGGCCAGGTAGCAGAGGTTCGCCGTGTTGTCCTCGCACTGCCCGGTCTTCGCGTACGCCGGGGGCAGGGCTCCCGTGGTCACCCAGTCACCGTTGTTCGCCGACCACTTGGTCAGCCTGACCGACCCCGTGAGTACCGCGCCCTTGTCGCTGGCGAGCACCTGGTTCGCCTTCGGGCGGATGGTCTCGCTGATCCGGTGCCAGCCGCCGGTGAAGCAGAACGTCGTCCCGGCCGGCGCGTCCTCGACGACCTGGGCGGCGTCCTGGGCGGTCGTGATCGTGACGCCCGAGCAGGCCGGCGCCTGCGACGGACCGGACCGGAAGGTGCCGTCGGCCGGGGGAGGAGTGGTGGGGGCGGGTGGTTGTGGCGTCGTCGCCGGATCGTCGGCCAGGATGCCGGGGATCACGTCGTCGGCGGAGATCGGCGAGCCGTTCGCGGGTAAGGAGGTGACGGCAACGGTCAAGGTGCCGGTCGCAACGATCGCCAGAAACGCAGTAGCTGTCTTCATAGAGCGGAGCCTCCGGTGGCACAGGTGAGCCCTGAGCGCACCCCCCATGGCGCGGCTTTGCTCCGCAGACTACTACTACCTCACGTAGTCAAGGCAATACCTTCCGCACAATTATGTTGCGTTCGGCAAGCGATCAGTTCGCGAGGAAGCTGCCGATCGTGTCGAGCCCGGCCTCGCGCCAGCCGGCCGCGGTCAGCTTCGTGCCGGCCTTGGCGAACCGCTGCGCGCCGAGCGCGTCCAGCACGTACTTGTTGCCGCTGAAAACGACTTCACCGGCCGGGATCGGGGAGCCCGAGTTCTGCACCATGCCGGTGGCCTGGGTGCCGCCGGTCATCTCGATCGTGTTCCCGGTGACGCTGATGTCGCGCAGCAGGTAGGTACCCCACGGGCCGGTGCCGCGGGTGCGGGACTGGATCGTGACGCCGTTGACGTTGCCGGACACCTTGTTGCCGCGGACGGTGACCCCGGACGAGGTGTTGATGTTGATCCCGCCGCCGTCCCACAGCGACGTACCGGAGCCGCGGCCGGTGCCGAAGCCGTTGCCGCTGATCGTGTTGTTCTCGATCGTGCCGTTGCGGCTGATCTCGTAGCGGATCCCGTCCGCGGCGTTGTCGAGGATCTGGTTGGAGCTGATCACCCGGCCGTCGTCGGCGACGTCGGCCCACATCCCGATGCCCTTGTTGGCCTTGATCACGTTGCCGCTGACCGTGCCGGACGACCGGGTCGACTTGATGCCCCCGGACTCCCAGTCGGCGATCCAGAAGCCGTCGGTGTTGTTGGAGCTGATCACGTTGCGGGTCACGGCCGCCGCGGCCGAGCTGTACTGGCCGAGGCCGAGCTGGCCGTTGTGGTGGATCAGGTTCTTGTCCACCTTGGTGTTGTTCGCCTGGACCAGCATCACGCCGACGGCGTGGTTCCAGCGGACGTCGTTCGCGGTCACCTTCCAGCCCGGACCGGACACCAGAGCGCCGGCCTGCGGGGCGCTGGCGAAGTGCTCGATGGTGAGGCCGCGCACGACGACGCCGGTCGCGCCGGACTCGATCGCGGTCGCCGTCTTCGACATCTCCACCGCGTGCCCGGCCGGGTTGCTGCCCAGGTAGATCGCGTTCGCCGCGTAGTCGGCGTAGAAGGTGCCGGCCTTGACCGCGGAGGCGCTCGCGACCCGAGTCAGGTGCGCGCCGTCGAGGAAGACCTGCTCGCGCAGGTAGCAGATGTTCGCCTTGTTGTCCTCGCACTGCCCGCTCATCCCGTACGCGGCCGGCAGTGCGCCACGCGCCACCCAGAACGCACGGGATGCGGTCCAATCGGTCAGCGGAATCGATCCGGTCAGGACGGCGCGGTCCGCGCTGGCCAGGACCTGGTTCGCCTTCGGGCGGATGGTCTGGCCGATCCGGTGCACACCGGCGGCGAAGCAGAACGTCGTACCCGCG
The DNA here is from genome assembly GCF_040638415.1 of Kribbella sp. NPDC026596. NCBI lineage: Bacteria > Bacillati > Actinomycetota > Actinomycetes > Propionibacteriales > Kribbellaceae > Kribbella > Kribbella sp. NPDC026596. The sequence goes on along the minus strand of NZ_JBEZYF010000005.1, from coordinate 108,053 downwards.
GGCTTGGCATTGACGATCGACTGGGCGTTGTCACCGGGCTTGATCACCACCCCGCTGCACGGACCGGCGACGGCCGGACCGGCCTCGTCGGAGTCGACGGTGGGGATGGTCGGTCCGGTCGGCGTGGGGGTGGTGGTCGGCGTCGGCTTCGGGGTGCTCGGCCGCGTCGTGGTGGGCTGCTTCGACGGGGCGGTGCGCGTGGCCTTCGGAGCTGTGGTCGCCGGCGGGGCGCCGGTCGTCTTGGGGACGCGGTGCGAGGGGAGCACACCGGACACGTCCCGATCGCTGACGGCGCGCGACCTGGCCGCGGTTGTCGCGTTGTTCTCATTCGCGATGACCGGGAGTGCGACCGTAACGACAGCGAGCGCAGCGGCGATAAGCGCTGCGAACCACAACTTCCTCAATGCACTGCTCCCTGAAACCAGGTGTAGCCGCCGCGAGACTTAAGGTAGTGCCATGCGGGTCGCCATGTTGCACAACCGTTACCGGACCGGTCAACCCAGTGGCGAGAACACCGTCGTCGCGCAAACGGTTGATTTACTGCGCAACTCAGGACATGAGGTCGACCTGTACGCGCGAAACAGCGACGATATCGCCGCGATGAGCCGAAAAGATCGCGCACTGTTACCGTTCCGCTCCGTCTGGTCATTTTCGGCGGAACGCGATTTAACACTTCTATTGCAGGAACAGCGGCCCGACGTGGTGCACATCCACAACACGTTCCCGCTGTTCAGCGCGTCGGTGCTGCGGGCGGCGCACCGGCTGGACCTGCCGGTGGTGGCGACGCTGCACAACTTCCGGCTGCTCTGTGCCAACGCTGTCCTGCAACGTGACGGCGGGCCGTGCGAGTCCTGTGTCGGCAAGCTTCCCTGGGCCGCGGTCCGGCACAGTTGCTACCGCGAGTCCCGCGTGCAGACGTTGCCGCTGGCCACCAGCATCGGCGTCCACAACACCCTGCACACCTGGCAGCGGTACGTCACCACGCTGGTCGTGCCGTCCGAGTTCGTCAAAGAGCGGTACGTCGCGGCCGGCTACGACCCGGAGTTGTTCGTGGTGAAGCCGCACGCGGTACCGCACTCCGGCGCGGTGCGGAGTGGCGCGGGGGAGGCTGTGGTCTTCCTCGGGCGACTGGAGGAGGACAAGGGGTTCGCCGATCTGTTGCAGGCTTGGGATTCGTCGCTCGGGAAGCTGGTCGTCGTCGGCGACGGCCCGCTGCGGGCGGACGCCGAGGAACGAGCCAGGAACGACTCGTCGATTCAGGTGCTTGGTCAACTACCGTGGGCGGCCGGTATGGACGTGCTGCGGTCCGCGCGCGCCGCCGTCGTACCCGCGCGTTCTTATGAGACCTTCGGTCTCGTGGTGGTGGAGGCGTTCGCGCACGGCGTTCCGGTGGTCGCGTCCCGGCTCGGTGCGCTCGCGGAACTGGTGGACGACGGGGAAACCGGTGCCCTGACCCAGCCTGGCGATCCGGAAGGCTTGCGGAAGGCAATCGGTTTGGTGGCTGATCCCCAGACTTCGATAACCTTCGGCGAGCGAGCCCGACAGGTCTATCTCGACCGCTTCACCCCGGAGCGTGACCTCGCGGCCACGGAGAGGATTTACAGCGATGCGATCGCCCGGCACGCGGACAGCGGCCGGACCCGGCGGGGACGGTGGGCGGGCCGTGCGCGAACGGTATAAAGTCGCCGCTGACGTGGGGGGCCGCGTCACCTCGGGCACATCGACACAGAGCTCTCCAAGAGGGCCGCAGGGGGCTGAGTTGTTTCTGGGGGATGGAAGCTTGTCGCGGATCGGATGTCTGGCCGGGGTCTTCGACCTGTTCCACGTCGGCCACGTCGACGTGCTGGAGCGGGCCCGCCGGGTCTGCGACCGGCTGGTGGTGGGTGTGCTGACCGACGAGTGGGCGATCGACGCCTGGGGTCAGCGGCCGTTCGTGCCGCTGGTCGAGCGGGTCCAGATCATCGAGCACCTGCGGTGCGTCGACGAGGTGGTCGTGGTGGACGGCGTGCGGCCGGAGTGGCTGACCGGCGTACTGGGGGCTCGGACGATGTTCGCTGCGAGCCGCCTGGACGGCGTGCTGGGAGTGGAGGAGCTCGACGGGATTCCGGCCGAGCTGATCACCGTCCTGCCGCTCGGCCGCGACTCCCGCAGCCCGATCCTGCGCGCCGCCATCGACCAGCGCCAGTCCCGTAGCTCCGTCGCATGAGTAGGTTGGGGGAGACGGTCGGGCAGCTGTCCCGGGCCCAGAAGCCGTCGGCGGGGACGCCGGCGTACTCGCGGTTCATCAACCGGCGGATCGGCCGGGTGTTCGCCGCGGCCGCGTTCCTCGGGCACCGGACGCCGAACCAGGTCAGCGTGGCGTCCGGCCTCTGTTCGTTGGCCGGTACCGTCCTGATCGCTCTGGTCCGTCCGTCGCTGACGCTCGCGCTGGCGGTGACCGCGCTGCTGGTGCTCGGGTACGGCCTCGACTCCGCGGACGGGCAGCTGGCCCGGTTGCGCGGTGGTGGGTCGCCGCTCGGCGAATGGCTGGACCACATGATCGACTCGATCAAGATCGTCCTGCTGCACAGCGCCGTACTGATCTCGTTCTTCCGCTTCGATGCCTTCAGCAACGAGGCGGTGCTGCTGATCCCGCTCGCCTACGTCTGCCTGTCGTCGGTGCTGTTCTTCGGGCTGATCCTGATCGACCAGCTGCGCCGGCGGCACGGCGGTACCCAGAAGCCCAACGAGCGCGGGGATTCCGTCGCCAAGTCGTTGTTCATCGCACCGACCGACTACGGGGTGCTGTGCCTGGTCTTCCTGACCTTCGGTACGCCGTCGCTGTTCGTCGTCCTGTACGGCGCTCTGCTCGCCGCCAACCTGCTGTTCCTGGCCGCGGCGATCGCGAAGTGGTACCGGGAGATGTCGGCTCTGGGGGTGCCTGCCTGATGGGGACCGTCGGCTACGCGCCCGGGGTCTACGACATGTTCCACATCGGTCACCTGAACATCCTGCGCCGGGCCCGGGAGCACTGCGACCACCTGATCGCCGGCGTCGTCCAGGACGACGTGGTGGCCCGGATCAAGGGCCGGCCGCCGGTGGTCCCGCACGACGAGCGGATGGACGTCGTCCGCGCGCTCGGCCTGGTCGACGAGGTGGTCAGCGACTGGTCCAGCGACAAATTCGAGATGTGGAAACAGCTCCGCTACGACATTCTCTTCAAAGGTGATGACTGGAAGGGCACCGAGAAGGGGATGAGACTGGAGAGGCTGCTCGGTGAGGTCGGTGCGCAGGTGCACTACTTCCCGTACACCGCCTCGACGTCCAGCACCGATCTGCGCAGGCTCCTGGAGGGAATGAGCTGATGTCGGCCCGGCCGAAGGTCTTGCTCAGCGCGTACGCCTGCCGGCCGCAGGGTGGCTCCGAGCCGGGGGCCGGCTGGGCCTGGGCGAAAGCTGCCGCGCGGGACCACGACGTGTGGCTGCTGACCCGCGGCAAGTTCGCGCACGAGATCGCCGAGGAGCTGGCGATCCGGCCGGTTCCGGCGCTGACCGTCGTACCGCTCGAGCTGCCGCGGTGGATTCTGCGCTTGCGTCGGCGGCCGTCGGACGTCTATTGGTACTACCCGCTCTGGCAGGGGCTGGCGCGTCGTACCGCCCGGCAGCTCCATGCGCAGCATTCGTTCGACGTCATCCACCACCTGACGTTCGCGGTCGACTGGATGGCGGCCGGCGTGGTCGAGGAGTCGTCGGCCAAGGTGATCTGGGGACCGGTCGGCGGGTCCACGACGGCGCCGCTCTCGATGGCGCACTGGCTCGGGCCGCGCGGGGTGGTGGCCGAGCTGGTACGGCGTACGTACACCGGGCTCCGGCGTCGCGTCACGGGCCGGAAGCTGGCCCGCAGCGCCGACCTGATGGTTGCTCAGAACAATGATGTGGCCGACGCGTTCCGCCCGTACGCGCGCGAGATCGTGGTGCAGCCGAACGTGGCGATCCGGCGGTTCACGGCGTCCGGGCCGTACGAGCCGTTCGGTGCCCCGGGCATCAAGACGGCGTTGTTCGTCGGCCGGCTGATCCCGTGGAAGGGCGTGCTGCTCGGGATCAGCGCACTCGCCCGCCCGGAAGCCTCGCACTGGGAACTACGCATCATCGGCGACGGCCCCGACTGGCGCCGCGCGGAGCGACTGGCCGAGGAGCTCGGCGTCCGCGACCGCGTCGAGTTCATGGGCCAGCTACCTCGCGACGACGTCCTCGCAGCCATGTTCCGCGCCGACGCCCTCCTGGCACCCGCCCTCCGCGAAGCCGCCGGCTGGGCCGTCACCGAGGCATTGGCCTCCGGCTGCCCCGTGGTCTGCGTAGACCGCGGCGGCCCCGCCGTCATCGTCGGCCCCGGCGAAGGCGTCACCGTCCCGTGGCGAGGCGACGTCGTCGGCGAACTCGCCAAAGGCCTAGCATCCCTCCGCGGCCGCATCACCCCGGTCGACCGCTGGGGCCCCGACCGCCTCCCCGACATCCTCGCCACCTGGTACACCCCAGCCCGCGTCTCGCAGTGACCTCACCGGGCCCCGTTTCAGGGGTCAACCCCTGATCGGGTGGGTTGCGGACCCAAAATCTCCTGGCGCAACCCACACGTTGAGGGGTCAGCCCCTGGGGTTGGGACGAGGCACTCGTTCTCGGTGGGGTACGACGTTGCCCGCCGGCCGACGTACGTGGGTCAGGGGTGGGCTGGGTTATCCACAGGCGCGGCGCCGGGCAGCAGTCAGTTCAGGCCATCCTGGGTGGGTGAATCCGATGCTGAAACTGGTTGCGGCCAGTCAGGGTGGAGTGTTCAGCCGGAGTCAGGCCTTGGCATCCGGGTACACACTGCATGAGTTTCGTGACCGTGTCCGGGCCGGCCGGTGGGAACGCATCCGCCACGGCCAGTATTCCGAGGTGGTCGACCTGTCCGCATTGCAGCCGTGGGACCGGCAGCTCTATCGACACCGGCGCCTCCTGCATGCGGCGATGAACTCGTTGCGGCCCGGATCGGTTGCCGTCAGCCACCAGTCGGCGCTCGTCCTGCACCAGTTGCCGCAGTGGGGACTCGACCTGTCCGAGGTCCAGCTCAGTCGACTGGACGAGCGCAGGCACAGCGGTCCGGTGGCAGGTGTCCGGTATCACCGCGGCAAGCTGTCGCCGACCGACCTCACCGAGCGCGACGGCCTGCCCGTCACCACGCTCGCCCGCGCTGTGCTGGAGACTGCCTGTACGACGTCTTTCGAGGCCGCTGTTGTCATCGTTGATGCCGCGTTGCGGGATCACGGCCTCGGCGGCGAAGAGTTGCTGAGGCTGCTGGGCCTGACAGAGTTCTGGCCGGGGAGTCCTACAGCGCGGTCAGCGATCGAGTTCGGCGACGCCCTGGCGGAGTCCGTCGGCGAGTCGCGACTGCGGGTGCTGATGTACAACCACGGCTTGCCGAGGCCGATGCTGCAGGCCGTCTACTACGACGAGGACGGATTCATCGCCCGGGTCGACTTCGACTTTCCGGAGTACGAGACGGTTGTCGAGTTCGACGGCATGTTCAAGTACGCCGGGGGATCGGCAGACGTGCTGACGCGGGAGAAGGCCCGTGAGGACAGGCTTCGTGCTCGGGGTCTGCAAGTCGTCCGGATCACCTGGTCCGACCTCGATCATCCGTCCCGGACCATATCTCGAATCCGGGCCGCCTTCGCTCGCTCACGCCGTACCGCCTGACACCCACCCACCCGCCCCGCCCCGCCCGCCCTCCGGCGCCGCCCGCCCGCGCCGCCTGCTGACCGTTGAGGGGTTGACCCCGGAAGTGGTGGGTTCGGCAGCCGAATTACGCGGGGCCTACCCACTCCTTCCGGGGTTGACCCCTGAAACGGCAGCCCGCCGGGTCGGTGGGTCGGCGGGGTCGGTGGGTCGGCGGGGTCAGTCGCGGGCTGTTTTGCCGGGGAGGGCGAGCATGCGGTCCAGGGCTAGTTTGGCGTACTTCTCGGTGTCGGGGTCGACCTTGATGGGGTTGACGACGTGGCCGGCGACCAGGTTTTCGAGGGCCCAGACGAAGTGCGGGAGGTCGATCCGGTTCATGGTGGCGCAGTAGCAGACGGCCTTGTCGAGGAACACGATGTTCTTGTCGGGGTGCTGCTTGGCGAGGCGCTGGACCAGGTTGAGTTCGGTGCCGACGGCCCACGACGTGCCGGGTTCGGCCGTCTCGAGGGTCTGGATGATGTACTCGGTCGAGCCGACCAGGTCCGCCTTCGTGACGACGTCGTGCCGGCACTCGGGGTGCACGATCACGTTGACGCCAGGGATGCGCGCGCGTACGTCGTCGACCGAGGCTGCCGTGAAACGGCCGTGCACCGAGCAGTGCCCGCGCCACAGGATCATCTTCGCCGCGGCCAACTGCTCACGGGTCAGACCGCCACCCGGCTTGTGCGGGTCGTACACGACGCACTCGTCGAGCGAGATGCCCATCTTCAGTACGGCGGTGTTGCGCCCGAGGTGCTGGTCCGGCAGGAAGAGCACCTTCTCGCCCTGCTCGAAGGCCCATTCCAACGCGGTGTCCGCGTTGCTCGACGTACACACCGCGCCGCCGTTGCGGCCGCAGAACGCCTTGATGTCGGCGCTGGAGTTCATGTACGTGACGGGCACGGTCACGTCCGCGACACCGGCGTCGGCGAGCGCGTCCCAGGCCGCCTCGACCTGCTGGATCCGCGCCATGTCCGCCATCGAGCACCCGGCCGCGAGGTCCGGCAGGATCACGGTCTGCTGGTCGTTGGTGAGGATGTCGGCGGACTCGGCCATGAAGTGCACACCGCAGAACACGATGTACGGCGCGTCCGGCCGGTTGGCCGCGTCCCGGGCGAGCTTGAACGAGTCACCGGTGACGTCCGCGAACTGGATCACCTCGTCGCGCTGGTAGTGGTGCCCGAGCACGAACACCTGGTCACCCAGCGCTGCCTTCGCCTTCAGGGCCCGCTCGACCAGGTCCGGGTCGGAGGCCGGCGGGAGCGCTCCTGGGCACTCGACACCGCGCTCGGAGTGCGGGTCGGTGTTCTGCCCCAGGAACAGCAACGGGAGGGACTTCGCGCCATCTGCGATCGTCGTCACGTCAGATATCGTGCCACGCCGAGCGTCCGCGACCGCGTGGTACACGTCACTGCCCAGACTGTGAAATCGGTACCCTCCGAGAGTGAAGATCGCAGGACTGGTGCTCGCCGCCGGGGCCGGCCGCCGGATGGGCGGCCCGAAAGCGCTCGTCCGCGACCCGGCCGGCGTCGCGTGGGTCGTCCGTGTCGTCCGCCTGCTCGTCGCCGCCGAATGCTCGCCGATCCTGGTCGTCGTCGGAGCCGCCGCCGACCAAGTGCGGGCCGAGCTCGCCGACGAGCCGGTCGAGGTTGTTGAGGCAACCAACTGGGCGGAAGGCATGGGAGCCTCGCTGCGCGCCGGGCTGACAACCCTGCGGTCCGCTGCCGGGCCGGAGGCCGCGGGTGTGGCCGGCGCCGACGCCGTACTGGTCGTCCCCGTCGATGTTCCTGGGCTGACAATCGAGGCCGTACGCCGGGTCGCGGCGGACGACTCCGGGTTGGCGCGAGCGGTGTACGACGGGCTCCCGGGACATCCGGTGCTGTTGGCAAAACAGCACTGGGACGGGGTGATCGCGACGGCTGAGGGGGATGCGGGGGCACGCGTGTACCTGCGGGAGCATCCAGTCGTGGAGATCGAGTGTGGGGATGTCGCGGAGGGGGCTGATGTGGATGCGGTCGACCAGTTGCCGGACGGGCATCGCGCGGGCTGAACCTTGGCAATGTCGGGCGCGCGGGTGATTCTGGTCAGATGAACGCCGTCGGTTCCGCGGGTGAGCTTGCCGAGCGTCTTCGTGGGACCGGGTATCTGGCCGGTGAGGGCCTGGCCACGGTCGGCTATCTCGCGCTCGCACTGCACCGCCCGCTGCTGCTCGAAGGCGAGCCCGGCACCGGCAAGACCTCGCTGGCCGGCGCGCTCGCGGAGGCGCTCGGCGTGCAGCTGATCCGCCTGCAGTGCTACGAGGGCATCGACGCGTCCCAAGCCCTCTACGACTGGGACTTCCCGCGCCAGATCCTGCACCTGCGCACCGTGGAGGCGACCAGTTCCGACGCGGTCGTCGAAGAGGTGGAGAAGAGCCTGTTCGACGAGCGGTTCCTGCTCGCCCGCCCGGTCCTGCGGGCCCTTCGCGAGAGTCCCGCCGTACTGCTCGTGGACGAGATCGACCGCGCCGACGACGAGTTCGAGGCGTTCCTGCTCGAGGTGCTCTCGACCAACGAGGTGACGATCCCGGAACTCGGCACGATCACCGCCGACGTGCCGCCGATCGTCGTCCTCACGTCCAACCGCACCCGGGAGATCCATGACGCGCTGAAACGGCGCTGCCTCTATCACTGGATCGACCACCCCGGTCTGGCCCGCGAGGTCGAGATCGTCCGGACCCGGCTGCCGGACGTGTCGCACCGGCTCGCCGAACAGGTCGCCCGGTCGGTGCAGCGGATGCGCGAGCTCGATCTGCTCAAGCCGCCCGGTGTTGCGGAGACCCTCGACTGGGCTCGCGCGCTCGACGCGCTCGGGACGGACATCCTCGACGTGGAGACCGCGGCCGCCACGCTCGGCGCGGTGCTCAAGTACCGCGAGGACACGGACCGGGTCCGCGCGTCGCTCGACCGGCTGCTGGGGAGCTGACGCAACGATGACCGCACCGGACCTCGCGTTGGCCGGCTTCGCGTCGGCCCTCCGGCACGCGGGTCTGCCGGTCACCGCCGACCGCGTCCACCTCTTCCTCCAAGCGGTCGCCACTCTCGACGCGGCGGTCACCGCCGACGTGTACTGGGCCGGCCGGGCCGCGCTGTGCGGTGGACCCGACGACCAAGCCCGGTACGACGAGGTGTTCGCGGCCTGGTTCTCCGGCGAGCGGACCGGCGGGACAGTCCGCCGTACGCCGCAAGCCTCGGTGCAGGCCGCGCTCGACGCCGACGACACCGCCGCGGGGGAGGATGGCGACCGGTCGATCAACGTGTTCGCGAGTACTACGGAGGTCCTCCGGCACCGCGACGTAGCTGAGTTGTCGCCGAGCGATCGGGCCGAGTTGGCGCGACTGTTCGGCACACTCCGGCCGCGGATCCCGGTACGACGGGCTGTCCGCCGGCGTCCGTCCCATCGCGGCGACATCGATCCCCGGCGGACGCTCCGCGCCCAGCTGCGACAGGTCGGCGAGCCGGCCCGCGTCCACTACCGCCGGCGCGGCTCGCGCCCGCGCCGGGTCGTAGTACTGATCGACGTCTCCGGTTCGATGCGCCCGTACGCCGACAGCCTGCTGCGGCTCGCGCACACCATGGTCCAGCAAGCCCCGCGATCGGTGGAGGTCTTCACCATCGGCACCCGGCTGACCCGGGTGACCCCGGCGCTGCGTCGCCGCGATGCGGAGGTCGCGTTGCGGTCCGCGGGGGACGTCGTACCGGATTGGTCGGGTGGCACTCGGCTTGGCGAGGTGCTGAAGGTGTTCCTGGATCGGTGGGGGCAGCGGGGGATGGCGCGACGTGCTGTCGTGGTGGTGTGCAGCGACGGGTGGGAGCGCGGTGACGCCGCGTTGCTCGGTGCGCAGTTGGGGCGGCTGGCCGGCCTGGCGCATCGTGTGGTCTGGCTGAATCCGCATCGGGGCAAGCCTGGGTACCTGCCGGTGCAGGCCGGGATCGTTGCCGTCCTGCCGCATGTCGACGAGCTCGTCGCCGGTCACAGCCTGGCCAGCTTCGCGGACCTTCTGGAGGTGGTCGCCGATGCGTGAGGTGCTCGAGCGGTTGATGACGTGGTGGACCGCGGGGGAGTCGGTTGCCGTAGGCACCGTTGTGGCGACCTTCGAGTCGGCGCCGCGACCGCCAGGAGCGGTGATGCTGGTCGGTCCCGGCCTCGAGGCGGTCGGCAGTGTGTCGGGCGGCTGCGTCGAGGGCGCGGTGTACCAACTCGGCGAGGAGATCCTCGAGTCCGGCGAGCCGATCCTGCAGCGGTACGGCGTGAGCGACGAGTCGGCGTTCGCGGTCGGGCTGACGTGTGGCGGCATCATCGACGTGTTCGTGGAGCGCGTCGACAGGACGTCGTACCCGGAGCTCGCCGAGGTGGCAGCGGACATCGCCGCGGGACGTCCGGTGGCGGTGGCGACTGTGGTCGCGCATCCGGATCCGGAGCGGGTCGGGCGACGGCTCGTGGTCAGACCGGAGGGCCGGCCGGCCGCCGGGAGTCTTGGCTCGGAGCGGGCCGACGACGCGGTGGTCGACGATGCCCGCGGGTTGCTGGCGAACGGGCGGACCGAGACCTTGGAGTACGGGCCGGACGGGCAGCGGCGGGGCGAGGGGATGCGGGTCTTCGTGTCGTCGTACGCGCCGGTGCCGCGGATGCTGGTGTTCGGCGCGATCGACTTCGCGGCGGCGGTGGCGCGGCTCGGGTCCTTCCTGGGATATCGCGTGACGGTCTGCGACGCGCGCGGCGTCTTCGCGACCGCTTCACGCTTCCCGTCGGCCGACGAGGTGATCGTCGACTGGCCGCATCGCTACCTGGGCGCCGAGGCCGCGGCCGGTCGGCTCGACGAGCGGACCGTCATCTGTGTGCTCACCCATGACCCGAAGTTCGACGTACCCCTGCTGGAGGTCGCACTCCGGTTGCCGGCCGTCGCGTACATCGGCGCGATGGGCTCGCGGCGTACGCACGACGACCGCTTGAAGCGCCTCCGCGAGGCCGGTCTCACCGATGCGGAACTGACCCGTCTCTCCAGCCCGATCGGCCTCGACCTCGGCGCCCGTACGCCGGAGGAGACCGCCGTCAGCATCGCCGCCGAGATCATCGCTCACCATTGGTCCGGCTCCGGCCACCCACTGTCGGCGAACTCCGGACCGATCCACCACTGACCCGCGCCGGCGTTGACGGAAGCAACTGCGATCTCTTGTGGTCGACATCACACCGGAGCACGATCGGGGTACGGCGGTTGCTGACCATCTGGAGGCGGGGCATGACCCGGATCACGGTGAAGGTCGATGGAAGCAGCTTCACGGACGATGTGGAGCCGCGCACGCTGCTCGTGCACTATCTGCGCGAGCAACTGGGAAAGACGGGAACCGTGGTCGGCTGCGATACCGGCAACTGCGGCGCCTGCACGGTCCACCTGGACGGGCGGAGCGTGAAGTCCTGTTCACTGTTCGCGGTCCAGGCCGACGGCCACGAGGTGACCACGATCGAGGGTCTCGCGACGAACGGGCAGCTGCACCCGATGCAGCAGGCCTTCCACGAGAACCACGCTCTGCAGTGCGGATACTGCACGCCGGGCATGATCATGCAATCCCTCGATCTGCTGGCCGACAATCCGAATCCGAGTGAGGACGACGTCCGGCTCGGGCTCGAAGGCAACCTCTGCCGCTGCACCGGCTACCAGAACATCGTCAAGGCTGTCCGTGCCGCGGCGGCTGCGGGAGGTGCCTCATGACCACCACCGAGGACCGCCCGGCCACCGAGGTCGGCGCGCCGCGCCGGCGCAAGGAGGACGCCCGGCTGATCACCGGCCGGACCCGCTGGACCGACAACATCGTCCTGCCCGGCATGCTGCACGTCGCAATGGTCCGCAGCCCGTTCGCGCACGCCCGGATCACCGCCATCGACACCGAGGCGGCCCGAGCGGCCACTGGTGTGGTCGCCGTCATCACCGGTGCGGACGTCGCCGACGAGCAGGGCGCCCTGCCGAACGCGTGGGCGGTGATCCCGGACCAGAAGGCGCCGGTGCACCCGTCGATGGCGGTCGACCATGTCGCGTTCGCGGGTGAGATCGTTGCGATGGTGGTCGCCCGGAACGCGGCCGAGGCGAACGACGCCGCCGACCTGGTCGACGTGGACTACGAGGAGCTCACACCCGCGCTCGACCTGCGGTCCGCGGCCGCGGACGAGGTGATCGCCCACCCGGACCTCGGGACGAACGTGTCGGCAGTCTGGTCCTACGACTCGGCCGAGGCCGGTACCGGTAGCGACGTGGACGCTGCGATCGCGGCGGCCCGCGACGGCGGGATCGTGATCGAGAAGGAGATCCGCCAGCAGCGGCTGATCCCGGCGTTCATGGAACCGCGCTCGATCGTCGTCGATCCGACCACCGAACAGATGACCGTCTGGTCGTCGACCCAGGTGCCGCACTTCGTGAAGATCTTCATCGCGCTGGTGCTGGGTATCCCGGAGAACAAGATCCGGGTGATCGCGCCGGACGTCGGCGGTGGTTTCGGCGGCAAGCTCCAGTTCACGCCGGAGGAAGTACTCACGGTCATCGCGGCCCGCCGGACCGGAAAGCCCTGTAAATACACCGAAACCAGGTCCGAGTCGCTGATGGCCGCGCACCACGGCCGGGACCAGTGGCAGAAGCTCACGCTGGCTGCGAACGCCGACGGCACGGTGACCGGGCTCAAGGTCGACCTGATCGCGGACATGGGCGCCTACCTCGGTCTCGTCACGTCGGCGATCCCGTTGCTCGGGGCGTTCATGTACAACGGCATCTACAAGTTCCCGTCGTACCGTCTCGGCATCACCAACGTCTTCACCAACAAGACCTGGACCGACGCCTACCGCGGCGCCGGCCGGCCGGAGGCGACGTACGCGATCGAGCGGCTGATGGACGAGCTCGCGGTCCGGGTCGGCGTCGACCCGCTGGAGATCCGCGAGCGGAACTGGATCAAGCACGAGGAGTTCCCGTTCGCGACGGTGTCCGGGTTGCGCTACGACTCCGGCAACTACGAGGCGGCGACCGCGAAGGCCAAGGAGCTCTTCGGGTACGACGAGCTGCGCGCGGAGCAACTGAAGCGGCGCGAGTCCGGCGACCCGGTCCAGCTCGGCATCGGGATCTCGACGTACACCGAGATGTGCGGACTGGCGCCGTCGCGCTGGCTCGGCTCGATGGGGTACGTCGGCGGCGGCTGGGAACACGCGGCGGTCCGGATGCTGCCGACCGGGAAGGTCGAGGTGATCACCGGGACGAGCCCGCACGGCCAGGGGCACGAGACGGCGTGGAGCCAGTTGGTCGCCGACCGGCTGGGCGTCGCCTTCGAGGATGTCGAAGTCCTGCACGGTGACACGCAGATCGCCGCGCGCGGACTCGACACGTACGGCTCTCGCTCGCTGTCCGTCGGTGGGATGGCCGTGCTCGCCGCGGCCGACAAGGTGATCGAGAAGGCGAAGCCGATCGCGGCCCACCTGCTCGAGGCGAATGTCGACGATCTCGACTTCTCGGCGGGCCGGTACGGCGTCCGCGGCACCGAGTCGGGGATGACGATGGCCGAGCTCGCGTTCGCGGTCTTCCAAGGCCACAAGATGGGCGGCGCCGCGGAAGCCTGCCTGGACGCCGACGCGACCCTCGACCCGGAGGACTTCTCGTTCCCGCACGGCACGCACCTGTGCGCGGTGGAGGTCGACACCGAGACCGGAGGTACGACGATCCGGTCGTATGTGAGCGTCGACGACGTCGGGGTCGTCGTGAATCCATTGATCGTCGAGGGCCAGGTACACGGCGGTCTGGCGCAGGGCATCGCGCAGGCGCTCTACGAGGAGGCGGTGCACGACGACTCCGGCACGCTGGTCACCGGGTCGTTCGACCAGTATCTGGTGCCGGCTGCGCCCGATCTGCCCAGGTTCGAGACGGCCCGCACGGAGACTCCGGCGACGACGAACCAGCTGGGGGTGAAGGGCGTCGGCGAGGCCGGCACGATCGCGTCCACTCCGGCGGTCGTCAACGCGATCATCGACGCGGTCCGGCACCTCGGTGTGACGGACGTGCCGATGCCCTGTACGCCGTACCGCGTGTGGAAGGCGTTGCAGGAAGGAGCGCAGTCATGATTCCCGCGGCGTTCGAGTACTTCAGCCCGTCGTCGGTGGACGAGGCGGTCGGGTTGCTGCGCGAGCACTCCGACGCGAAGGTGCTCGCGGGCGGCCAGAGCCTGATGCCGGTGCTGCGGTTGCGGCTGGCTGCGCCGGAGACGATCGTCGACCTCGGGAAGATCGGCGAACTGCAAGGCGTCCGTGACGACGGGGACGCGATCGTCATCGGCGCGATGACGTCCCACAGCACGGTGCAGTCCGATCCGCTGGTCGGCGAGCATGCCCGGCTGATTTCGTTGGCAACGGCAACGGTCGGGGATCCGCAGATCCGGCATCGCGGCACGTTCGGCGGCTCGCTGGCGCACGCCGATCCAGCGGGTGATCTCCCCGCGGTGGCAGTCGCGCTCGACGCGTCGTTCGTGATCGCCGGGCCTGGCGGTCGTCGTACCGTCGCCGCGCCGGACTTCTTCCAGGGGGTGTTCAGTACGGCGCTCGCCGAGGACGAACTGCTGGTCGAGGTCCGGGTGCCGAAGTACACCGGCTGGGGAGCGCACTACGAGAAGTTCAACCGGGTCGCCCAGGCGTGGTCGATCGTCTCCGTCGCGGCGGCCGTCCGGCTGGACGGTGACTCGATCGCGGAGGCACGCGTCGGGCTCGGCAACATGGGGTCGACGCCGATCCGGGCGACCGCGGTCGAGGAGGCGCTGATCGGCCGGCCGGCGACCGCCGAGGCGGTGCGGGAGGCCGCGGCCCGGGCGGCGGACGGGACGTCTCCGGTGACCGACCTCAACGGTGATGCGGACTACCGCCGGCACCTGGCGACGGTGCTCACCCGGCGGGCGGTCCTGGCCGCGGCAGGTACCGGATGAGGCTGGAGCACAAGTTCGTCGTACCGGCTCCGATCGAGCAGACGTGGGCCGCGTTCAACGACCTCGAACGGGTGGTGCCGTGTTTTCCCGGCGCCACCCTGACGACGTACGACGGTGACGGGTTCACCGGCTCGTGCACGGTGAAGCTCGGGCCGGTGGCGTTGCAGTACACCGGGAACGGCAGCTTCGTCGAACGCGACCAGGACAAGCACCATGCTGTGATCGAGGCCAAGGGCAAGGACCGCCGCGGCAACGGCACCGCGACCGCGCGGGTCACTGCCCAGCTGACCGCATCCGGGACGGACGCCACCGAGGTCACTGTTGACACCGACCTCGTCATCACCGGTCGGCCCGCCCAGTTCGGCCGCGGTCTGATCCAGGATGTCTCCAACCAACTCCTGGACAAGTTCACCGCCTGCCTCGCCACCAAACTGGAAGAACCAGCCTCGGTCAGTGAGCCGACCACCGAATCCACCACACCTCCGGAGCCGTCTACTGAAGCATCCTCTTCCAGTGCTGGGGCGCTCAACCTCGGGGCGACGATGCTGCCCGTCCTGGCTCGACGCGCCCGCCCGTACCTGATCGGTGCGGTCGTCGCCCTCGTCCTCCGTCGACTACTCCGCCGCTGACCCCACCGCCCGAAAATCCGGTGGTCACTTCGTCGACGGGGGTCGAGAATCGGCGGAATGAGCCAGAGTCCGCTGCTGCCCCGCTCCACACCAGCTAGCGAAGGCGTCGATTCGGCCGGACTGATGGCGTTGCTGGACCGGTGGGACGAGCAGGCGCTCGAATGTCATTCGGTGGTCGTGCTCCGGCACGGGCAGGTGATCGCCGAAGGCTGGTGGGCGCCGTACTCGGCCGACCGACCACACCTGCTCTACTCGTTGACCAAGTCGTTCACGGCGATCGCGGTGGGACTCGTTGTCGACGACGGCCTGCTGGCGCTCGACGATCGGGTGGTCGACGTTCTGCCCGAGCACGTACCCGAGCCGGTGCCGCCACGGTCCGCAGAGCTCACCGTTCACCACCTGCTGAGCATGTCGACCGGCCACACGCACGACCTGCTCGAGGATGCCTGGGACCTCGAACCGGCCGATCTGGTCCGCGGCTTCCTCCGGATCGAGCCGAACGACCCGGTCGGATCGCTGCACCAGTACAACAACGCGACCACCTTCCTCCTGGCCCGGATGGTCGAGCGGGTCGCCGGCCGTACCCTGCCCGACCTTGTGCACGAGCGGCTGTTCGCACCGATGGGAGTGACCGTCGCGGAGTGGGAGCGCGTCGCCGGCGGTGCCACCTTCGGCTTCCACGGGCTGCACCTCACCACCGAGGCGGTGGCGGCGTTCGGCGAACTTCTGCTGCGCGGCGGACGATGGCGCGATCGGCAACTGGTGTCACGGCAGTGGATCGACCTGGCCACCCGCAAACACGTCGAGACCGTGCTGTCCGACGACGACTCCCGTACGGCGGACTGGCTGCAGGGCTACGGGTATCAGTTCTGGATGTCGCGCCACGGCTTCCGCGGCGACGGCGCGATGGGGCAGTTGTGCCTCGTCGTACCGAGCGCGGACCTGGTCGTCGCGATCACGGCTGCCGTGACGGACGCGCAGGCCGTACTCGATGGCGTCTGGGACTGTCTGCTCCCGGCCATAGACCAGCCGGTGGACCACGGGCTGGACTCGAAGCTCGGCGATCGAATGCGCGGACTCGCACTGCCTCTGGTCATCGGTGAGCATCGGCCGCAGGACAGCGCGATCGCGGTCGTCGACGGACCGACAGAGGATGCTGCGCTGCCCCTTGGATCGCGACTGTCGCTCGAAGCCGTGCCGGACGGTTGGTCGGTGCGGCTGGAAGCGGACGGCACCACGTTCGCGGTGGACGTCGGGCACGGTGAATGGCGGGAGAGCCGCCCGTTCGGCCGACCGGTCGTCGCGTCCGGCGGCTGGCAGGGTGGGGTTTTCGTTGCCGACCTCTACGTCATCACCACTCCCAGCCGGGTCCGGATCACCGTCGCCGACGGCCGCGCGACCGCAACGTGGAACCTCGTGCCGCTGGTCGGCGCCAGCCTGCTCTGGCAGCTGTCGCCCGACCTGATCACCCGCCCGAACAGGTCGTGACTTCTAGGGTGTCGGCGCTCCGCCAGGAGGCCATTCGACCAGTTCGAACCGGTAGCCGTCGGGGTCGGTGAGCCAGGAGGTCTTCGGGCCGTCGGGTCCTCCGGGGAGTTCGGGCGGCGCGGGCTCGAGGCCGGACGCGGCCAGGCGCTCGATGGTGGTGCTGAGCGAGTCGACCTCGATGGCGAAGTGTTCGAAGCCGCGCACCTCGACCGGTCCGTCGGCCGGCCGGTGCACCAGCTCGAGCGAGACCGCGGCTTCGTCGTCGAGCTTCAGCCACACCAGGCTGGAGCCGTCCTCGAACGGCACGGTGCCGAGTTCGGTGTAGCCCACTGCCCGGTAGAACGCGAGCGAACGGTCGAGATCGCTGACCCGGAGCGCGAACAGGATCGTCTTCATCTGCCGATCCAACTGGTGGCACCGGCGTACGTCAACGGAGGCCGTGCGGGAGGATGTCGGCATGCGAATCCTGATTGCGCCGGACAAGTTCGCGGGCACGCTGACCGCTGTGGAGGCGGCCGCAGCGATCGAGGAGGGGTGGCGGCGGCGGGATCCGCAGGCCGAGGTGCTGGTGGCGCCGATGGCCGACGGCGGTCCCGGGTTCATCGACGTACTGTCCGCGGTCGTCGACGGGACGCTGCTCTCGGTCACCGTCCGCGGGCCACTCGGCGGGGACACCCCGGCGACCGTGCTGCTCGCGGGCGAGACGGCGTACGTCGAGACCGCGCAGGCGTGCGGGTTGCACCTGGTGGAACCGAAGGACCGCCGGCCCGAGGACGCGACGACGTACGGCGTGGGTCAGCTGATCGCGGCCGCGGTGGACGCCGGGGCGAAGCGGATCATCCTCGGCCTCGGCGGATCCGGTACGAACGATGCCGGCGCCGGACTCCTGGCCGCGCTGGGCGCGACCGCAGCTGGGGGACAACTGGATGCGGGGGCTACTGGGTTGGCCGGGTTGAGTTCGGTGGATCTCGAGCCGGCTCGGACGCGGATGGCGGGGATCGAGTTCGTCGCGGCGAGTGACGTGGAGAACCCGATGCTCGGACTGCGCGGCGCGACCAACGTGTTCGGCACCCAGAAGGGGATCACCGACGACCGCAAACCCGCGGTCGACGGCTGGCTGACGCACTTCGCCGAACTGGCGGACCGGAAGACCGCGGACAAGAAGGGCGCCGGCGCTGCGGGCGGCCTCGGCTACGCTCTGTTGCTGCTCGGCGGCGAACGGGTGTCCGGCATCGACCTGGTCGCGGAGCTGACCGGGCTGAAGGAGAAGGCCTCCCGCGTCGATCTGGTGCTCAGTGGCGAGGGCGCGTTCGACTTCCAGTCCCGCGACGGCAAGGTGATCGCGGGTGTGGCGAAGGTCGCGAACGACGCGATGCGGCCGTGCGTCGTACTGGCCGGGAAGGTCCAGATCGGCTCCCGCGAGATGCGGACGATGGGCGTCGAGTCGGCGTACTCGCTGGTCGACGCGGTGGGGGAGGAGCGGGCCTTCGCGGATCCGCACGGCTCGCTGGCGGCGGTTGCGGAGCGTGTCGCCCGGACCTGGGCCCGCTGACCAGCCTGCGACCGGGGTAGTTGATCCTGGAAATTGGTGTGCGACCATGGGAATGATCACGAGTGCGGAGCTGTTGGCTCGTGATGTCAGCGGATTTTCCGTGCCCACCTGCGGTGCGAGTAGGCACTTGAGAGATGACTGGAGTCAGGAATGACTGAAGCGCAGACCGAGCAGACCGTCGCCACGGGTGTGATCCTCACCGACGGGGCCGCAGCGAAGGTGAAGGCGCTGCTCGACCAGGAAGGCCGCGACGACCTCGCGCTGCGGGTCGCCGTGCAGCCGGGTGGTTGCTCCGGACTGCGGTACCAGCTGTTCTTCGACGAGCGTCAGCTCGACGGCGACGTGGTGGCCGACTTCGACGGCGTGAACGTCGTGACGGACCGGATGAGCGCGCCGTACCTGAAGGGCGCCTCGATCGACTTCGTCGACACGATCGAGAAGCAGGGCTTCACGATCGACAACCCGAACGCCACCGGCTCCTGCGCCTGCGGCGACTCGTTCAACTGAGCTGTCCCGAAGCCCCCGGCACCAGGTGGTGCCGGGGGCTTCGTCATGCCCGGATCAGTGTGCCTGGGCGCCTTCGCGGGCCCGCTTCGGCAGCAGCCAGGTGACGGCGAGGCTGACGACGAACATCGCGATCGCGACCAGGACGGTCGTCTTGGTGGCGCCGAGGAAGGCGTGCCCCGGCAGCAGCTGGAAGAAGATCGTGCCGATCACCGCGACCCCGATCGCTCCGCCGAACTGCTGCATCGCGGTCAGTACGCCGGACGCCGAGCCCGCGGCCTGGTCGTCGATCGACGCGAGGATGATGTCGAACAGTGGCGCGAACACCAGGCCGGCACCGATCCCCGTGGCCAGGGTCGCCGGGACCAGGTTCCAGATCGTCGTCGCGTCGCCGTACGTGTGCAGGGTGAACCAGACACCGCCCATCGCCAGCGTCATCACCGCGATGCCGAGCTGCAGTGCCTTCCGCCCGAGCTTCGGAGCGAGCAGCCCGCCGGACAGTGGCGCGCCGATCGCGATCCCGAGTGAGAACGGCACCATCGCGAGGCCGGCCTTCAGCGGGCTGTAGTGCAGACCCAGCTGGGTGAACAGGTTGAAGACCAGCATGAAGCCGGACATCGCCAGGAAGAAGGTGGTGATCACGGCGAGGCCGGCGACGTACCCGCGGCTGCGGAACAGGGACGGGTCGATCACCGGGTTGCCGGAGCGCCGCTCACGCCAGCCGAACAGTACGAACGTCGGCACCGACGCGACCATCATCACGATCGTCCAGGCCGGCCAGCCGAGCTCGCGGCCCTGGACGAGCGGGTAGATCAACAGACCGGACGCGAGGCTGACCAGGATCACGCCGGCGGCGTCCAGCCTCGAGGCGCCGGGGGTCTTCAGCTCGGGCATGAACCGGAGCGCGCCGACCAGGGCCGCGATGCCGATCGGCACGTTGATGAAGAAGATCATCCGCCAGCCGGCGTCGAATCAGTTCGCATCGATCAATACGCCGGCGAGGATCGGGCCGGCCACCGCCGACAGGCCCATCACCGGGCCGAACAGTGCGAACGCCTTGCCGATCTCGTCCGCCGGGAAGACCGCCTTCAGGATCGCGAAGCCCTGCGGGATCATCACCGCGCCGAGCAGACCCTGCGCGACCCGGCTGCCGATCAGCAACTCCGGGCTTGTCGACAATCCGCAGATCGCCGAGGCGACGGTGAACCCGATCGCGCCGATCAGGAACATCCGCCGGCGTCCGACGAGGTCGCCGAGGCGGCCGAAGCTGATCAGGCCGATCGCGAACGCGAGCGTGTAGCCGGCCAGCATCCACTGCATCGCCGACTCCGATCCGCCCAGCTCGGCCCGGATCGAGGGTGCCGCGATGTTGACGATCGTCGCGTCGACAAGGTCCATGATCTCGGCGATCAGCACGGTCGCCAGCACGATCCAGCGCCACCGGTACGGCGTACTGGTGGCGGTGCGCGGCCCGGCGTGTGGGGTGGTCTGGGGTTCCGGTGGAGTGGTGGTGGAGGTGCTCATCGGTGGCTCCTGAATCGACGAGGGCGAACGGTGTTCGTTAACGAACACTGTTCTACGCACGAACAGCGTTCCTGTCAAGTACGGTGTTCGCTACAGTGGTGCTATGACCCAGTCGCCCTGGCAGCCGATCAGCCCCGCGAAACCCGTGCGTACGCCGAAGGAGCCGCTCACTCGCGAGCGGATCGTCGACGCGGCGATGCGGCTGATCGTCAAGGACGGGTACGAGGCGGTCTCGATGCGCAAGGTCGCCCAGGAGCTCGGCACCGGGCCGGCCTCCCTCTACGCGCACGTCGCGAACAAGCGGGAGCTCGACCAGCTGCTGGTCGAGCGGGCCGCCGAGCAGATGAAGCTCCCGGAGAAGGCTGACCCTGATCGCTGGCAGGAGCAGCTCAAGGACGCCATGCGCGAGATGCTCCGGGTGATGCGGGCGAATCCGGGCGTCGCTCGGGCCGCGATCGGTCAGGTGCCGCTGGGGGAGCGGGCTCTGCTCAGTACCGAGCGGATGCTCGGGATCCTCAAGGCCGGCAATCTTCCCGACCAGGCGGCTGCCTGGGCGGTCGACCTGATCCCGCTGTACGTGACTGCGATTGCTTTCGAGGAAAGCGTTCAAGGTGCGTGGGCCTGGACCGAGGAGGACGTCGAGGGTTTCGTCTCCGAACTGCGTGCCTTCTTCGGCTCCCTCCCCGCCGATCGCTTCCCGATCACGGCCGCCCTGGCCCCCGCCCTGACCTCGGGCGCCAGTGGTGACGAGCGCTTCGAGTTCGGCATCGCCGTCATCACCGCCGGCCTCGCCTCACTCGCAGCCAAGCCCTGACTACTCGATCGGTTCCTGTAGTTCGGTCACCCAGTCGGCCGGGTCGTCGGGGCAGTCGAGGTAGAGCTCACGCGCCGGCTCGCTGGATCGATAACCGTTGTCGTCGATCCAGCGGGCTAGTGCTTGCCACGCGGGCAGCACTTGATCGATCGGTCCGCGATACACCAACGTCGCCGCCCGTACCGCCGGCAAATCGATCACCTCAAGCCCATTGAGCCCGCCGCCGGCCGGATTCACGTTGCCGTCGGCCACATCCACGCGGCTGTCGGCCTTAGCCAGGTTGCCGTCAGCCCGACCCGTGTTGCCGTCAGCCCGACCCGTGTTGCCGTCAGCCCGACCCGTGTTGCCGTTAGCCCCACCCGTGTTGCCGGCTGCCTCATTCGGATTGTCGCCGGTCTGACTCGGGTTGCCTTCGGCATCGACAGCTGCCGGGACGGTCGCGCGTACGACGACTTCGTCCTCATCTGCGCTTGTCTGTGGGGCGCGCTCGTACAGACAGGTCAGGCGCCCGGTCGGGCGGACCGCGGCGTCGGGGAGGCGGCGGCCGAGCTCGGCACAGAGCGGACGAACGACCGGGGTGATGTCCTCCGGCGTGAAACTAGCGGCCGTGGTGGTCAGCCCGACCAGCCGAACCGCAGGGAGTTCCTTGACCACCACGTCGGCGGCGGGGAAGTCACCTTCGATGCCGCGCAGCCGTGACTCGACCTGCGCGAGCCGGGCATAGCTCTCGGCAACGGTCGATTCCAATTCCGCACGTCGGATTGTCAACAATGCACGCAGCTCGGCCGGACTGATGTCGTCCACGATCATCGTCCGCACCTGCTCGAGCGAGAACCCGAGATCCTTCAGCGCGACGATCCGGTTGAGGTCGGCCAGTTGCCCCGCGGTGTAGCTGCGGTAGCCGGTCGCCGGATCGACGTACGCCGGGCGCAGCAGCCCGATCGCGTCGTAGTGCCGCAACATCCGCACCGACACTCGCCCATGCCTCGCGAATTCCCCGATTGCGAACAATCCGCACTCCCTTCCGAGATGAAGTCAACCAGCCAGGAGCTCCGCGAACGTGATGGCGGTGTCGTCCTCGTGCCACGGACCGATCACCTGACCGCCGACGGGCAGCCCGCTCGGCGTCCGTCCGATCGGCATGCTGAGCGCGGGGTGGCCGGTCAGTGATGCGTGGGCGATCCAGAACACCTGAGCGTCGTACCGCTGCTCGCCGTACGACGTCGTGATCGTCCGCTCCTCGAACGGCCGGTCGTCGTGGGGGAACGCGGTGGTGAAGCTGGTCGGGCACAGGAACACGTCGACATCGTCGAAGTACTGCTGCCACCGCATCCGCGCAGCCACCCGCCGACGCTCCTGCTCGATCACCTCGACGAGACTCGCGGACGCCGGCGCGCCGCCGTGCAGCGTGAAGAACAGCCCGACCTGGAATCCGAACGCCTCGGCCTGTTCTGCCGGCTCGACTCCCTCCGGCCAGCCTTCGACGATCTTGGCGCCGCTCCGGCCGAGGCGATCGATCGTGTCGGACAGTACGTCGCCGACCTCGCTCGACACCGGTGCAGCCGGATGGTCGGTGACGACGCCTACCCGGAAGTCGGCGAGCCGTTCGCGCCGGGCCGGCCGAAGCTTCCAGGAGTACGGGGCCTCCGGCCCGCCGGTGAGCCGCAACGCCGTACGCAGGTCGGCGGCCGATCGCGCGAGTGGTCCGATTGTCGACAAGTTCGGGAACTCGTTCGGTACCGCAGGCGGTCCCGGCACCTGGAACCCGTCGAGCGGGACCAGTCCAGCGGTCGGTTTCAGCCCGTAGACACCGCAGTACGCCGCCGGCAGCCGGATGGACCCGACGAGATCCGAGCCGTACTCCAGGTAGCTCAACCCCGCGGCCAGCGCGGCCGCGCCACCTCCGCTCGATCCACCCGGCGTGCGGGTGAGGTCCGCGGGATTGTTCGTCCGGCCGTAGATCTCGTTCGCGGTCTGCCCGAAATCCGCCAGCATCGTGTGGACATTACTTTTGCCGACAATGATCGCGCCCGCCTGGCCGAGCCGTTCGACCACAGTCGCGTCCCGCTCCGCGACGTACTCCGCAAACGCCGGAACACCCCACGTCGTACGCATCCCAGCGACGTTGAAACACTCCTTGACCGTCATCGGTACCCCATGCAGCGGCCCAACCTCCCGCCCCTCCGCAACCGCAGCATCAGCCGCATCAGCAGCCCGCAACGCAAACTCCCCGCGCGTCTCCACCACCGCGTTCACGCGGTTGCCGGGCTCTGCCCCGACGTCGGTGCCGATCCGCTCGAGCAGCTCCTCCGTCACCTCCCGCGACGTCACCGCGCCACCCCGAATCCGCCCCGCAACCTCCGTAGCCGTTCTCATCATGCCGCCGGTCTACCCCCTCACACAGTGTCAGAGTCAACCGCCGACCCGCGTACCCGGAGCCAACCGCGCCCCGCCGACCCGGCGCCGCCCACCGTCACCGCCCGCCCGGCGCCCGTCACCGCGCTTGCTCGGCGTCCACCGTGACCGCCTGGTCGGCGTCAGCCGGCTGGGCGGCTACGGGGCTGCCGTTGTGGAAGACCTGGCGGATGCGTTGCTCCAGGGATGTGCAGTCCAGGTCGGTGCCGTCGAGGAGTACCAGGTCGGCGCGCTTGCCCACGCTGACCTCGCCACGGTCGTCTGCCAGACCGAGCAACCGAGCAGCATCGATCGTTGCCGCGCGCAACGCCCCGGCATCACCCAGCCCAGCCGCGGCCAGATGCCTGAGCTCCCACAGCACCTCGGTGTGCGGTCGAACCGGATTGTCCGTACCCATCGCAATCCGCACCCCCGCGTCGTTCGCGAGCCGCACCGACTCCCGATGCGCCTCGGCCGCTCCCGCCGGCACACTCTCCGGATCCGACTGACTAACAGACAGCGTCGGCACGAGCCAGGTCCCGGCCTCCACCATCGCCCCAACCGCGGCTTCGTCGAGATAGGTCCCGTGCTCGATACTCCCCACCCCGGCCCGCGCCGCGAGCTCGACCGCCCGCGCCCCGTGCGCATGCACCATCAACCGACGACCACCCTGCCGCCGAGCCTCGTCCACCAGCGCTTCCATCTCGTCGATTGTCAGCTGCAGATCATGGACACCGGTCCCGATCGCCATCGACCCGGTCGCCGCCACCTTGATCCAATCCGCCCCGGCGCGAACCATCCGCCGTACGACGGCTCGCGCCCCATCCGCACCGTTGAACACCGGATCCGGCAGCGACGGATCCTCGAAGAAATCGACCGGCCCGGTTCGCGGTGCCCACAGGTCCCCGATGCCTCCCGTCGTACACACCTGTCGCAGGCTGATCAGCACCTCAGGCCCGTCGATCCAGCCCTTCTCCACCGCCATCCGTACGCCGGCATCCGCGCCCCACGCGTCGCGCACGGTCGTCACCCCAAGACTCAGCAACGTGCGCAACACGGGTACGGCGGACAACGGCCGCACCGACCGCGGCAACCCGAACGGATCGCGCCGCGTCTCCGCAGTACACACATGCGTGTGACAGTCGATCAACCCCGGCAGCAGCAACCCACTAGAACAGTCGACCGCCTCATCCCCGTCCAGACCTGTCCCAATGTCAACAATCCGATCGTCCACGAGTACGACGTCCGCCGCACTCACCCCTCCGGACACGACATCAAAAACAGAACCTGAATGCAGCAGCAGTCGACGAGTCATCCCGGCATCCTCGCAACCCCGGGGTCCTAACCGCGGCCGACGACCGTACTCGTCCCGACCGCCCAGCAGACAGATCTTCGGCCCCGTCGCCCCTCACCTCCTTCACCACCGAGGAGGAGGTGATCGCGGCCGCCAACAGACCATGCCGTTGTCGATGGACTCGGCGACGCGGAGGGCGCGGCGGAGGTCGTTGGTAAAGACGTACGCGACCAGGCCGTACTCAGTGTCTGGCCTCAACCAGGGCGTCGTCTCCAACCCCGCCGCCCCTTCGGCGGCACCAAACAATCCGGCCTCGGCCGAGAAGGCGGCCACACGGGCATCGACGAGTTCCTCGAAACCAAATACATCGGCATCGCCCTCAGCTGACCGCAGCAGGTCTGCCCTCAGACGACCTCAACGCGCAACTTCACAGTTCATCTCCAAGGACGGACTCGCCCTGGGATGCCCGGCTACCGGGAGGTGAGGCGGGTTGTGGCGTCTTCCATGTGGGCTGCGAGGAGGTCGTCGGCGAGGAGGTGGTCGCCGGCGGTGATGGCTTCGGCTATGTGTTGGTGTTCGGCTACGCGGGCTTCGGCGCCGGAGTAGGTGGCTTCGAGGGCCTGGATGCACATCCGGGTCTCGGTGATGAGGGTTTTGTGGATGCGGCTGAGGCGGGGGCTGGCGGCCAGCTGGACCAGGAGCTCGTGGAAGGCGATGTCGGTCTCGCCGACGGCCGCCGGGTCGCCCTCGGCGTCGCTCATCTTGCGGACCAGCGTGAGGAGCTCCTTGCCGGCCGCCTCGTGATTGCCGTCGGCGACGATCTTGCTCGCCGCGGCGCGCTCGATCGCCGCGCGGGCAAGGTACATGTCTCGGATCTCGCCCAGCGTCATGTCGATGACGAACAGCCCGCGGTTGCGGATCGAGACCAGCAGCCCTTCCTGCGTGAGGCGTTGCATGCCCTCCCGGAGCGGCCCGCGGCTCACACCGAGCTGGCGAGCGAGCTCCGCCTCGGCCAGCTGAGCGCCCGGTTTGAGCTCACCGTGGGCGATCGCCCTGCGCAGCTTGTCGGCGATGATGCTCGGCGTCGACTCCTGCGCCAACGGCTCGATGTAACTGGTCACGCGTAGGTCCCCCTTGCTGAAAACAGACTGCCCAAGCTTGGCAGAGAAGGTACCGGGCCGAGCAAATCGAGCCCCTTCCACACGGTCACCTGGTTCGCGGTCAGCACCGGCTTGCCGATTGTCGCCTCGAGATCGTCGACAATCTCCAGCGTGTGCATGGCGGCGTCCGGCACCAGGACCGCCTCGGCGTCCGGGTGGTCCGCCGCCTTCACCATCGCGATCACCTGGTCCGCCGCGAGTGTGCCGACTTCCGCCGCGGTGAAGATCCCGTGGCTGCCCATCGCGACCACCTTTAGGCCGCCGCCGGTGAGAATCGGACGAAGTGCTGCGCGATCTCGTCCGGATACGACGCCGCCACCGCGACCCGCGGTACCCCGAGCGCGCGGCACGCATCCACGAACGCGAGCGACGTCGACGACGCCGGTACGCCGAGCGCCTGAGCGACACAGGATGCCTGATTGCGGGCGCCCTCGGGTCCGAACACGAAACTGCCCGACGTGCCCACATCACCGCGTCCGACTGCGCGGCCGCGAGCTCGGATGCGCCGTCGGCGAGCCGCTCGGCCCGGCCGAGGTCCAGCAGGGCATCCACCCGGTGCGCGTCCCCGCCGACCGAGGTGATCACGACCGGCAGCCGGATGGAGCCGTCGAGCCGCGCCTCGGGTGCGGGGTAGTCGTCCTCCGCGCTGGGTCCGGGGCAGAGCAGCCCTACTGTGACCATGCGGCCTCCTGGCTGACCAGCGCGCAAATCGGTAGATTGTTGACAATGCTAACCCCAGACAATCCTGCTGCTGGAAGCGTCGTTGCGCCGCCAGGCCGCGGTCTCGGGTACGACGTCGCGCGGTTGGCGACCGGCCTGCGCCGGGAACTGCGGGGTGTCGTGGCGGACGATCGACGGACCCGAGCGCTCTATGCGGCCGACGGTTCGAACTACCGCGCCGTGCCGGAGTTGGTCGTCGTACCGGCCGATGCGGAGGAACTGGCGAACGCGGTCACGTTGATCGCGGCTGCCGGGGCGCCGGTGGTGTTGCGCGGTGGGGGTACGTCGATGGCCGGCAATGCGATCGGTGGGGTGGTGATCGACGCGTCGCGGCACGTGAATCGGATTCTGGAGATTGACCCGGTGGCACGGACGGCCGTCGTCGAGCCGGGGGTGGTGTTGACGGATCTGCTGGCCGCGGCGAGGCCGTACGGGCTGGCGTTCGGGGCGGATCCGTCGTCGGCGAGCCGGGCGACGCTGGGCGGGATGATTGCCAACAATGCGTGTGGGGCGCATTCGGTGGCGTGGGGGACGACTGCCGACAATCTGCAATCGCTCGACGTGGTGCTTGCCGACGGCACCCGAATGACGGTCGATGCGGGAAACGACCAGGGCAGTAGGGGAAGCGGGCGTGGCTGTGGGGTCAGCGGGCGGGCCGGTGGGGGCGGTGGGCCTGGCGGTGGGGTCAACGGGCGGGCCGGTGGGGGAGGTGGGCCTGGCGGTCGGGTCAACGGGCAGGCTGGTGGGGGAAGCGGGCGTGGCCGTGTGGGAGGCGCGCGTGGCGGTGCGGGCTTCCTTGAGAGTTATCGGGCGGGGCTCGCTGCTCGGGCCGGTCGGGAGGGGGAGTTGCATCGGGCGCTGCAGGCGTTCGTGGATCGCAACGAACTGCTGATCAGGCGGAGGTTCGGCCAGTTCAGTCGGCAGATCTCGGGGTATGCGCTGCATCGGCTGCTGCCGGAGTACGGGTACAACGTGGCCGCGCTGCTGTCCGGGAGCGAAGGCGGTCTGGCGGCGACTCTGCGGGCGACGATGCGGTTGAGCGAGTTGCCCAAGGCAAAGGTCTTGTGTGTGCTCGGGTTCGGTGACTCGATCAGCTCAGCGGACTGTGTGCCGATCGTGTTGCGGCACCATCCGCTGACGATGGAGTCCATCAACAGCGACTTGGTCGAGCGCCTCCCGGCCGAGGTGCGCGCCGCCGCCGTACACGCCGGGTTGCCGGAGGGCCAGGCGTGGCTACTGGTGGAGATGGGCGGCGATGACGAAGTGCTGGCGGCCAGGGCCGCACAGCTGATGCTGGACGAACTGCGCGGCTCGGGCTCGGCTGCGTCGGCGTCGTTGGTGACAGAGGCGAAGGCTCAAGGAGTGTTGTGGCGGTGCCGGACGGATGCCGCTGGGCTGGCGACTCGGCGGGCGGACGGAGCCGAGGCGTGGGGCGGTTGGGAGGACGCCGCCGTACCGCCCGAGCGCCTGGGGGACTACCTCCGCGGACTCGACGAGCTGCTCGGCCGGCACGGGTTGTCCGGTGCGTCGTACGGGCATTTCGGTGAGGGCTGCATGCACATGCGGATCGACTTCGACCTGTTCAGTACGCGCGGGATCGCGACGTACCGGGAGTTTGTCGAGCAGTCGACGGATCTCGTGGTCGAGTTGGGCGGTTCGGTCTCGGGCGAGCACGGTGACGGGCGGGCGCGGTCGGAACTGCTCAGCCGGATGTACGGCGCTGATGGGGTGCGGCTGTTCGCGGAACTGAAGGAGATCTGGGACCCGGGGCGCGTGATGAACCCCGGGATGATCGTCGACCCGCCACCGCTCGATCTGGCGATCCGCCACGACGGACCGGCGAAGGACCGTCGATTGTTGACAATCTTCACGTATCCG
The DNA here is from genome assembly GCF_040638415.1 of Kribbella sp. NPDC026596. Classification (NCBI taxonomy): domain Bacteria; kingdom Bacillati; phylum Actinomycetota; class Actinomycetes; order Propionibacteriales; family Kribbellaceae; genus Kribbella; species Kribbella sp. NPDC026596. The sequence goes on along the minus strand of NZ_JBEZYF010000005.1, from coordinate 79,386 downwards.
GACGACGCGGACGACTTCGCCCAGGCGCAGCGCCGGTGTGTGGGGATCGGGAAGTGCCGGCAGAGTTCGGGCGGCGTGATGTGCCCGAGCTATCAGGTCACGCGCGAGGAACTGCACTCGACCCGCGGACGCGCGCATCTGCTGTGGGAAATGCTGCAGGGCGACGTGATCACGGATGGCTGGCGGTCGACCGAAGTACGCGATGGGTTGGACCTTTGCCTGTCCTGTAAGGGATGTTTGTCCGATTGCCCGGTCAACGTGGACATGGCGACGTACAAGGCCGAGTTCACCCATCACCATTACGCCCGCCGCCCGTGGGCACGACCGATGTCCCACTGGTCGATGGGGTGGTTGCCTCTGTGGTCCAGGCTGGCGTCGCGGGCGCCCGGCGTTGCGAATCGATTTGCACGCCTGCAGCTGACCAAGCGTTTAGGCGGGATCGCGGCCGAGCGGGAGGTCCCGGCCTTCGCGTCCGAGAGCTTCACCCACTGGTTCAACAACCGCGCCAGGTCCGCGTCGACGGGTGCGCGGACGGTCGTGTTGTGGCCGGATACGTTCACCAACTACTTGGCGCCTGAGATTGGGCGGGCGGCGGTTGCGGTGTTGGAGGCGGCTGGGTTCGAGGTGGTGCTGCCGGACAAGCCGGTCTGTTGTGGTCTGACCTGGATCTCGACCGGGCAGTTGAAGACTGCTCGACGCGTTCTCAACCGGTCGCTTGGGACGCTCGCGCCGCATCTCGCCGCCGGTACGCCGATCGTCGGGCTCGAACCGAGTTGTACGGCAGCCCTCCGGCACGACGCACCTGATCTGATTGCCGACAATCCGATGGTTGACCGGGCCGCGCGGGCGACGCGGACCTTCGCCGAGTTCCTCAGCGAGTCGGGGTGGGAACCACCGCACGTCGGGGGAGCGGCGTTGGTCCAGACCCATTGCCACCAGCACGCCGTACTGGGCTTCGACGCCGACCGCCGGTTGATGTCCGCGGCCGGCATCGACGCGACCGTGCCTGACTCGGGTTGCTGCGGTCTGGCCGGCAACTTCGGCTTCGAACGCGATCACTACGAGGTCTCGAAGGCGATCGGTGAGCGCGTCCTCCTCCCCGCCGTACGATCGTTGCCCGAAGCAACCGCCGTACTGGCCGACGGCTTCAGTTGCCGCACCCAGATCACCCACGGCACCTCACGCCGCTCGAACCATCTCGCCGAACTCCTCGCTGCGGCACTGCCGTCACAGGACGGCGGCACCGGGAGGTAGATCACGGAGTCGCCTCGGAGGGGCTGGTTGAAGAGCGGCTGAGCGCCCGCGAGGAACTCGTCAGCCGGGGAGGTCGCGGTCGAGATGGTCGGCGTGGAAGAGCGCCTGGTCGAGGAGTTTGCGGACGTGATGGTCGGCGGCCGAGTAGTAGACGAACGTGCCTTCGCGGCGGCCGCGGACGAGGCCGGCCAGGCGGAGTTTGGCCAGGTGCTGGCTGACGGCCGCCGGCGCGGCGCCGGTGAGCTCGGCCAGGCAGGCGACCGACGACTCGCCTTGCAGCAGCGCCCAGAGGACGCGGATCCGCGTCGGGTCGGCGAGCAGGCGGAACGATTCGGCGGCGAGATGTACCTGCTCCTCGTTCGGCATCTCGAAGTCCTCGATCGACGAGTGCATGGTCGACACCCTACCTAGAACCTGCCTACTTGCGTATATGCATGGTTGCGCAGATAACATGTGCTCATGAACGTACGGCGTGAGCCCGCGGCGGGTCATGGTCACCCTGCCGAACACGGGCATGGTCACGGACCCGGAGACGACGCTGGGCAGGGGCACGAGGCTGGACACGGGCACGGTGCCGGACACGGGCATGGGCACGGACCCCGAGACGACGCAGGACCCGGAGACGGTGTCGGACACGGGCACGGCGCAGGATCCGGAGACCGCGTTGGACCCGGAGGTGGCGCTGGGCAGGGGCACGAGGCTGGACCCGGGCACGGCGCTGGACACGAGCACCGGCATGGGGAGGGGCGGGCGGGCTGGGGTGGATGGCGTGGGCCGGTCGGTTGGGTGGTGCGGGTGTTCCGGCCGCATCGGCACGATGCGGCGGAGTCGGTGGACGCGGCGCTGGAGGGGAGTACCGAGGGGATCCGTGCGGTCAAAATCAGCCTTGCGGGGCTGGGACTGACGGCGATCGTGCAGGCTCTGCTCGTCGCGCTCACCGGCTCGGTCGCGTTGCTCGCCGATACAGTGCACAACTTCTCCGATGCGCTGACCGCGGTTCCGCTGTGGGCTGCGTTCGTACTGGCGCGCCGGCCGGCGACCCGGCGCTACACCTATGGGTACGGGCGGGCCGAGGACCTCGCCGGGATCTTCATCGTCGGGATGATCGCGTTGTCCGCGATGGTCGCCGGGTACGAGTCGATCCGGCGGCTGATCGATCCGCAGCCGCCGGGGCACCTGGCTGCCCTGATCACTGCCGGTTTGGCCGGATTCGCCGGCAACGAACTGGTCGCGGCGTACCGGATCCGCGTCGGCCGTCGGATCGGTTCAGCCGCCCTGGTCGCGGACGGACTGCATGCGCGCGCCGACGGGTTCACTTCACTCGCGGTGGTACTCGGCGCGATCGGCGTACTGGCCGGCTTCCCGCTGGCCGATCCGCTGGTCGGGCTGGGGATCACGGTCGCGATCCTCGTCGTACTGAAGAGTGCTTGGACCGACGTCTACCGGCGGCTGATGGACGCGATCGATCCGGAATTACTCGCCGCTGCGGAGACCACCCTGCGCGGTACGCCGGGCGTCACCGCAATCGAAGACCTCCGCCTCCGCTGGACCGGGCACCGCATCCGGGCCGAGACGAGTGTCCTCGTCGACCCGGCCTTAACCCTCGCCGACGCCCACGCGATCGCACACGACGCCCACCACCGCCTGTCACACTCGCTGCCCAAACTCCACAGCGCCACGGTCCACGTAAGCCCCGCCAACCACTAGCTCCGCTCAGGCGAGGAGGCGGAGGGCGGTGAGGGCGTACGCGCGGGCCGCGGTGAGGAGTTCGGCGATCGCGACGGATTCGTCGGCGCGGTGGGCCTGGGTGGTGACGGAGCCGGGGCCGAGTACGACGACGGGTACGCCGAGATCGCGGACGACGTACCCGCCGTCGCAAGCCGCGGTCCAACCACCCAACGGAAGATCGGGGCCACCGGCATCGACCCGGGCCGCCTCGGTGACGCGCACCAGGTCGGCGTCGGCTGAGGTTTCGAAGGCCGGTATCTCCATCGGCATCTCGAGGTCGACGGTCAGGCCGCGGTCCTCCAGCTTGAGATCCGCGACTCGCCGGCGGAGATCGTCGAGTACGGCGGCCGGTGACTCGCCGGGGAGTAGTCGGCGATCGGCGACGATGACGCATTCGGCCGGGACGATCGAGCCGCCCGTACCGCCGTTGATCTGGCCGACGCTCCAGGTCGCCGGGCCGAGCAGTGGATGGGGGTCGGCGGCAAGCATCGCGTGCAGACGTTCGATCTCCGCGACCACCGCGGCGGCGCCATAGATCGCGTTCGCTCCGTCGGCCGGGTTGCCCGCGTGACACGCACGCCCATGGATGGCGACGCGCAGATATGAGTCGCCCCGCGCCGCGATGATTGTCTGCAAGTCGGTCGGCTCCGCGGTGATGCACCCGACGAAGGGTCGCTCGGTCCCGGCGACGTACGCACGGATGCCTTTGCCCGTCTCCTCCTCATCCACCACGGCAGCCAGCTCGACTGGGCCGCTCAACCTGCTCCCGCGCAACGCGGCGAGAGCGACCAGCGCCGCCGCGAGGCCGCCCTTCATGTCGGACGCGCCACGACCATAGATCCGCCCGTCACGAACCTCCCCACCGAACGGATCCGTCGTCCACCCATCACCAACCGGCACGACATCCGTATGCCCAAGCAGCAACAACCCAGGCCCGCGACCAACAGAACCGTTGCCCTCGACACCGTCACCCCCGAACCCACCGCCGACGCTGTTGCCTGCGGACCCGTTGTGCTCGACGCCGTTGTCGCTGGCAAGGGTGATGGTGACGTTGTCACGGCCCGGCTCGACTGGTGTTGTGACTACGTCGAGGCCTAGCGCCCGGCCCGCCGCGGCGAGGACTGCGACGGTTGCGGCTTCGTCGCCGGGTGGGTTCTGGCCGCGGGCCTGCAGTAGCTCCACGGTGACCCGGACTAGTAGCTCTTCGTCGATCCGGTCCAGTACAGCCTGCTCGGTAGGCGTCACGTTCATGCCTCCCTAGCCTAGGCGGACCTCGCCGCCGGAGACGGCCTACGTCGAGTCACCGGCCAGGTATGCGCGCCAACCGCCGTATGACGTGATGTCCTGCGCCGGATCCGCGCCGTCGGCTGTGCACACGAAGCCGAGGACCTGCTGTCCGTCGGACAACTCCACTGGACCGATTGCCAGCGGTGGCGCGACCGTGGTCAGGAACCCGCCGAGTTCGGCTGCCGGCAAGCTCCAGAGCTCCACCTCGATGCCGGGGCCGTCCTGATCGGACCCGGTTCGGGTCAGGCCGGGCCGTGGTCCGTCGACCAGATACATGCGGTACGACGGAGCCGTCCGGGCGACCCGGTCGAGCTGGGCGCCCCGTCGGACGAGCTCGCCATTCAGCGGCTGGCCGGTCAGATGTGCTCCGGCGACCGCCAGCAGAATCTCGCCGTCCGTCGACACGTCACCTGCAAGTCCACCTGCGGCGGCACCACCGACGTCCAGCGGCGTGGTGTGCTCGTCGCACCACGAGGCGGCGAGGTCGATTATCGCGTGGTCGTGGCCTGCGGGTGCCAGTAGTTGTACGCCGAACGGCAGGCCGTCGGCCCGGTCTGGGCCTGGGAAGGCGACCGCGCACAGGTCCAGCAGGTTGACCATGTTCGTGAAGCGGCCGAGCCGGCTGTTCACGCCGATCGGGTCCGCCGCCACCTCGGCCAGCGTCGGATGCTCGGGCGTTACCGGTAGGAGGAGCGCGTCCAGTTGCGTCCACAGGTGTTCGCTCGCACGAGCAAGCGTCGCGAGCCGATCGAATCCGGCGAAGGCATCCGCAGCGGTCAGAGCTGCACCTTGCCGGACGATCGAACGAACGGTCGGGTCGACATCAGGATTGTCGACAAGCTTCTCGCCGAACGCGAGCCAGCGCTCGGCCAGCCACGGCCCGGAGTACAGCAACTCGGCTGCCTCGAGCAGCGGCCGTACGTCGACCTTCACCACCTCGCCGAGCCGGTGCGCCTGGTCGAGCGTCGCCTGCCACGCCTGTTCATGCAGTGGATCCAGGTCCAGCCCCACATCCGGTACGCCGATCACCGCCGCGGCCCCGGTCACGCGACCCGGCCGGGACCGTGGGAGCGATGAGGCTCGCCGTGACCAGGCGTCGTCCGGGTCGAAGGCAACCATCACGTCGAAGACGCGGCGCGCCGTACCCACCGATCGGGCCATCACCGTCACGCAGTCGAGCGAACGGCATGCCGGTACGACGCCGCGCGCAGACACGATCCCGCGACTCGGCTTAATGCCGACAATCCGATTGAAGGCAGCCGGCACCCGGCCACTGCCGGCGGTATCCGTGCCCAGCGCGAAGTCGACCTGCCCGCTCGCGACGGCGACCGCGCTGCCCGAACTCGATCCACCCGACACGTGCTCCGATGAGTAGACCGAGTGACAGGCGCCGTACGGCGATCGCGTGCCGACCAGCCCGGTCGCGTACTGATCGAGATTCGTCTTCCCCAGTGGTACGGCGCCGGCCGCCAGCAACTGGTCGACCACGAAGGCGTTGTGCGTCGCCGGCTCGCTGTTGCGTGGATCGCCGGCAGTCGTCGGCACACCGGCCAGGTCGATGTTGTCCTTCAAAGCCATCGTGAGTCCGTGCAGCGGCCCGGGCTGCGGTTCGATTGGATCCAACCGGCTGATCCAGACCGGGTTGTCGTCCACCTGGTGGATCTCAGCGGCAGCTTCGTCGTCTGCGCGGGTGATGCCTACGGCTGCGTCGCTCATGCTCCCCACCTCGCGCGTTCGGCCTCGAAGGCTGCTCGTCGTTTCGCTCGTACGGTCGCGATGTCCACGGGTGCCTCCTGCTCGATGCGGCGTACGTCGGCGATCGAGAACGTGGCCGGGGAGATCCGCAGATCCGCCCGTCCGGCCGCGATCTCGGCGCGTTCGTGGGCGAGTTGTTCCGCGCTCACCGGGGTAAATCGGATCAGGTCGAACTGCCGCAACAACCAAGGACGCTCGTCGGTTGCAGACAATCGCCAGACCGGGACGGTCCGCCCGACCAACTGGTAGCCGCCCGGTCCCTCCATCCCATACACACACAGGTAGATGCCGCCGATCCCGACCGCATTCTGCGGCGTCCAGGTGCGCGCCGGGTTGTACTTCGTCGTCACGAGCCGGTGCCGCGGATCGATCGGTACGGCGACCGGAGCGCCGAGGTACACGTCGCCCAGCCCGACAACCAGGTACGTCGCCTGCTGCATGATCTCGAACACCTCGTCACGCTGCTGCAGATCGTTGACCCGCCGGATGAACTCGACGTTGTCCGGGCACCAGGGTGCGTCCGGGCGAACCGAGGTCGCGTACCGGCGCATCGCCTCATGGGCCTCCGGGTGGTCGAATGCGATCGGCAACGTCACCTCGCGCGCCGGCAGCACCACGGTCTCCGGATCGTCCAGCCCGGCGGCGAGGAACGCGAGTCGCTCGGCGAGTTCGGTCAGCGTCAGCCGTGACGAGTCGACCGCCACCAGCATCGACCGCACACCCTCGACGATCTCCGTGACGCCAGCGGGCAGTTCGGCACGCAACGACTGGGCGAGCAGGTGGATCCAGACGCGGACGGTCAGATCGAGCTCGGCCGGTCCCGCTTCGACGAGCAGGTGCCGCTCGCCCGCACATCTGATCGTGTACGGCGGAGCCGTGGTCGTGCGCTCGGCTTGGTGCAGAGCCTTCGGACGGTCCGGGTTGCTGACCGGGGAGGTGACCTCCGCCGGGTCCTGCCGGAGATCACTCAGCCAGTGACGTCGTACCCGGATCGCCTCGGTTGCGGCCACCGGCGACACCGGGACCAACTGAACGCTGTCGCCGGCGCGGAGCTGCCCGAGCATCCACCGATCGGCTTCGATCACCACGGCCGGTACGACGAAGCCGCCGAGCGACGGGCCGTCCTTGCCGACGATGACCGGGGTGTCGCCGGACAGCATGATGCCGCCGACCGGGTACGCGGAATCGTGCACGTTGGACGGGTGCAGGCCGGCCTCTCCGCCGTCGGTCCTGGCCCAGCCCGGAGTCGGACCAACGAGCCTGATCCCGGTGCGGTCGGAGCGATGGTCGACAATCCAACTGTTGGCAAAGAAATCGTCGACACCTTCAGGCGTGAGGTGATCCGGGGCGCCGTGCGGGCCGGCGATCACCCGGACACGCCAGCTGTCGGAGAGCTTCGGCAGATCGACCGACAGCGGGGTGAGCAGGTTCTCGCGCCGGCCCAAGGGGAGTTGGTCGGCTGCCGTGAAAGCGCGGCCGTCGTGACCGCCGAAGCCGCCGAGCACGAAGGTCGATCGGCTGCCGAGGACGCGTGGGACGTCCAGCCCGCCTTCGATCGCGAGATAACCGCGCAGGCCCGGGCCATCGATCGCGCCGAGGTCGAGGACGGAACCGGCAGGCAGGCGGACGACCAGACCGGGTCGAAAGCGGAGTCCGTCGATCGTCGCATTGTTGACCGCGCCGCCGACGCAGACCAACCGGTCCTCGTCGCAGGTCAGCGTCGGTCCGGTGACCACACATTCCAGTCCGGCTGCGCTGTCTGGATTGCCGACCGCAGAGTTGACGAGTGCGAAGGTGAGTTCGTCGGCCGCGCCGGAGGGCGGTACGCCGACATCCCACAGGCCCGGCCGGCCGGCGAGGTCCTGGATCGTGGTCTGGGTTCCCGGCGTGATGATCGTGATAGCGGCCATCGTCACCACCAGCCCAGGAGCTGGATCGGCGTCGGATTCCAGCCGTTGCAGGGATTGTTGACCTGCGGACAATTGCTGATCAGCACCAGGATGTCCCGCGTCGCGGTGATTTCGACGTACCGGCCGGGGGCCGACAGACCGTCGTCGAACTGGAGGTCTCCGCCCGAGGTGACGGGGACGTTCATGAAGAAGTTGATGTTGTGGGTGAGCTGACGCTGGCCGATGCCGGCGGGTGCGCCGTACGAGAGGAAGGTCTGGCGGCAGGCGTGCTGATGCCGGGTGTGTTCGCCATACCGGATGACGTTGCTCTCCTGGGAACACGCGCCTCCGACGGTGTCGTGGCGGCCGCAGGTGTCGTCGGTGATCACCGCGAGTTCGTCGAGTCTGGTCGACAACAGGCGCGAGTCGGTGGTGAGGAAGACGGCACTTTGTTCGCGGATCGTGTCGAAGGCCGAGTATCGGTTGTCGATGTCGTGCGCGTCGTAGAGCAAGGTGTCGACCGCCTGATTGCCGTGCAGGTCGACAATCTGCAATCGACCGCCCGCCGGCACGGTGAGCAGTGCGCCGTCGCCGGGTTCCACGACGGTGTCCAGGGCGGTGCTCGTGGCGATGACGGTCATGCGATCAGCTCTCGGGTCAGTTCGAGCGCACGGATCGCTTCCTCGCGCAGCTCGAGCCCACGGGTCGCTTCCTCGCGCTCGAGCTCTTCCGTCCCGTCGGCGGTCGCGATCTGTACGGGGACTCCCGCGGCCGGGCCGTCGGAGAGTGGATGCGGTGCGGTGGAGATGAAGACCAGCAGGTCCTGCTCGGCTCGCAGCGTCACGGTGTCGCCCGAGTGAGCGTGGTCGGGAACGAACGCGAGCGAGGCGCGGGCGTCATCCGCGATGCCGACCTTCGAGAAGAAGTTGATGCAGCCGTGCAAGTCCGCTGGTCCGAAACCGTGCTTGGCCAGTTCGAGCAGCAGCAGTTGTTCAGGGCGTCCGCCGGTGAGGCAGTCGTGCCAGTCGAGGGTGGATGCGACGACTGTCGCGAGAGCCAGGCCGCGGTCGGACATGAGGACCATGCCGGTGCGGATTCGCGCGGACATCTGCGACTTGAGCGTGTCCGGGATGTTCAGCCGATCGAGCCGGTCGGCTCCGATGATCAGGACCGATGCGTTCGCGCCGTCGGCCAGTGCGGTCAGGGTGATGCTGCGCCCCGCCCGGACCGGTGCTGACCAGGCCGCGGCGGCTGGGATGTCGTGATTCATGCCCCGGCCCCTTCCGCCTCGGCGATGGAAGGCGCGGCGGCCGGCACGACGAGGCCGATCGAGGCGTGGTACGCACTGCGCTGACTCCGGTAGGCGAGCAGTCCGCCGGCGGCCACGATGGTGAGCGTGATCAGCGGCAGATAGTGCAGGTACCAACCCGCACCGGCCGGGTCGTAGACCTCAGCGCGCGGCCAACCGAGGTTGATCGCCATCGCTAGTCCGTACGAGACAGCGACGATGTTGACAATCAGACCGAACCGTCCGAGCGAGAACAGCGGCCGGCCGTCCTCGTCCGTACCAGCGGACGGTCCGCGGCCGGTCAAGCGGCGTACCAGCAAAGGTGCGGTCACCATCAGATAGGCGACGTAGAGCAGCATGATGCAGACGCTCGCCAGACCGAGGAACAGTCCGGCGTTGCCGACATTCACCACCAGGCACACGGCCGCGAGGATCCCGGGCACGATGGTCGCCGCGACCGGCGTACCGGTACGGCGGGACACCTGACGCAACTGCCGCGACCCAGGCAGGACGTTGTCGCGCGCCATCGAGAAGATCATCCGCGCGGCCGCAGTCTGGATCGCGAGCGTGCACACGCAGACAGCGAGCGCGACGTCGAGGAGCAGCAGCTTGCCGGGCGTCGTACCGAGCCGGCTGGTCAGCACGTAGGGGAGACCTTGCGTGGCGAGATCGCCGTCGGTCAGCGACGGCGCGGCCATCAGCGCGGCGATGATGAGGAACGCGCCGCCGATACCGGACGCGACGACGGCCCGGATGATCGTGCGAGGCGTGGTCGCGCGCGGCTTGTGCGTCTCCTCCGACAGTTCGCCCGCGCTGTCGAACCCGACCAGTACGTACGCCGCCATCAACGCCGAGATCAGCAGCGGTACGACGTACCCGGTGGTGCTGTCGAGGTTCGTCGTGTGCAGTACGACGGACGGACCGCGCTCGGCTCGGGTTGTCAACAATACGATGATCAACACGACGCCGATCAGCTCGCAGGTGACACCGACCGAGTTGACGACCGCGGTGATGCGCACACTGGTCGCGTTGAGGAGCGTGGTGGCTGCGAGGAGGATGCAGCCCAGGACGACGGCGTTCGCCGCGCCATCCTTCGACGAGAGCGCCGAGTCGGTCCCGACCAGCTGGAAACCGGACCAGACTGCCGGCAACACGACCTGCAGCGCGATCGCCGCGGTCGCCAGCGTGATGATCTGCGCGATCACCATCGTCCAGCCCGCGAACCAGCCGACGACAGCGCCGCCGAGCCGCCTGGCCCATTGGTAGATCGCTCCGGACAGCGGGTAGCGCGCGGCGAGCTCGGCGAAGCACAACGCCACCATCAGCTGCCCGGCGAGGACGGCGGGCCAGGTCCAGAAGAACGCCGTACCGCCGAAGCCGAATCCCAGTCCGAACAGCTGGAAGACAGTGGTGAGGATGGACACGAACGAGAAGCCGGCAGCGAACGACGCGTAGCTGCCGACCCGGCGCGAGAGCTGCTGGGTGTAGCCGAACCGGCCCAGATCTTCAGCGCTTGGCGAGGTCAGTGTTTCAGGGGTGGCTGACATTCCGGCCTCCGTCGGTTCGGCCCGGAATGCACACGGCACCCGGGGCCCTCAAGGCCTCCCGGGCTTTTGTCCCGCCGTGGAACGGTGCCGTCGCGGCGGCGCCGTCTCCCCTCTCGGACCAGTCCTGCCGATACCGGCAGCGGAACCCTAGGGGCGCCCCGCCGTGGCGGCGGGTCTCGACCAGTTCAGGGCGCGCCGGTTTCGTCGGCCGTCCTCACGTGTAACAGGTCGATTAACGAATTCTCTCACCAAGGCTGGAGTCAGTGAGAGAACAGAGAGCCCGGGCCAAGTTGTTGCCTAGGGCACCAGTTTGTCGGCGGCGCGGCGAAGCCGGGCGATGCCTTCGTGGATGCGGTCCGGCGGGGTCGATGCGAAGCAGAGCCGCAGCGCGTCGGTGAAGCGGCCGGAGGGGGAGAAGGCCGGGCCGGGGATGAACGCGACGCCCTCGGCCAGCGCGATCTCGAACAGCTCGCCGGTGTCGACGCCGTTCTCCAGCGTGACCCAGAGAAAGAAGCCGCCCTCGGGATCGGTCCAGCGGGCGATGTCGCCGAAGTTCTCCTGCAGGGCCGTGTTCATCGCGTCCTTGCGGCGCTTGTACTCGAGCCGCTGCGTGACCAAGTGTTCCTTGAGGTGACCGCCGCTCAGGAACCCGGCGAGCAACCGCTGGGCCGGCAGGTTCGTGCAGGTGTCCATCGCCTGCTTCGCGTTGATCAACAGCGGCTGCAGTTCGGGATCGGTGTCGACCAGCCGACCCGCAATCCCGGCGCGACGATCTTCGAGAACGTCCGTACGGCGAACACTAGCGGATCGCCCGCGCCGAGCTCACGCAACGTCGGCACCGGATCCCCGGCGAACCGCAGCAGCCCGTACGGATCGTCGTCGATCACCATCGCTCCCCAGGAGCGCGCGAGTTCGAGCAGCCGGTGCCGTCGTTCCAGCGAGAGCGTCGCGCCGGACGGGTTCTGGAATGTCGGGATCGTGTAGATCGCCTTCGGGCGGCGTCCGTCGAGGAGTCTTGGTAGATCGTCAACAATCATCCCGTCGACATCGACTGGCACCTCCAGCAGTTCGGCGCCGTACGACAGGGCCGTCGCACTGCCGTTCGTGTACGTCGGTGACTCGACGACGACCAGGTCGCCCGGGTCGACGAAGAGCTTGCAGAACAGGTCGAGCCCCTGCATCCCGCCTGCGGTGATGGTGAGCCGGTCGGCCGTGGTCTCGTCGCTGGTGCCGCGCAGCATCTCGAGCAGGGCGTCGTGCAGTGGCGGATCTCCCTCGGTGGCCGCGTAGTCGTACGCGTCGGGACGGCTGAGTTGCTCAGCGGCGATCGCGGCGAGGACTGCCGACGGTACGGCTTCCGCTGCGGGTGACCCCATCGCGAACCGGACGATGTCGTGCGTCTGCTTGTGCAGCAACGACGTACTCGAGTCGATCACCGATCCCACCAGTCCGGCTACACGTCCGGCGTACGGGAGAGTTCGCAATGGACTACCTCCTGATGGTGAGTTCGTGGGGGAGATCGGTCAGGCGCTCGATGCCGTCGCCGGTGACCACGATCGGCTCGGACAGTTCGTGGCCCCTCGCGGCGAGCGGGGCGTACGGCGTTCGGGTCGCGTGCAGGGAGACGTCGGCGGGGACCCGGCGCCACAGTTTGCGCTGGAGCGCGAAGTCGTACGGCGCGACGATTCCGGTGGCGGTCTGCGGCAGCGGCGGAACCGGAGCCGGCAAGGGGCAGGTGGGCGGACGCACGGTCATGCGAGTCAGTGTGCGGCTGCTGGAGGATTGTTGACAATCCTACGGACGCCTTCCTAGCCTCGACGCATGCCACCCCCCGCCGAGCGCCCCATCATCGCGGTGCTCTGCGAACGCGCCCCCACCCCGCCGGAACCCGACGATCAACTGGACGGCTCAGGGCCGGACTCGGGCGAGTCGGGAGCTGAGGCGCCTGGCTCGGTTGAGCCTGGAGACCCGGGGGGCGCGGGGTTCGGTGTGGGCGGGTCGGGTGGTGTCGCGGCTGGTGCGGGGGAGCCGGGAGTGGCGGGGGCTGGTGCGGGGGAGCCGGGAGTGGCGGGGGCTGGTGCGGGGGAGCCGGGAGTGGCGGGGGCTGGTGCGGGGGAGCCGGGGGCTGGTGCGGGGGAGCCGGGAGTGGCGGGGGCTGGTGCGGGTGTGGCGCCTGGTGGGTTGCTGGTGCCGCCGGGGCTGGAGGGGTTGGGGGTTGAGTTCCGGTTTTGTGATGCGGGTGGGCTGGCGGAGGCGGTGCGGGGGGCTCGGGGGGTGATGTTGTGGGACTACTTCTCGAAGGCGGTTCGGACTGTCTGGGGTGAGGCCGGGTCGGTGGAGTGGATTCATGTGACGGCGGCGGGGGTGGACACGCTGCTGTTCGATGAGCTTCGGGACTCGGATGTGGTGGTGACGAATGCTCATGGGGTGTTCGATCGGCCGATCGCGGAGTACGTGCTGGGTGCGGTGATCGCGCAGGCGAAAGACAGCCGGGGGAGTCTGGAGTCGCAGCGGCGGCACGAGTGGCACCACCGGGAGACTCGCAGCGTGCTCGGGACGAACGCGCTGGTTGTCGGCACGGGCGCGATCGGGCGCGAGACGGCTCGGCTGCTGCGGGCGGCTGGTCTGCAGGTTCGTGGGGCTGGGCGCGTGGCGCGGTCGGGCGATGCAGACTTCGGTGAGGTTGTTGCTAGTGGCAATCTTTCGGCTGCGGTGGGCTGGGCCGATCACGTCGTACTCGCGGCGCCGTTGACGGACGCGACCCGGGGGTTGGTCGATGCCGAGGTACTCGCGGCGATGCGGCCCGGCGCGCACCTGATCAACATCGCACGTGGTCCGATTGTCGACGAAGCCGCGCTCCTGGCGGCGTTGTCCGACGGGCGCATCGCGGCGACCCTCGACGTCTTCGACCGCGAGCCGCTGCCGCCTGACCACCCGCTCTGGGATGCGCCGAACGTGACGATCACCGCGCACATGTCCGGTGACGTGATCGGCTGGCGGGACACGCTCTCGGCGCAGTTCGCCGCCAACGTTCGGCGCTGGCTGGCCGACGAACCCTTGCTCAACGTGGTGGACAAGAAGCTCGGCTACGTCCCGACAGGAGCCCGATGACTCAACCAACTCCGGCATCCCCGACACCCCGAGAGGCGCAGTCCCTGAGACCTCGGGCGAGCGCCGCACCTCGGGCGAGCGCCGCACCTCGGGCGAGCGCGGGGTCGGCACCGAGCGTCGCACCTGGGGTGGGTTCGGGATCGGCTCCGACCGCAGGATCCGCGTCGGCATTTGCCGCGGGGCCGGAGTTCATCACGGCTAGTGAGTTGGTGGAGGGGTACCGGGCGAGGACGATCTCGCCGCTGGAGGCGACGCGGGCGGCGTTGGAGGCGATCGGGCGGTACGACGAGCAGGTGAACGCGTTCGTACTGGTGGATGCCGAAGGGGCACTCGCGGCCGCGAAGGAGTCGGAGGCCCGGTGGCAGACAGGGGAGCCACTAGGGCCCGGCGACGGCGTGCCGACATCGATCAAGGACGCCTTGTGGACAAAGGGATGGCCGACACTGCGTGGCAGCACGCTGATCGACGAGGCCGGCCCGTGGGATGAGGACGCACCGGCCGTCGCCCGGCTGCGCGAGACCGGCGCAGTGATCCTCGGCAAGACGACCACCCCGGAATACTCGTGGAAGGGCGTTACGGATTCCTCCAAGTACGGCGTGACGCGCAACCCGTGGGATCCGGCCACGACACCCGGCGGTTCGAGCGGCGGATCGGCCACCGCGGTCGCGCTCGGGATGGGGGCGTGGTCCGTCGGCACCGATGGGGGAGGGTCGGTCCGGATCCCGGCCGCGTTCACGGGGACGGTCGCCCTCAAGCCGACGTACGGGCTGATTCCGTTGTATCCGCCGAGTGCGTTCGGGACGTTGTCGCATGCCGGGCCCATGACGCGGACAGTTCGGGATACGGCCGCGCTGATGGATGTGATCACCGGGTACGACGCTCGCGACTGGTCCGCGATGCCTACGCCGGCCACGTCGTTCCTGAGTGGACTCGATGACGGCATTGTCGGCATGAGGATTGCCTTCTCGTCCGATCTTGGGATTGTTGACAATGATCCTGAGGTCGAGGAGTTGGTCCGCGCGGCGGTCAGAGTACTCGCGGAGGCCGGGGCCGAGGTGACCGAGGTCGATCCGGGGTTCGCGGATCCGATCGACGCGTTCCACGTGCTGTGGTGGTCGGGCGCCGCGAAGGTGCTGTCGGCGCACGAGGTCGACGATCGTGTCGATCCGGGACTGAGCCGGGTCGCCGCGCTCGGGGCGTCGTACTCGGCGGCTGACCTCCTGGATGCGACCAACACGAGGATGGAGCTCGGGCAACTGATGGGTCGGTTCCATCAGCGGTACGACGTACTCGTGACGCCGACGCTGCCGATCGCGGCATTCCCGGTCGGGCAGGACGTGCCGGATGGGTCCGCCTCGCCGGACTGGACTAGTTGGACGCCGTACACGTATCCGTTCAACCTCACCCAGCAGCCGGCGCTGAGTGTGCCGTGTGGGTTCACCCGAGCTGGCCTTCCGGTTGGGCTGCAGGTGGTTGCGGCGCGGCATGCCGATGCGCTCACCCTGCGCGTCGGCCAGGCGTATGAAGCGGCGACCGACTGGCACCTCCGCACCCCGACGCTCAAGGCGAAATGACGACGCCGATCGCGTACGGGTACGGGAACCTCGAAGAGTTCGCCGCGGCGTGCCAGGACCTCTGGATGGGTGGCGCCCGCGGCGAAACTCTCTCGTTCAATCGGCTCTAGAGATCGATCGACTCTAGAGACTGTGAGGCTTCAGAGACCGTTGCGGAAGCCGTCGCGCCAGGAGGCGTAGCCGGGCTGCCACCCGAACGTCGCCTTGGCCAGGCTGTTGTCCGCGCCGCGGATCTCGGTGAACGCGGCGACCCCGACGTCGCCGGCCGCGAGCCGGCCCAGCCATGCCGGCACGTGCCGCGGCGGCTTGGCCCCGAGGATGCGGGCGAACTCGGGCAACCACACCGCCGCCTGCGCCGGGTCGTCGTCGGCGATCTGGAAGACGCCGGTGGCGTCGCTCTCGATCGCCTTCACCGTCGCGTCGGCCGCGTCGTCGTAGTGGACGAACGACCACACCCCGGTCCCGTCGCCGATCACCGGCAGCTTGCGCTTCTGGATCAGCTCGACCATCGAACCGCCCTTGCCGATGTCGCCGGTCGGCCCGTAGAAGCTCGCGTACCGCAGCGCGATGCCCTCGATCCCCTCGGCGTTCGTGACCACCGACTCGAGGTGCTTGATCCCGGCCATCGTCTGCCGGGTCGCCGGCACCGGGTCGGGGTCGAGCGGATCCGCTTCGGTCTTCGTCGCGGATCCACCGTGTTGCAAGTTCCAGCCGGCGTACGACTGGACGACGAACCGTCGTACGCCGGCAGCCTGGGATGCGGCGAGCAGGTTGTCGGTGCCTTCGGTGCGGAGCCGGTTCGTCAGCGCGAAGCTGTCGTCGAAGTGCTTGAAGTCGATCCCGCTCTTGAGTGCCGTCATCTGGTGGACGACGACCTCCGGGCGGACCGACTCCACCGCGGCCGCGACCGCGCCGGCGTCGAGCCCGTCCGCGAGTACGACGTCCGCCCCGAACGCCCGCACCCCGGCCGCGCCGGACTCGGACCGGATCATCCCGGTCACCTCGTGTCCGGCCGCGACCAGCTGCGGTACCAACGACCGGCCGAGTCCGCCGGTCGCACCTGCCACCAAGACCTTCATGTCATTCCTCCGTCGTCTGTTGTTACGACCCGGAGGACACGCGCCGGCCCCAGCCTGTGACAGTGACGCCGATCACGTCTCCGAGATGATCGTGAAGGCGGTCGGGCCGAAGGACACGTTCTGGGTGACGTCGATGGTCAGCTGGTCCGTCGGTGCATGGCAGGTGAGCGTCAGCACGAACGGCGTCTCGAGGAAGCGGATCGTCGCCACGTACTTGTCGCCGTCGGCGTACGCGCTGGAGACCACCCGCTGCCGCACGTGGGGATCGGCCTCCTTGAGCACGCCGACGGAGTCGAGCGCGCGCCACTCACCCGGAGCGCAGACGATGTCAACCGGGTCGGTGGCGCCAGGCTCGAGCCCGGCGAACGTGAACGTGCCGGTCCCGTCCGGATCCAGCCGGACCGCGGTCAGCCCGGTCGCGTTGTCGTTGGCGAACCGGTAGGTCCGACCGTTCCCAGCCGTCGATGCAGGACCGCTCGGCGGCGCAAGCTCCAGCCGCTCGGGCCGCGCGACCGGGGTGACCTCCTTGCCTTCGAGGGCCGGGAGCAGGTGATCCCAGACGGTGTTGAGGATCGCCTGCATGTCCTCGGTCGCGCTGGTGACGATGAGCACCGCGTCGTACGACGGGAAGACCAGGCAGAACTGACCGAACGCACCGTCACCGCGGTAGGTGTTGTGGCGACCGCGCCAGAACTGGAAGCCATAGCCCTGCTTCCAGTCCGGATTCTCCTCGCTGTCGTTCGGCACCTGCTTCGAGGTGGCCGCCTCGTACCACTCGGCCGGGACGAGCTGCTTGCCCTCCCACACACCGCGCTGCAGCACGAGCTGCCCGAAGCAGGCGAGCGACTCGGTGTTGATGCTGAGACCCCAGCCGCCGACCGTGATGCCTTCGGTCGAGACCTGCCAACTCGCCTCGGTCGCGCCGAGCGGCTCGAACAGCCGCGGCCGCAGGTAGTCCAGCAGCTGCTCACCGGTCAGCCGCTGCACGATCGCGGACAACATGTACGTCGCGCCGCTGTTGTAGACGAACACCGTGCCAGGCTCGTGCTCGACGTCGAGCCCGAGGAACACCTTGATCATCCGGCGGTCGCGCGAGAGCGCCTCGACCGTGTCCTGCGAGTGACCGGTCGTCATCGTCAGCAGGTGCCGGATCTTCATCGCGGCCAGGTTGTCGCTGATCGTCTCGGGCAGTTCGTCGGCGTCGAAGAACGAGATCACCTGATCGTCCAGCGACAGCAGCCCGGCGTCGATCGCCAGGCCGACCCCGGTCGAGGTGAAGCTCTTCGACACGGAGAACAGCAGGTGCGGGTCGGTCAGCCGGTACGGCGACCACTCCTCCTCGAGAACGACCTGACCGTGACGCAGCAGCATCACGGTCTGGATCTCCGGCGTGGACGCGTCGAGCGCCGCGACAAACGAGTCGAGCGCTGGGGCGGACAACCCCTGGGCTTCTGGTGTACTCCGTGGAAGTCTGCTCACCCCAGGCACGCTATCTTCCCGAACGGACAAATTCAGGTGAGTTCCGCCAGACGAGCAGCTGTGATTGTCAACCCGATCAAGGTGCCCGACGAGTTTCGCAAAACCGTCGAGACCACGTTGACCGAGCGCGGCGTCGACATCGCGCTGTGGCTCGAGACGACCAAGGACGACCCGGGTGTGGCGATGGCCCGGCAGGCGATCGAGGAGGCCGTCGACCTCGTGGTGGTCGCCGGCGGTGACGGAACGGTGCGCGTCGTCTGCGCCGAGCTCGCCGGGACGGACATCCCGGTCGCCGTCCTGCCGGCCGGGACCGGGAACCTGCTGGCCCGCAACCTCGGGATCACCCTCGACCTGGACATCGCGCTGGCCGAGCTGCTCGACGGCTCCGAGCAGCGGATCGACAGCGTGCTGATCGGAGGCGACGAGCTGACCACCGACCGGTTCGTCGTGATGGCGGGGCTCGGGCTCGACGCCGCGATCATCGCGGACGCACCGGACGAGCTGAAGAAGCGGGTCGGCTGGGCGGCGTACGTCGTGTCCACGGTCAAGAACCTGAACCACCCGTTCGTGCGGGTCGAGATCGTCGTCGACGACCAGCCGCCGGTACGCCGGCGCGCGCGGACCGTGGTGATCGGCAACGTCGGCACGCTGCAGGCGAACATCCCGTTGCTGCCCGACGCGGTCCCGGACGACGGACTGATCGATGCTGTGGTGCTGTCGCCCCGACGGGTCAGCCAATGGCCGCGGTTGGCGCTGAGCTTGGTAGTGAAGTCGTGGCGCGAGCAGCACATCGAGCGGTTCACCGGGAGGCGGATCCAGGTCACGGCGGCGAAGACGGTACGACGGCAACTGGACGGGGACACCATCTCGGACGGGCGCTCGCTGAGTGCGTCGGTCGATCCGTCAGCCCTGGTCGTCCGAGTGCCCTGACGGCTGCAGGTGGGTGAGTTTGTCGGGGTTCACCATGCCGTGAATGGTCGTGATGACGCCGTCGGCGATCGCGAAGGACCAGACCGCGACGGTGCGGTTCGCGGCATCGTGCATGCGCAGCGCCGGCTGCCGGCCGACGTGGACCGGGACGACGCCTAGACCCGCGGAGGCCAGCCGGGACAAGACTCCGATTGCCATCCGGGCGACCTTGTCGCCGCCATGGATCGGCCGCGGGAACGCCTGGCCCTTTCCGCCACCGTCGCCGGTGAACGTGACGTCGGGTGCGAGCAGCTCGATCAACCCGTCGAGCTCGCCGTCCTCGGCGGCCGCGACGAAGCGGCGTACCAACTCGTCGCGCTCGTGGGGGGACGGGTCGAAGCGCGGTCGATTGTCGGCAATCCGACGACGGGCGCGGACGGCGAGCTGACGGCAGGCCGCCGGAGTCTTGCCGATGATCCCGGCGACGTCGTCGTAGGGGTAGCCGAAGACGTCGCAGAGCAGGAACACCGCGCGCTGGTCGGGTGAGAGGCGCTCGAGGACGACGAGGAACGCGGTGGACAGGGAGTCCGAGAGGGCGGCCCGGTCGGCAAGGTCGACGTACTCGTCGACGGCAGGTTCGGGCAGCCACGGGCCGAGGTAGGTCTCCCGTTGCCGGCGCGCCGAGCGCAGCTGGTCGATCGCCAGCCGGGTGGTCACCGTGGTGAGGAACGCCTTCGGCGCGTCCACTCGGTCCTCCCGGTGCAGCCGCAGGTACGCCTCCTGTACGACGTCCTCCGCGTCGCCGAAGCACCCCAGCATCCGGTACGCGATCGACAGCAGCAGTGGCCTGAGTTCCTCCATCACATCCTTCACAGACGATCGAGGCCGGTCCCCAGTGACAGTGTCACAGGATCGGATTGTCGATCGTCTGCAATCGACATGAACACGATCACCTGGATCCTCACCGCCGTACTGGCCGTGGTCTTCACGATCTCCGGTGTCGCGAAGTCGACGATGTCCCGCGACCGCCTGATCGCCACCGGCCAAACCGGCATCGCGCCGTTCCCGATGCCTGTCGTACGAGCGGTCGCGATCGCCGAGCTGTGCGCGGTCGTCGCGCTGTTCGTCCCGTGGCTCACCGACACCGCCCGCGTCCTCACACCACTGGCCGCACTGGGCCTGACCGGCGTGATGATCGGCGCGGCCACCTCCCACGCCTCCCTCCGAGAACCCAAATCAGTAGCCGCCAACACCACCCTCCTGGCCCTCGCCGCCTTCGTCGCAGCCGCCAGGTTCGCGACCCTCACGTGAGGGCCGAGGAGACCGGCCGGGTAGTGGCCGGTCTCCTCAGGTGACGCGCTAGCGGCGCAGGCCGGACTTGGTCCGACCGAGGAGGCTCAGCGCCGCGTCTGGTGTGGTGGCGGTGAGCTTGGCGGCGGTGGTGAGTACCGGTTTCGTGGTGGTGAAGAGCCAAGTCTGGAACAGGGTGTCGAGTTGCTGTCCCGAGATCTTCTCGGCCAATGCGATGAACTGGTCGGTGGTGACGTTGCCGCCGCGGTTGGACTTCGCCCAGGTCCGCAGGATGGAGAAGAAGTCGGCGTCACCAACGGCCAGTCGCAGTTGGTGCAGCGTCATCGCGCCGCGGGCGTAGACCGGGAACTCGAACAGGAAGTCCGGCCCGGGGTCGCCGATCGGCAACGTCCAGAACGGGTGGTCCGCCGGGAACAGGTTGTAGAAGAAGTCGAACGTCTCCTGCGCCGTCCCCATGCCCTCACGTTCGCCCCACAACCACTCGGCGTACGTCGCGAAGCCCTCGTTCAGCCAGATGTGCTGCCAGCGGGCCACCGCGAGACTGTCGCCGAACCACTGGTGGGCGAGCTCGTGCACTATCACGCCTTGTCCGTTGATGGTGTCGGTGAAGAAGTCCCGCGCGTAGATCGGGCGGGTCTGGTTCTCCAGCGCGAACCCGAGGCCGTCGGCGTCGTCGACGATGCCGCCCGAGGTCGTGAAGGGATAGGGCCCGAACGTGTCGGACAGGAAGCCGACGATCTCGGTCTGCCGGGCGAACGACGCGTTGACGACCTCACCGGTGGTCGGTGGTGCGTCCGCGGCCGTGCCCACGATCCAGTCGTTCGGGTTGGGTGTGCTGCCGGCCGGCGGGCCCGGCACGGTCCAGCCGTCGAACGGATCGGCGTCGGCCTCGAAGGACGTCGTACCGACTCCGGTGGAGACGACGATGTCGTCCACGACGACGCCCGGAAGCTGGACCGCGTCGTCACTGGCATAGGTGATCGAGAGCTCGACGTTCTTGCCGCCGTACGTCGCCAGGTCGACCTTCCACTGCTCGTACCCGTCACTGCGGCCGCTCGCCGCCCACCAGGCGCCGCTGGTCCCGGACGGCGTACAGGTGTCGTCGGGCTGCGCGGTCTGGTAGTGCTCGAGGAACGGGTGCAGAGACAGCCAGAAGGGGCAGACCAGGCCGGTGTCCTGGCCGGTGTGGCCATTGAGGTCGCGCAGCGTGGTCCAGTCGTCCTGGCCCACGGTGTGTGCCTCGACGAACACGTAGTCCCAGCCCGGCTCGGTGTCCCGGGTGATCCAGAACGACAGGTTCGCGCCCGTGGCCGGCACGCTGATCGTCCGGGCCAGACGCTTGTACGACGCCTCGTCGGTCGCCACCCGCTGAGACAGGGCGTACTGCTGACCGGTCCGCGGCACGGCTTCGTCGAACAGGTCGGGATCGAACGCGTCCCAGTACCGGATGCCCTGCCGCTGGTAGGCGCGCAGATCGAACTGGCCGATCGTCGCGGTGGTGAGGTAGGACGCCATCGGCTCGCGAGCGTCCCAGGTCCACGTGCTCCAGCCGCCCTTGGTGTGCTTGTCCTTCAGGACGCCATTGGCGATCGCCTCGAGCCCGGCCGGTACGGCGATCTCGAACGTGTACGCCGCCTTGTCCGTCGGATGGTCGTTGACCGGGTACCAGGTGTCGGCGACGTGTGGTTCACCGATCACCACCGTGCCGTCGTCGGTGTGGACGAACCCGCTGCCGTCCTCGAGGGTCTGCGGTACGCCGTCGTACCGGATCACCGTGGTGAAGTCCTTCGACTTGGGCAGCCCGGACCGTGGTTCGACGGTGAGCTCGTCGGCCGCGCGGGACCAGTCGGCCGGTCGGCCGTTGACGGTGATCGACCGAACGGTGAGGCCCTGCAGATCCAGGTTGAACCGCGACAGGTTCTGGGTCGCGCGGGCGCTGATCGTGGCGACCCCGGTGAGCCGGTCGGTCGCCGGCGCGTACTTCACGTCGAGCAGGTAGTGCTTGACGTCGTAGCCACCGTTCCCGTCGGTGCTGAAGTACGGATCGCCGGCTCCCACCGCCCCCGGCGTGAATGGTGGTGTGTGGTCGGACGCTGGTGCGGTCCCCGTCCCCAGACCGAGGCTCAGCGTTGTGACCAGTGCTCCTGACAACAGCAAACTCGCACGTCGGAACATCGTTCCCCCTCGGATGCGCTGTGCAATTTGTCAGCATTCGACGCTACGGAGCACAGCGCATCCTGGGAAGGGTTCAGTATGTTCAGGTCTGGATCAGTACCGCGACTGTCCGCGCTGGGACCGTCACGGTGCCGGACGACGCGGTCCAGCTGGTCTGCTTGACCACCGAATCCGAGCCCGCGGCCTGGACGGGGGACAGCGCCAGATTGGCGCCGGCCAGGCCCGGGACCTGCTGCGTCACGGTGGAGCTGGTGGAGTTGAAGACGACCAGCACGCCCTTGAGCGCCGGGTCGACATTCGGGCCGACGGTGTCGTCGATCCGCATCGTGATCACCCCGGGCGTCGTGCCGCTCAACGGGAAGGTGAGCTTCGCGTTGATCAGGTCGGCCGAGCCCAAGCGGAACAGCGGCGTCGAGAACCGCAGCTTCAGCACATCGGCTGCCGCGGCGGAGGCCGTGGTCACGTCGGCCGCGGTCGGCTTCAGCGCCGGGTTGCCCAGCAGCGGTTTCATGAACGACCACTTGGCCTCGTTGTCGGCCTTGGGTGGCAGACCGTGGCCGAAGCCGTTGTCGGCCCCGGTCCAGTCGAGGGTGTTGAACCAGTCGCCGGAGTCGTAGGAGTTGCGGTCCAGGGACTTGCTCCGGAGCAGGTCGGCCCCGGCATGCCAGAACGACGGGGTCTGGGCCAGCGCGGTCGTCGCCAACGACACCGTGTTCATCCGGATCCGATCCGGCATGGTCATGGTGGTCGGCAACTTGTAGGTCAGCGTGTCCCACAACGTTTCGTTGTCATGGGCATCGACGTACGTGATGACCTCGTCCGGCTGGTCGGCGTACCCGGCCGGTGAACCGTTGTAGTCGACCTGATCACCGCGGACGACCGTGCCGGACGACGCCGACGGGAAGCTGAACGACCGCAGATTGCCCGCGAGCCCGAGCTGGATCAGATCCGTGTCATGGGCGAGTCGCTTCGCGCGCTCGTCCGGCGTGCCGTTGATCGGGTCGCCGTTCGGGTCGCTCGCCTCGCCCGAGCCGAAGCCCTGGATCCGCGGGTTGCCGTCGAACGGACCACCGCCGCGCACCCCGTCGCGGAGCCGGTCGGAGAAGGTGCCGATCCCGGTGCCGCCGAGGTTGCCTTGCCGGGCCTGGACGAAGAGCGCGTCGTCGGCGACCTCGCCGAAGTTCCAGCCCTCGCCGTACACGTAGATGCTCTTCCCGTCCACGCCGTCCTTGGCGAGCGTGAGCTTGTCGAGCGCGGCCCGGACCTTGAGCAGGTTCGCCTTGCTGTGGTGGCCCATCAGGTCGAAGCGGAAGCCGTCGACGTGGTAGTTGCGCGCCCAGCTGACGGTGCTGTCGACCATGATCTTCTCGGCCATCGCGTGCTCGGTCGCGATGTTGCTGCAGCAGGTCGACGTCTCGACCTTCCCGGTCGCGTTCAGCCGCTGGTAGTACCCGGGAACGACCTTGTCCAGCACGGAGGTCGGCGCCTGACCGGCGGCCGGCGTGTGGTTGTAGACCTGGTCCAGGACGACCCGCAGGCCGGACTTGTGCAGTCCGCCGACCATCGTGCGGAACTCGGCGACGCGCGCGATCCCGTCCTTCTGGGTCGCGTACGAACCCTCCGGCGCGAGCCAGTGGTACGGGTCGTAACCCCAGTTGAACCCGTCCTTGGCCGCGACCGCGGTCACGCAGGCCTGCTGCTGATCGGAATCCGCCGGGAACGACGCCAGATCACAGGCCGGCGTCTGCTGCCCGGTCTCCGGGATCGACGCGATGTCGAACGTCGGCAGCAGGTGCACGGTGTTGAGGCCCGCCGCAGCCAGCGAACGCAGATGCTTGGTCCCGTTGCCGTCGTCCGCGAACGCCAGATACGTACCGCGGTGCGCGGCCGGCACTGTGCTGTCGTTGATCGAGAAGTCGCGGACATGCAGTTCGTAGATGGTCGAGTCGACGCCCCGCGCCAGCTTCGGTGCCGGTGTCGACCACAGTGCCGGCTTCCCGGCCGCGTCGTTCAGATCGACCGCGACGGAGTACGCCGAGTCGGTCGTGAGCGCCACCGAGTACGGGTCGGTGACCACGTTCGTCTCCACCTTGCCCGTCGAAGGCGCGTAGACCTTCACCTCGTACCGGTAGGCGGCGTTCTTCCATGACCGCGATCCGTCGGTGGACCACGAGCCGTCGTTGCCGAGCCGCATCGGTACGCGCTTCGAACCGACGAGCAGCGTCACCGCCTGCGCGGTCGGCGCCCACAGCGTGAACGTCGGTGCGCCGCCGTGCCAGGTCACGCCGTACGAGCGTCCGGTTGCGCTGCCGTAGACATCGTCGAGCACACCGGGGATCTGGACACCGGTGGCGTCCAGCAATCGCCCGGCATCGTCGTACTGCGCCAGCCCGAGCTGCCCGGTCAGGATCTTCTTGGCATCACCATGGTCGAGTCTGAGCGCGGTATAGCCCTTCAACGCCGGGAACTTCGCCAGCACCGACGCAGGGATCCCAGCCGGGTCGTACCGCAGGCCGGACGACGTACCGCCGATGTCATCCGCGTCGACCTTCAACGAGCCGTCAGCCGACCAGTGCAGCCGCCAGCGCGACCGCTCCGGGTGTGCAACCGCCGGTACGGCGAGCAGATCCTTCGTGAGCCAGTAAGCCTTCGCCTGGCTGAGGTCCGGCTGTGCGCCCGGCCTGGAGGTGGTCACCGTCAGCATGTGGGTCGCGATGACGTAGGAGAACGTGACGACCAGTCCGTCACCCGGAACGGTGAACGGGATGTTGGGACCGTTCCGGACCCCGCCGGCGCCGTAGTTCTCGTCGAAGGACAGGTTGTGCGCGACCTTCGCCTCATAGCTGCCCGCTCCCAACTCGCTGGTGGACCAGGTGTAGGTCCCGTCGCCGTTCTCGTCGGTCAGCCAGGGGCGCATGCAGGACGGGTCCCAGTCGCCCGGGCAGCCCAGCTCCGACTGGAACGAGCCGGGCACGGTGATGATCGGTCCTTCGGCGCTGGATGTGACGAAGTGCCGGCCTTGTTCGTAGTAGAAGGAGACCGGAGTGCCAGGGGCCGTGTAGGAGATGTTGGCGCCGTTCGCGACACCACCGGCACCGTAGTTCACGTCCCAGTTCTTGTTGAGCGCCGCCTTGTAGGCGTGCTCACCGGCCGGGATGGTGTAGGTGCCCTTCCACACCTTGTCCTTCGGGTCCAGCGTCAGCTGCGCCTGGTCACAGTCCGGCGACCAGTCCGCCGCGCAGCCCATCTCGCTGTTGTGGTCCCCGGGCACGCTGACGTTGGCAGGCTGTACGACGGGACCAGTGCCACCACCGCCGCCACCCGGCGCGGGAGCGTCGCCGACCACGCCGTACGAACCGGACACCGAGTAGTTGCCCGACACGTCCCGCAGCACGGCTCGGTACTCGAGCAGAGTCCCCTTGGGCAGCCCGGACACGTCCTGGAACACCCGGTACGGCGCGTTGTCGTCGGAGCCGAGTCGCTGCCACGCCGTCGTACCCACTGGCCGGTAGCCGAAGGTCACAGTCACCGGAGTGTTCTCCGGCACGGCCGCAGCGATCTCAGCACGACCGCCAACCGTTGCACCGAGCTCCGGCGAACTCATGTAGACCGCCGGCGCCTTGGCCCGCGACGGGACCTTGTTCTGCGCTTGGTAGACAGTGACGGACAGCGGCGCCTGGCTGAGCAGCACCCGGCCCTCACGGTCGGTCTTGACCGCCTTGGAGCCGCCATAGACCGGCTTGAGCGACGTGTTCGGCCCGTACGTCGGGATCATCGCGGACGCGGCCGTGGTCGAGTTGTTGGCGACCACCAGGTACTCGACGTTGTCGGCGCCGAGCCGGCTGAACGCGTAGAGGCCATTGGTGTTCGACGAGTAGCGGTGTACCTGGCGGCCATCGGCCAGCGCCGGGTACTTCGCGCGCAACTGCGACAGCGCCGCGATGTGTTTGTACATCGGCGCGCTGACGTCGTACCGGTCCTTGCTGCCGATCGTCGTCGTACCGGTGCCGTCGACGACCTCGTCGTCGGTGTAGTCGGCCGTCTTGGTCGCGAACATGTCCTGCCGCGCGTCCTTGTCACCGCCGGGACCGGTGAACCCCTGCTCGTCGCCGTAGTAGATGACCGGCTGACCGCGGGTGAGGAACATCATCGAGTGCGCCAGCTCGTCCCGGGCGAGCAGCGCGGAGCCGTTCGCACCACCCTGCTTGAGGAACGTGCCGACCCGGCCCATGTCGTGGTTGCCGAGGAACGTCGGCAGTTGGTACGCGTTCGAGTCCGCGTCGGTGTAGTAGTCGTCGTTCGCGTAGAGGTCCCGCAGCTTGGTGCCCGAGTCACCCTTCGCGTAGGCGACCGCGCTCTGCTGGAAGCCGAAGTCGAGCGTCGCCTGCAGCGCGCCCTTGGTCGTGTACGTCGACATGAACGTCGGGTTCGCGTCGAACACCTCGCCGAACATGAAGAAGTTCTTCGAGCCGGCGCTCTTGGCCGCGGCCAGGATCGCGGGGGAGAACTTCTGCCAGAACTCGATGTTCACGTGCTTGACGGTGTCGATCCGGAAGCCGTCGATCCCGAACTCGGCCCACGTCTTGTAGACGTCGATCATCCCGTCCCGGACCCTGGGCTGCTCGGTGAACAGGTCGTCCAGCCCGACGAAGTCGCCGTACTCCGCGGATTCGCCGGCGAAGGTGGAGTCGCCGCGGTTGTGGTAGAGGGTCGGGTCGTTCAGCCAGGCCGGGACCTTGACGTTCGCGTCGGCGTCGCTGTGGAAGAACGGCTTGTTCGGGAAGGAGGTCTGAGCGTCCATCGGCGGGAACGTGTCGCCGCCGGCGTACTGCTTGTCGTCGAACACGTTGCCGGCCGCATCCTTGTACGGCGACGTGGACTTCGGGATGTACCCGTACTGGCCGGACTCGTAGTCGATCACGTCCGCGGTGTGGTTGGTGATGATGTCGAAGAAGACCTTCATCCCCTTGCGGTGGGCCAGGCTGATCAGCTGCTGCATGTCCGCGTTGGTGCCCAGGTGCGGATCGATCTGGGTGAAGTCGGTGATCCAGTAGCCGTGGTACCCGGCGCTCGCGTTGGCGCCCGTACCCTGCACAGGCCGGTTCTTGAACGACGGCGTGAGCCAGATGGACGTCGTGCCGAGCGACTTGATGTAGTCGAGCTTCTGGATCACACCGGCCAGGTCGCCACCGTGGTAGAAGCCCTTGTCGGTCGGGTCCAGGCCGGTCTGCAACCGATCGCCGGTCAGACCGCCGGCGTCGTTGGCCTTGTTGCCGTTGGCGAAGCGGTCCGCCATCAGGAAGTAGAACCGCTCCTTGGTGAGGTCCTTGCGCAGACTTGGCGACGCCAGTGTCTTGTCGGCCGCGGTCACCGTCGACCCGGCGAGGTCCACCGGCTTCACGGTGACGACGTGGCTGGTGTCGTCGTAGCTGAACGCCAGCTTGGCCGGCCCCTCGATCCGCAGCGGGATGTTCGGGCCGTTCAGTACGCCACCGGCGCCGTAGTTCTCGTCCCAGCTCTTGTTGACCGTGACCTTGTACTCGTACGACCCGGCCGGTACGTCGAAGATCTTCGTGTACGGCGGTGCCGCACCGAGACTGGACGCGTCACATCCGGGATCCCAGTCACCCGGACACCCGAGCTCGCTCTGCAACGAGCCGGCCAGCGTGATCACCCGCTCGGCGGCCACCTGTGCCGGCGCGGACGACGCCGTACTCAGTCCGAGAACGATCACCGCCGCCGCGGTGAACCCTGCCGTCCAACGCCTGAACCCGCGCATCACGGTTCCCCTCCCAGCCGGTGATCACGGGCGTGTCCGACGGCGCCACGCCTACTGCGCGGCACTCGGCACCGCACCTCGGCGCACTGGAGCAAAGGCCACGATGAAACCACATCGAGGCCTTCGCTCCAGCACGCCGAGGCACCGCACCGAGCACCTGCTCGCTACGGCGTGGCACCGTCGGACACGCCCCTGGGCGGACGCTAACCCGCGACGTTCACCGTGAGGAGGGCTCGAATGTCACGGTAAGGTCAC
This sequence comes from Kribbella sp. NPDC026596, assembly GCF_040638415.1. Classification (NCBI taxonomy): domain Bacteria; kingdom Bacillati; phylum Actinomycetota; class Actinomycetes; order Propionibacteriales; family Kribbellaceae; genus Kribbella; species Kribbella sp. NPDC026596. Next base: position 50,966 of record NZ_JBEZYF010000005.1, on the reverse strand, counting down.
GAGCGCCGGAAGGGTGGTCTCGATCGGCGAGTGGAGGATCGTCGTGGCCTCGTCGTCGTACGGGGTCGGCTGGGCGTTGAGGATGACCAGCGGCTTGCCGGCGGTGAGTGCGAGGTCGCACAGGCCCGCCGCTGGGTAGACCTGGAGCGAGGTGCCGACGGCGAGGAACACGTCGGCGGCTTCGGTGGCCGCGACGGCGCGGTCGAGCACGGTTTGGTCGAGGGACTGACCGAACGAGACGGTCGCGGACTTCAGTACGCCGCCGCACACCTCGCAGGCCGGGTCCTCGTCACCGGCCTCCAGGCGGGGGAGTACGTCGGCCATCGGGATCCGGCGGCCGCACTCGAGGCAGTCGACGTACCAGACGGTCCCGTGGAGCTCGTGGACGAGGCCCGGGGACGAGCCGGCCTTCTGGTGCAGGCCGTCGACGTTCTGGGTGATAAGTCCGGTCAATCTGCCTTGGCGCTCGAGCTCGACCAGGGCCAGGTGGCCCGGGTTCGGCTCGGCGGTCCAGGCCGGCGCGACCAGGCGCTGTTTCCACGCCTCCACGCGGACCTTGCGACTGGCGACGTACTCGTCGATGTCGAACATCGCCTGCGCCGCCGGGTTCTTCGTCCACAGTCCCTGCGGGCCGCGGAAGTCGGGGATCCCGGACGCCGTCGAGATCCCGGCTCCGGTCAGGACAGCGATGCGTTCGGCCTCGATCACACCTCAGACGGTATCCACTCGCTCGCCAGAACCGACATCATGATCTCGTCGACCCACTCGCCGTCCCACAGCAGTGCGTCGCGGAAACGTCCCTCGACGACGAAGCCGGCCTTCTGGTACGCGCGCTGCGCCCGCGGGTTGAACGCGTACACACCGAGGCTGATCCGGTGCAGGCCGATCTCCTCGATGCCGTAGCCGACGATCAGCCGGGTGGCCTCGGTGCCGAGGCCACGGCCCTGACCGGCCGGTCCGATCAGGATCCGGAAGTTGCAGCAGTGGTTGTCCGGGTCCCAGTCGTTCAGCACCGCTTCGCCGACGACCTCACCACTGGCCTTGTCGACGATCGCAACGTCCAGCCGATCGGTCTGGTCCTTCCGAGTGCGCATCCACTGCCTGGCCTGCTCCTCGCCGATCTCGCCATGGCTGCCCGTCAACCGGGCGACGTCCGGATCGTCCATCGCCGCCCGCAGTGCGTCGTAGTCGCCCTCGTCCAACGGGCGCAGGACGACAAGCTCACCGGTCAGCGTCGGCTTGTGCGCGAAGTCGGTCACACCGCGGAGTGTGTCAGTTGACCCGCCGAACGACATACGTGTTTTCGCCGGCCGACACCAGCTCCTGGGAGCGCATCCGGCACCAGGCCGGGATGTCGGTGGTGGCGGCCGGGTCGTCGGCGAGGATGGTGACGGTGTCGCCGACGGCAACGGTCGGGAGCGTCTTGGCCAGCTTGATGACCGGGAGTGGGCAGAGCAGGCCGCGGCAGTCCACGTCGACGTTCACAGCCCTACCTCCGCCCGGATCCGCCGGATCACGCCAGGAACCACCGCACAGAACCGGTCGATGTCCGCATAGGTCGTGCCGCGCGTCAGGGAGATGCGGACGTTGCCATGAGTCAGGACGCCCATGGCGGCCAGGACATGCGAGGGCTTCAGGGTGCTCGACGTACAGGCCGAGCCACTGGAGACCGCGAACCCTTCCGCGTCCAGTGCGGTCACGAGTGCCTCGCCGTCCACGTAGAGAGCGGAGAACGTGAGGATGTGCGGCAGGCGGTCGTCGGGATCGCCGACCACCTCGACATCCGGGATGTCCGCGGCTACTCGGCGTCGTACCTCGTCGATCCAGGCCCGGTGCTGTTTGTTCAGCTCCTCGGCCTCGCTGAGCCGGGCCTGTAACGCAGCCGCGGCCGCCAACGCGTTGGGAATGTCCGGGAAGCCGGTGGAGAGTCCGTCCTCGCGTTCGTCCATCGGCCAGGCCGGGGCGATCCGCGTCCCCTTCCGCACGGCCAGCAATCCGACACCCGCCGGTCCACCCCACTTGTGCGCGCTCGCCGCCAACGCCGACCAGCCCGCCGGTACGGCGTCGTGCCCGATGGACGCGGCCGCGTCGACGAACAGCGGTACGTCGCCACACGCCTCTGCGGCGGCCTCGATCGGCTGCCGGGTGCCGACCTCGTGATTGGCCGACTGCAGCGCCGCCACGGCTACACCGGGTTGCCGCACCGCTTCGGTGAACGCGTCCAGGTCGACCCGGCCGGCCATGTCCACACCCACCTCGACCCCGCTGGATCCAGCTGTGTGCAGTACGGCGGAATGCTCGACGGCACTGTGGACGACGGTGCTGCCCACCCGCTTGCGGGCGGCCCCGATCGCGGTCAGTCCGGTGTGGATGGCCGCCGTACCCGAGGTGGTCAGGTACAGCTCGTCCGGGCGCACTCCGACGGCGTCGGCGAGCACCGCCCGGGCGTTGTCCAGCAGCAGCCGCGCGGTCCGTCCCTCGTGGTGCAACCGAACCGGATCCGCCCAGCCGGAATCGACTGCCTGCAGCAACATTTCCCGCGCTGCCGGGTGTAACGCCTCGGCCGACGCCGCGTCCAGATACGTACGCTCACTCACACCGGAAACGCTAAGCCCTACCTATGCGCTGAACGCCGGAAGGTGTCCAGTAGTGTTTGGTCGTCAGTCTCACTTGGGAAGGGAAAGGCGCCCCGTGGGTTCGAACGGCACGCCCGGAGTGGACGAGCGCTCGGCAGATCCTGCCGGCGCCACACGTCCGGCGAAGCGACGCCTTCTGGTCGGTAGTGCAGTGGTGTTCGGCACCCTGCTGCTGACCGGTTGTTCGTCGGAAACCACTGAGCAGTGGAAACGACTCGGTCTCCCCGAGGGCGCATCGGACCGGACCGAGGCCGTCCGAAGCCTGTGGATCGGCGCCTGGATCGCCGCGCTGATCACCGGCGTATTGGTCTGGGCCCTGATCCTGTACGTCGTCGTGCGGTACCGCAAGCGCAACGACGACGCCCCCCGGCAGGTGCGGTACAACCTGCCGCTCGAGGTGCTCTACACGCTGGCGCCGTTCGCGATCATCGGCGTGCTCTTCTATTACACCGTCGAGCACGGCGACAAGATCACCGCGATGTCGAACTCCTCGCAGCACACCGTGAACGTGGTGGGCCAGCAGTGGCAGTGGACCTTCAACTACAAGGACACCGTCGACGGTCAGCAGGGCGTCTGGGAGACCGGCACGATGGACAAGCCGGCCACGCTGTGGCTGCCGGTGAACGAGTCGGTCGAATTCACCCTGACCTCGCCGGACGTGATCCACTCCTTCTGGGTGCCGTCGTTCTACTTCAAGCTCGACGTCATCCCGGGCCGGACGAACAAGTTCGAACTGACCCCGACCAAGACCGGGATCTTCGCGGGCAAGTGCGCTGAACTCTGCGGGCTCTACCACAGCCGGATGGTCTTCACCGTCAACGTGGTCAACCGCGATGAGTACGACGCGCATCTGCGCGAGTTGGCCGCCAAGGGCCAGACCGGCGCCGCCACCGGCGGCTCGGACGCGACCACCATTCCCGGTCACGGGGAGCAGGAGGGCGGCAAGTGACCGACTTCGCCGAGCGCACCGGCGCTATCGGTGCTACTACCGCGCTGCCCAGGCGGCGTAGCAAGGGCCAGATCGCGGTCAAGTGGCTGACCACCACGGACCACAAGCTGATCGGCCACATGTACCTGATCACCTCGTTCGCGTTCTTCCTGATCGGCGGTGTGATGGCGCTGGTCATCCGCGCCGAGCTGGCCAAGCCGGGCCTGCAGATCGTGAACGAAGAGGTCTACAACCAGCTGTTCACGATGCACGGCACGATCATGCTGCTGCTGTTCGCGACGCCGCTGTTCGTCGGCTTCGCGAACGAGATCATGCCGATCCAGATCGGCGCCCCGGACGTCGCGTTCCCGCGGCTGAACATGTTGAGTTACTGGCTGTTCTTGTTCGGCGGGCTCATCGCGTTCAGTGGATTCCTGACCCCAGGCGGCGCGGCGAGCTTCGGCTGGACCGGCTATGCCCCGCTGTCCAACGCGGTCCGTTCTCCGGGCGTCGGGGGTGATCTGTGGATCATGGGTCTGTGGATGGCCGGTCTGGGCACGATCCTGGGTGCGGTCAACTTCGTCACGACCGTGATCACGATGCGTGCACCGGGTATGACGATGTTCCGGATGCCGATCTTCACCTGGAATACGTTGATCACGTCGATGATGGTGCTGATCGCGTTCCCGATCCTGGCCGGCGCGCTGCTGATGCTGGAAGCCGACCGATTGCTAGGGGCGCACGTCTTTGAAGCGGCCAACGGTGGGCCGCTGTTGTGGCAGCACCTGTTCTGGTTCTTCGGGCATCCAGAGGTCTACATCATCGCGCTGCCGTTCTTCGGCATTGTCACCGAGATCCTGCCGGTGTTCAGCCGCAAGCCAGTCTTCGGCTACCTCGGTCTGGTCGCCGCGACCATGGCGATCGCTGCGCTGTCAGCGACCGTGTGGGCGCACCACATGTTCGCCACCGGCGGCGTGAGCCTGCCGTTCTTCTCGTTCATGTCATTCATGATCGCGGTGCCGACCGGGGTGAAGTTCTTCAACTGGATCGGCACGATCTGGGGCGGCTCGGTGTCGTTCGAGACCCCGATGCTGTGGTCGCTCGGCTTCATGACGACTTTTCTGTTCGGCGGTCTGACCGGGGTCATCCTGGCGTCGCCGGTCTTGGACTACCACGTCACAGACACCTACTTCGTGGTCGCGCACTTCCACTATGTCGTCTTCGGCACGGTCGTGTTCGCGATGTTCGCCGGGTTCTACTTCTGGTGGCCGAAGTTCACCGGCCGGATGCTCGACGAGAAGCTCGGCAAGCTGCACTTCTGGCTGCTGTTCATCGGCTTCCACACCACGTTCCTGGTGCAGCACTGGCTCGGTGTCGAGGGCATGCCGCGGCGCTACGCGTCGTACGGCGCCAACGAGGGCTTCACCACCCTGAACGAGGTGTCCAGCGTCGGCGCCTTCATCCTCGGCGCCTCGACTCTGCCGTTCCTCTACAACGTGTACAAGTCGCGCAAGTCGCCGAAGGTCGGCGTCGACGACCCATGGGGCTGGGGTCGGTCGCTGGAGTGGGCGACCAGCTGCCCACCACCGCGGCACAACTTTGTCGAACTGCCAAGGATCCGGTCCGAAAGCCCGGCGTTCGACCGACACCACCCGGAGCTGGCGCTGGACGCCACCGGCGTTGCCTCAGGCAACAACTTGCTGGATCCGGACCAGGGAGAGGCTGTCGCCGATCGAGGCCCCAATGATCACGAGGCGGGCTCTCGGCAGACGCAGTCGAGGGGAGATTCCTCCGTCAGCGATCCTCCTGCTGAGAGCTGATGCGTGATGGGGTGTGGCGGTGCGGTGTCCGTGCCCGGAGTGTAGACGTCCTGCCACTGTTCGCCGGGTGTCCGACGACGACTCGCTGAGGCTGAGGGGCGACCATGACGAGGGCCGTCCATCGGTAGCTGCCCGATCCAGGGGACACGTCACATCCCCGGCCCGCCGAGCATGACGCTCGGCGCCGGCGAGGACGGTTGCCATTCGCAACCGTCCTGGAACGGTCGCGGGGTTACTGGATCGTGAGTACTGCCTTGCCGCGGAACTTGCGGTGGCGGAGGCCGTCGATCGCAGCGTCAACCTGCGTCCAGTCGGCGCGAAACCCCAGATTGGTCTCCAGCTTCTTCGCGGCCACGAGTTCGAGCAGGAGGCGGAGATCGGTACTGATCGGGGATGTGTCGGCGTACGACATGTAATTGACCAGGCGCGCACTCTCATGGCCGATGAAGTCGTAGACGTCTAGTGGTGTCTTCTCGCCGCTTGTCGTACCCAGCACGACCACCGTGGCGCCGGGTGCGGTTCTTGCGATGGCGTCACGAAGCGACTGACCGCCGGTCGATTCAGCGATGAGATGGTACGGGCCGTCGGCATCGGCGACCGTTGGTACGACCGACGCAGCTCCGAGTCTCGTCAGGCGTGACTCTGCTTCTGGGCGGGCGACCGCGGTCACACGTGCACCGGCCAGTACGGCGAGTTGGACCTGGAACTCGCCGACCCCACCGGTTGCACCCGTGACGAGCACCTTACGGCCGAGCAGGTTCCCACCGAGACGGATCGTGTTCAGTGCTGTTCGTCCGGCCAGCGGCAACGCCGCCGCCTGCTCGATGTCGACCTCGTCGGGCAGTTCGGCCAGTCGCGAGGTCGGCACTGCGGCGAGCTCGGCCCAGCCACTGTCCTCTTCCAGACCGACGACTCTTGAGCCGGCGGCGGGTCCGGTTCCGTCGGCGGCCGGTTCGACCACCACGCCAGCGATGTCTTGACCTGGTCGCCAGTCTTCGGTTCGGGCTGCCAGGAGTGCGAGCTCACCTCGGTTGACGGAGAACGCCCGTACGGCGACCAATGCCTTGCTCGCGGTCGGGATCGGATCAGGGACGGTCTTGACGACCAGACCTTTGGATGTGTTCACGAGTGCTTTCATGTCTTCATCCCAGTCCCCGAGCGGACGAGCAACAAGGCGATGACGCAATGTGCAGTTATCAGCAATCGCAATTGATCCAGGCCATAGCCCGGCGACCGGTCAGGAGGCGGTCAGGCAGGTGTCGAGGAGCAGTTGAACGGCCGCGGGCTGTGGGCCGGGGACGGTCGCGACGACAGTCTCGACCGTGGGGAGGTCCAGCTTGCGGAAGGCGATTCGGCGAACGCGCAGCTGCTCGGCTGCGGAGGAGTAGAGCACTGTCCACGCAGGGTCTCCGGTTCCGATCTCCGCGAGAGCGTCGTACACCGAGATGATCGGTGCGCCGCGTGCCGGCTCGACCTCCATCGACCGGAGCAGGTCCTCGAGCAGGTCGTGGAGCCCTGGGTTGGCGTCGCGCGAGCTCATCCGCAGGGGTACGTCGGCCAGGTCGACCAGCCTCAGCACGGATCGCGCGGCGACTGGGTGTGTGGCCGGGAGTGCGGCGACGAGTGTTTCGGTCCAGGCGGTGAGCGTGGCGAGATCGGCGATCTGTGGGGCCGGCCGGACGAAGGCCGCGTCGAGTTCGCCCCGGCGGAGGGCGTCGAGACGCGGCGCCGAGGGCAGACTCACCAGCCGTACCTGCAGATGTGGTGCCCGGGTGGCGAGCGATTCGAGGACCTGGTCGAGGCGGTCGCCGAGACCCTCGCTGGTTCCAATTCGGAGTATGCCGGTCAACTCGTCCACAGGCTCGGCCACGGTGGACCGCAGCCGCGCGAATGCTGTCAGCGTCGCTTTTGCCTCAGGCAACAGTCTGCGCCCGGCCGCGGTCAGTTGGACCCTGCGGGTGGTGCGATCGAACAGCTGCGCACCGAGTTCACGCTCCAGCCGGGCGATGTGCTGGCTGACTGCGGGCTGCCCGATGTGCAAACGGTCAGCGGCCCGCCCGAAGTGCAGATCCTCGGCGACGGCGACGAAGTACTCGAGCTGGCGAACTTCCACAGTCCCACTCCTGACAGATCAAACCCATCAGAAGCAACGCCGCCGTCGTGTCAGTTTCTTCCCTGGCTCGTTCATTCCTCGCTCGCCGCAGCGACGAAGTCTTCGATGAGGCCGGCGATCAGGCCTGCGCCGGCGGTGTTCTGGTGGATCGTGTCGGTGGTCAGCCGTAGGCCCTGGCGGAGGTAGTCGACCTGGCGCTCGTACCGCGTGAACCTCACCGAAATCGCGCAGCGGCTCACCCGGGAGACGTCAGCCCGGATCGCGGTCCTCTCCATACCGGTCATCGGTGAAGACCTCGGCTCCGAACCGGTACAACGCTCAGCGCAGTACAGCGCGGTGGTCCGCGAAGTAGCAAACGAGTTCGGCGTCACATACTTGCCGTTGCACCACTCAACCGCGGTCCTCGACGTTTCGGCCAGCTGCGTGCGGAGATCGAGGGCATCAGCCACAAGATGCTCACCCAAACCTTGCGCAGCATGGAACGTGACGGACTCGTCAAGCGACAGGTCGTGTCGGCTGTCCCCTTGCATGTCGAGTACGAACTCACCGACCTCGGCATCAGTCTCAAAGAGCCACTCTCAGCCGTCCGCGACTGGGCCGAACGCCACATCAACGAACTAGAACAGGCCCGCGCCGCGTACGACGACAGCTCTGTACAGACGGAGTAGCCCGCCCCTGCGCCGCGCTCCACGGACGCTCTCCGTCACCTCAGCCTTGTTTGCGCTAGGCAACCATCTGAACGGTATGCGGCATGTCATCGGAGAACGGCAAGACGCTGACGGACTCGATGCTGTCAGAGCTTGCGGATGATGGCTGGACGCGACGAAGCACCTCGTCGAGCGCGGTCGAGATCGGGGGGACCTGGCCAGATGATCGACCTTGGCTCAGCGGTCGCCGGCGCGTTCATGACGCCGGATGGCTGCGGCACTGTGACTGGCATCACATTCGGAGATTCGGTTGCGCGACGGTTTTCCTGCCCGCGGCTTGTCTTCATAGGTGACCAATCCCGACAACAGCGGGGAGTGTTCAATGTCCCGTACCTTCAAGACCGCCGTCGTCACCGGCGCGAGCCGCGGCTTCGGGCGAGCGATCGCGGCTGCGCTCGTCGCCGCGGGAACCGACGTTATCGGTATCGCCCGGGACGGGAATGAACTACACGCCGTGCGCAACGAGCTCGGCGAGAGCTTCACACCTGTCACCGCCGACGCCACCGACGAGACGGTGGCTGAGACGGTGATCCGCGCATACCGCCCCGGCTTGCTTGTTCTCAACGCCGGGGTCACTCCGCATCTCGCGCCTGTGCACGAGCAGACCTGGGAGACCTTCAGCCGCAACTGGCATGTCGACACCCAGCACGTCTTCAACTGGACTCGCACGGCGCTCCGAGAACCACTCGCGCCAGGCAGTGTCGTCGTCACGATGTCCAGCGGAGCAGTGCTTGTCGGATCCCCGCTCAGCGGCGGATACGCGAGCGCCAAGGCCGCGATCCGGTACATCAGCGGGTACGCGGCGGAGGAGTCGGAGCGAGGAGCACTGGACATCCGGTTCGTCACACTGCTCCCACAGTTGACACCGGCCACCAGCCTCGGCGCGGTTGGTGTCGCAGGCTACGCGGCTCGCCAGGGCGTGGATCAGAACGTCATTGTCGACGGCCTCCAGCCGATTCTCACTCCGGATCACGTCGCCAAGGCCGTCGTCGACCTCGCCGCCGATCCCGATAGCGCTTCGGAGTACCAGCTGAGTGGCGCTGGACTGCGCCCGATCGGCTGAACGGGGCAGACCATGGACCTCACACCTCCCGGAGTAACCACGATGCCGACCGACGCCGAGTTCGCCGCGCTGGTCGAGCCGCTCCGCCCTGGCCTACTCGCGCACTGCTATCGCATGCTCGGCTCCATCCACGACGCCGAGGACCTGGTGCAGGAAACATATCTCCGGGCGTGGCGAGGGTACCGCCGGTTCGAAGGACGATCCTCGATTCGGACCTGGCTGTACAAGATCGCGACCATGGCCTGCCTGACAGCCTTGGCAACGCGCGCCCGGCGGCCCGTACCGTCGGGATTGGCAGCGCCCTCGGACGACCACCGGGTAGCCCTCGCCGACAGCGAGCCGACTGTTGCGTGGCTACAGCCGGCTCCCGACGCCCTGATCGGCGGCGACCCGGCGACCATCGTGTCCGGACGAACCGGGGTACGACTCGCCTTCATCGCAGCGCTCCAGTACCTGCCTGCCCGCCAGCGGGCCATCCTGACGCTTCGCGACGTACTCGCGTTCAAGACGGCCGAGGTCGCCGAGATGCTGGACACGACGACGGCGGCGGTGGACAGCGCTCTGCGACGGGCCCGAGCTCGCTTGGCCGAGGCAGGTCCGGTAGAGGACGAGTTGGCCGAGCCGAACCAGGAAACCATGCGAGCCCTCCTCGACGACTATGTCGAGGCATTCACCGAGGTCGATCTCGACGCACTGATGAAGCTGTTGCGGGCCGATGTCGAGTTGGAAATGCCGCCCATCCAGACCTGGTTCACCGGTCGGCAGGCAGTCGTTGCGTTTCTGGCCAGTCGCGTGCTCCGCAAGGACCAGTGGAGGCTGGTACCAACCCGTGCCAATGGTCAGCCCGCTTTGGTCATCTATCAGCGGTCCGCCGGCGGAGGGTACGAGGCGTACGGCGTTCAGGTGCTGACCATGATCGGTGCCCGCATTGCCCGCATCGCCGCATTCATCGATCCGAGCCTGGTACCGGCGTTCGGTCTGGCGCCGGTTCTCGCGAGCTGAATCGATCGACCACACCCCCTTGCCGTCCAACTCTCCGACGGGTTGGCGACCGCGACATCTGCTGCCTCGTGCCGGACCGGCCGGCAGGATCACTACACATAGAAGAAATGGATTCGTCACCATGGTGTTCATCGCAGACAAAACAGTTCTCGTGACCGGGGCCAATCGCGGTATCGGTCGCGCGCTGGTCGAAGAAGTCCTGGGAAGGGGTGCGAAGCGGGTGTACGCCGGCACCCGCGTGTCCCTGACTCACGCGGACGAGCGGGTTGTCCCCCTGACCCTGGACGTGACCGACGCGGCGCAGATTCAGAAAGCCGTCGATTCGATCGAATCTCTCGACATCCTCATCAACAACGCGGGCGTGGCGTCCTACGACGACTTGACCGACCGTGAGGCGATCGAACGGCACCTGGACGTCAACCTCTTCGGCACGCTGAGCGTGACCCAGGCCTCTCTGCCGATGCTGACTCGTTCCGGCGGAGCGGTCGTCAACATCCTCTCAGTCAACTCCCTCGCCTCCTTCCCGGCCATTCCGGCCTACTCGATCTCGAAGGCAGCGGCCTTCTCGATGACTCAATCGATGCGCGCCCTGCTGGCCGGTCGCGGGGTGAGCGTTCATGCGGTTCTGACCGGCATCGTGGACACCGAGATGAGCGCAGCCGTCGACGTGCCGAAACCATCCCCGGAGTCCGTTGCCCACGGCATCATCGACGGGGTGGAGAAGGACGAGGAGGACATCTTCCCCGATCCCATGGCGGAGACGTTGACCGAGAGCTGGCGCGCCGGCGCGGTGAAGGCCCTCGAGCGCCAGAATGCCGCACTCGCCGAAGCGATGCTCGCAGCAGCTGAAGCCGCCACGTCATAACGATCCAGAAGGTTGGCGACGCGGCGTGCCTAGCGCTGCTCATAGCCTGCCGGCTGACGATCAGCCGGCAGGCCGTCGCCAGGAGCAGTTGACACCCGGTTGTGGATTGGGGCATGGGCCTCCGTCCAACCTGCCCGTCAACACCCTAGCACGTTCGGTGTGAATCCGTTGCCGCTCGGGGACCTCCATGCGTTGCCGATGACTGCACGGAGGTCCCTCCAAACCTGGTCCCTCTCGGCGCGACCGTATGCCGTGGGGCTAGCGCTGCCAATTGCCGCTGATAGCTTCTCCGGCCAGCCGGTGTGATCCAGCGCTAGCGAGTGGCCACGGCAACGCCGTGGCCACTCGCGGCGATTGTTGCTACCCGGTCCAGCGAGAATTCGCCCGGACCAGCGACTTCTCGGATGGCGCCGTATCGGTTGGAGCCACTGCACGGCGGTACTGGCCGGGAGCGACGCCTAATTCGCGCTTGAATGCCTTGGCGAAGGCGAACTCCGACGCGTAGCCGACCTCGCGGGCGAGGACATCGAGCGGGTCGGATGAGTGCCGGAGTCGGCGTTCGGCGATCGTCATCCGCCACCAGGTCAAATAGGTCAGTGGGGGAGTCCCAACCAGCCTGACGAAGCGTTCGGCGAATGTGGAGCGCGCGAGACCCACGGTTGCTGACAGGTCCTGGACTGTCCATCGACGGGCTGGATCGGAATGGATCGCGGCGAGCGCGCCGCCGACCGCGGGATCGAGCAGAGCACTCGCCCAGCCGTGAGATTCGGAATCGTGGTCGTCCATCCAGGCACGCAGGATGTAGAGCAGCATCGCATCGACGAGTGCGGGGACGATTCCGGCGCCGCCGGGGCGGGCGTTCTCGAGTTCGGAGCCCAGCAGGTCGATCGCTGCTCTGAGGCCCGGATGCGCGCCTCGGCTCGCGGGGATGTAGATCACTTCTGGTAGCTCGGCCATCAACGGATGCGCGCGGAACCGGCGTAGTTGGTATGCGCCGCAGAGCATCAAGGTGGCAGCGCCTGGCCCGTCCAGCTCGACCCGACCGATCGGCGACGCCGGATCGCTGAGTACCGGGTCGAAGTCGGTCAAGGGCGTGCCCGGCTGATCGGCCAAAGCGTGCGTGCTTCCGTCGCGCAGCAGAACCAGGTCGCCCGGAAAGAGCTGCGTCGGCTGTGACCGGTCACCGGTCGGCAAGAGCCAGCACGATCCTCGTACGACGACGTGGAAGGACATCCCATTGATCTCTGGGAATCGGAGACCCCACGGCGCACGAACGTCGGTCCGGGCCGAGCGTGGCAGGCCGGCGCGCATAGCAGCCAGAGCGTCGGCAAGGACATCCATGGCATCACTGTACCGTCCGTCCAACATCTCGGACGATTGAGCATGTTCAGAGGCGCATCTGACATTCCTTGTCCGAGGTGCGCCTGTCAGCCTGGGGTCGGCGGTGGTCGAACGGCTGCCGGACGATCCAACGAGGAGTGGACCGGATGAAGGTTCTTGTGGTGGGCGCGACGGGGAAGACCGGAGGCGCGGTCGTCGATGCGCTGGTGACGCGCGGAGTTCTCGTACGAGCGGCAAGCCGCCACCCGTGCCTCCCGCACTCCGAGGTTGAGCACGTGAGAATGGACTGGTCAGATGCCTCCAGTTGGGATGCTGCACTAGACGGAATTGACGGTCTCTACCTCGTCGGTCCGTACGCCGAGCCCGACAACGCAGTCCTGGTGCGGCGGCTCCTCGCAGCCGCCACTGGGGTCAAGCGAGTCGTGCACTTGTCCATCATCGGCGCCGAGCTGTTGCCGAATGCAATCCCTATGGGGCAGTGGGAGCGCGACATTCAAGGGTCAGGAGTTGAGTGGACGATCCTGCGACCCAACTGGTTCTACCAGAACTTCGAGCAGGACTTCGCCTCCAGCTTGCGCGATCAGGCGACGCTCGAATTGCCGACCGGTGGGGCGCCGATCAGCTTCGTGGATACCCTCGACATCGCTGAGGTCGCCGCCACGGCTCTCGTAGAAGGCGGGCACGGCGGCGGGGTGTATACCCTCACCGGTCCCGAGGCGATGACTTGCTCCGATGTGGTGGCGGAACTAGGCCGAGTTGCGGGACGTGAGCTGTCGTTCATTGACTTGGAGCCGCACGAGTTCGCGCGCCGGCTGATCGAGAACGGGCTGCCGGCTTGGGCGGTCGAGTGGCAATCTGCGCTCTTTGAGCTGATTCGGGGCGGCGGCAACGCGCCGGTCACGGACACCGTCAAGTCAGTCACCGGCCACTCGCCCCGGCCGTTCGCGACCTACGCTGAGCGCCGAGCCGAGCACCTGCGGAAGCAACTCAGCTCTAGTGCAAGACATTAGCGCGGGGCCACTCCGGTCGACACAGCGAACCTTGGAGTGCGCCGCGCTGCTGCGGCGGACCGTCATCAACCGGCGCAAGGAGGACTACTTCGGCGTGTGGTTGCCCGAGCCGGTGACCAGTCCCGCCGCCGACCCGGTCGGGTGACCGAGAGGTTCATCGCGGCCATCGGCGGTGACCTGAAGGCATTGATGCAGCTGCTTGCGCCGGACCTCACATTCTGGGCCGACGGCGGTGGCAAGGCGCAAGCCGCCGGCCGGTCCCGTCGCTCGGCGTGCAATACCGCAGCGTCAATGGCGTGCCGTCGGCGCTGCTGATATCCGGCGAAGACCCCTCGCGGTGGCGGTGCTGGATAGTCACGAGATGCGCAGGACGATCTTTCCGGTGTTCCCTCCCAGCTCTCCGCGTCGATGGGCGGCAGCAGCCTGTTCGAGGGGAAAGACGGCGTCGATCTCGGGTCGCAGCTTGCCTGCGTGCACCAGTTCGGCGATGGCCAACATGCCGGCGTAGTCGGGTTCCACGAGCGTGAAGCCTGACGAGATTCCGCGTGCCTGCGCCTCCGCGGGGGCAGGCACGTCGTCCCGTCCGGCGAGTGACACGAGCACTCCGCCGCGGCGGAGAACGCGCAGCGACCGGGTTGAGTTGTCGCCGCCGATCGGGTCGAGTACGACGTCGAGCTCGCGGAGCACCTCGGCGAAGTCCACGGTGGTGTGGTCGATGACCTCGTCAATACCGAGCTTGCGCAGGAACGGGTGCTTCGACGACCGGGCCGTGCCGATCACGTGGGCGCCTAGTGCCTTTGCGATCTGGACGGCAACGTGTCCGAACCCGCCGGCGGCACCGTGTACCAGGACACGTTGGCCGGGCTTCAGACTGGCCGTTTCCGTCAGCGCCTGCCACGAGGTCAGGCCGGTCAAGGGCAGGGCGGCGGCCTCGACATGGTCGATCGAGGTTGGTTTGCGGGCGAACTGGCGGGCGGGCGCGGCGACGTACTCCGCGTAGGCGCCTGCCTGGCGCGGAAACCGCGGCATGCCGAAGACTTCGTCGCCCGGTTTGTAGAGGGTGACCCCGACGCCGACAGCTTCGACGACCCCCGACACGTCGTGGCCGAGGATCGGCGGGTCGTCCCAGAGCCTCAGCCCACCGTGGCTGCGTGCCTTCCAGTCCGTGGCGTTCACGCCCGCCGCACAGACGCGGACCAGGACCTCGGTAGGACCAGGCTCGGGCCGTTGGACCTCGACCTCGGCCAGAACTTCTGGTGGCCCCCACGCCAGTGGACTCATCGCGCGCATCGACGTACTCATCGGCTTCTCCTTCGGGGTGACGCTCATGTCGTAGACCAGCGTGCGATACCCGAATCAGTCACGCCATGGCCGTTTGGTCATCATGTGACAGAATCCGGCCATGGTGGCTGGCGGTCCGCATCGCGTTCTTGTCCTGGCTCTGAACGGCGTACTGACCTTCGAGCTCGGAATCCCGTCCCGGATATTCGGCAGTGCGAAGGACAGTTCGGGCCGGCCGCTGTACGAGGTCGCGATCAGCAGCGTCGATGGAGGTCCGGTGACGACAGAGTCGTGCATGACTGTCCAGCCGGCGAATGGTCCTGAGGTGCTGGCCAAGGCTGACACTGTCGTCATTCCGCCAACTCAGCTTCTGGGTCCGATCCGCGCGGGCGGGCCACTGCCGGAGGAGATCTCCTTGGCGCTGGCCATGATTCGGCCGCGGACGAGGATCGTTTCGTTGTGTACGGCGGCGTACGTGCTGGCGGCGGCCGGCATCCTCGACGGGCGATCGGCAACAACACACTGGAGTGAGGTAGAGAACCTTCAGCAGGTGTTTCCGCGGGTTCGCATCGACCCAAAGGTGCTGTTCGTCGACGACGGCGATGTGCTGACTTCGGCGGGCGTCGCGGCGGCCGTCGACCTGTGCCTGCATATCGTCCGACGCGACCACGGTACGGCGGTCGTCAATCAGGTGGCGCGTCTGTGTGTCGTATCGCCGTGGCGTGATGGCGGCCAGGCGCAGTTCATCGAGCGTCCGGTACCGGATCCGACCCAAGCATCGACCGGTTCGACGCGCATGTGGGCCGTCGAAAATCTTCAGGAATCGCTGTCACTGCAACAGTTGGCGTCGTACGCGAACATGAGCTTGCGGACATTCACGCGGAGGTTCCGTGACGAGGTCGGCATGGCGCCGTTGCAATGGTTGACCGTGCAGCGTGTTCGGGCAGCGCGGGAACTCCTCGAGACCACGGACCTGCCGATCGATGTCGTGGCCCACCAGGCTGGATTCGCCACCGGAAACTCGCTGCGGCAGCACATGCGCGCCACGCTCGGAGTATCGCCGTCAACGTACCGGCGGACATTCGGCCGAGAGTAAATCGCGACTGCTGCAGATGCGCAACCCTGAGCGCCCGAGAAACGCCCGCATCGCCGAGGGTGCGATGGCCGGCACCACCGGCGAGCTTTCGGTGCTTTTCGACCGCCCGACCACGTCGCTCTCTGACGCGGTCGCGCAGGCCCTCATGTAGTCGGCTCGACGTTGTCGCGGTTGCTGCGAAGGCCGGAGTGATCGACATCTCCTACAACGCCATCGGCGTTGCGCAGCAGGGCATGCAGGGGATCCCTCTCACCGAACTCTCGGTGGAGAGCTTCTCACTACCGATCGCCACCTACACGCGGGCACACTTCGTGACCGCGAGAGCGGCGGCCCGTCGGATGATCGAGCAGCGGTCCGGAGTGATCCTGATGCATACGCCGGAGCCGGCCCGCTTGGGCGGAGCGCTGCTTGGAGGCATGAGCCCGGCCTGGGCGGCACTCGAAGCGCTGAATCGCGCCCATTCGGCTGAGTGTGCGGAGTAGGGCGTTCGCGCGGTCTGTCTGCGTACGACGGGGATGGAGGAGACCGGGACGATCGATGTCGTCTTCGGCCTTCACGCCAAGGCGCGGGGGATCACGCAGGAAGAGTTCGTCACCATGATTTCCGGTGTGACACAGAGAAAGCGCGCGACAACGCTGACGGAATTCGCCGACGTGGCCGCCTTCGTCGCCTCCGATCGAGCAGCCGCGATGACCGGCACCGTCGCCAACCTGACCGGCGGGATCGTCGACTAGTTCGGCCTGATGGGCCTTGCGCACCTCGTGACGAACAGCTCTCGCTGATGAAGGAAACAGACTTGTGCATGAAGTTGGAAGACCGCAGCGGTCGGGTGGAGTAGGCGTGGCACCGCGCCGCGCTGACAGCGTCGTCATCTTCGGTGTGACCGGAGATCTGGTGTCGAAGAAGATCTTCCCTGCTCTGTATGAGCTCGCCCGCCGTGATCGTTTGGACGGGCCGGTGGTCGGTGTCGGTCGGACTGCGTGGAGCACCGACGAACTGATCGCCGCCGCCCGCGGATCGGTCCTCCGGGCGAAAGGGCCACGCGTGGCCGAGCCGTCGTGGAGAAGCCGTTCGGGAGCGACGTTGCTTCCGCCCGGAGCCTCGACGCCTCTCTGAGGGATGCCTTCGGCAACGACCGGATCTTCCGGATCGACCACTACCTGGGCAAGGAGTCGGTCGAAGGGATCCAGACACTGCGTTTCTACAACCAACTATTCGAGCCGCTGTGGAACCGCCACCATATCTCCAAGATCGAGCTGACCCTCGCCGAGCAGTCCGGCACCGAGGGCCGAGCTGGGTTCTACGACGGCGTCGGGGCCATCCGTGACGTCCTCCAGAACCACATGATGCAGATCGTCGCCTAGCTGGCGATGAGCGTCCGCGCAGCAACCAGCCAGAAGCGGTGCACAATGCGCAGGCGGATCTGCTGCGACAGGTTCGGGCGCTGTCGGTGGAGCGCACCGTGCGCGGGCAGTACCACGGCTACCTCGCGGAGCGCGGCGTCGACGACAACTCGACCACCGAGACCTACGTCGCCACTGAACTCAGCATTGACTCAGACCGCTGGCGCGGCGTGCCCTTCCGGCTCCGGACCGGGAAACGCCTGCCTGTGAACGCGGTCGAGGTGGTCGTCGAGTTCCGGCGCCCGACAGCCTTCATGGCGGCCGGCGGGGCAACGCGGCAGCCCGAACCCAACCTTGTTCGGTTCCGGCTCGGTCGCAGCGACGGCGTGACTATCTCTATCCAGGCAAAGGAACCAGGCAGCGGGCCTGCCAGCCGACCAGTCGACCTCGCGGTCGACTTCGACGGCGTGCTCGGTCACCGCCAAGAGGCATACGAACGCCTGCTCGACGACGTCCTCGACGGCAGTCAGCAGCGATTCGCCAGCCAGCAGACCATCGAACAGGAGTGGCGCATCGTCGCCCCGATCCTCGACCTGGACGCGGCGCCCCTGCCCTACGAGCCTCGCAGCTGGGGTCCCGGATCCGTGGTCGGTGGGCCTGACGGGACGTGGCACCTGGTTGGCCCGACCGAGACAGCCTCCTACCACATGGCAGCGCCACCGATAGACGAACGGGCCGTCTGACGCAGACCGCGGCCAGCGAACGTCAGCTTGGAGACCAGGGGCACGACTCGGTAGCCAACTTCTTACGGGTCATCGCTTTCCGGGACTCGCGACGTTACCGACTCGTCCATACCAGTGCCAATGGTCAGCCTGCGTTCGGCTGCTACCTCGAAGACAGCCATTCTCCGATCGCGCACGGCATCCTCGCTGGCTTCGGCCTCCCTCGCACACTCGACATCGAGCCGGGCTGACTGGTTCTCGCCTTGGGGCACAGTCGGCACGCGCACATCTCCTCTGCCCTGCGACAGATCACAAGGCACTCCGTGCGGGCGGCGTACCGCTAGTGCCCGCCGTCGTAGCGGGCGCGTGATTCGGCGACGTACTCGCGGTGATTGTCCGCCCACACGATCAAACCGCTGACCTGGTCGGACAGCGTCTCGCCGATGGCGGTCAGGGCGTAGTCGACCCGAGGCGGCGAGGTTGGCGTGACGGTGCGGTCGACCAGACCGTCGCGTTCGAGGCTGCGAAGGGTCAAGGTGAGCATCCGCTGGGAGATGCCGTCGACAGCGCGTTGGAGCTCGGAGTATCGCTTGGGTCCGCTGCCCAGCAGATCCATCACCAGGACGCTCCACTTGTCGCCGACGCGGTCGAGCACGTCGCGCAACTGACAGGTGGGATGGCTCGCCCCGATCGGCTCGCGCACATCGATGTTCGGTACGCGGTCCAAAGTGCCTTCTTCCGCCATACCGGCAGTGTCCCGCAACCTTGAGGCACGCACAAGAAGTAACCAGCACACCGAAAGGCCTGTGTCTGATGACAGTCGATCTCGCAACTCCTTCACTACGGCCCGGCCCACGGCCGGTCACCACCGGACGGGAGATACCGCACGATCAGCTCGACCAGTTCTCACCCCCGGGCATCAGGGCGGCTCTGATCGAGGAGGGGCGGGCGCTGCCGGGCGTCTTTACCGGTGCGAGCCAGGTGTCGGAGCCGTCGTCGTTCGCTCTGCGGCTCGTTCGTCCTTCGGGCCCGTGGGAGGCGTTCCTGCATCCGAGCACGGACGAATTCGGGCACATCCACCGCGTGGGATTCATGCATCTGACCGTGCCGATCGAGCTGATCGCACCATTGCGGGCAGCAGGTTGGATCGAGCCGCATCCGATCAGTCTGCGACCGGAATGGCCGGACACGATCGTGATGCTCTACGCCCCGCGGAACGAAGAAGAGCTCGCGCTCGCGACCGCAGTGCTGCGGGCGTCGTGGCAGCAAGCGTCGGCGGATTCGGTGTCACTCACCTCCAAGGGCAAGGAGTAGGACTGATGCGTGCAGTGGCATTCCTGGAGTTCGGTGCGGAACCGATGCTCACCGAGCTGCCGACTCCTGAAACGGGACCAGGTGAGGTGCTCGTCGACGTACGGGCCTCATCGATCAACGGATTCGATCTCGGCGTACTCGGCGGCTATCTCAAGGGCGTATATGAGTACGAGTTCCCGGTGGTGCTTGGCAAGGATTTCGCCGGAGTCGTCGCTGCCACCGGCGAAGGGGTGACCAGCCTAGGGGTGGGCGATCGGGTGTTCGGAGTGGTGATGAGGCGGACGCTCGGACAGGGTGGGTTAGCGGAGTACGTCGTCATTGATTCGGCGTACGGATTGGCTCCGATGCCGGAGGAGCTCGATTACGCCCGGGCGGGCGCGCTTGGCTTGGCCGGTACGGCGGCGCTCAACGCCGTCGATGCCATCGATCCCCAGCTAGGGGAGACCGTTCTGATCTCGGGCGCGACCGGCGGCGTCGGCGCGTACGCGATCCAGCTCACCGCGGCCCGTGGTGCGTCTGTCATAGCGACGGCCGAGAAGGGGCCACAGGCGGCCTTCGTCACTGCGCTGGGCGCCACATGGGCAGTAGACCCGGCGGACCTCGTCGCACAGGTTGGCGCAGTCGCGCCGAACGGCGTACATGCCGCGTTGCACCTGGCCGGCGATGGCGATGCTGTGGCAGGACTGGTCAACCCGGGCGGTCGGCTGGCTTCGACGCTTCACTTCCAGCCAGAAGGCCTGGACCTCAAGAGCACGACCGTGATGGCCGATCCAAGCCCGGAGACGCTGACCAGCCTGGCGAGTGCGGTCGTCGAAGGACGGCTGCGAGTTCCGGTCGCGCACGCGTATCCGCTGGCCGACAGCGTCAGCGCACTCGCCGCCTTCGCGTCAGGGGCCGTCGGCAAACTGGCCGTTACGATCTGAATAGTCAGTGCGGCTCACCGCCGCCGTGATTGCCCGGCGAGCTGCCCTGAGGTGCAGGCAGCTGACGTCGCCCACCGATCACTGGGAAATCGCCGGATTACGGGCGGCTCTCAACGGGCGCAGCGGGTTCGGGAATGCCCGCCGACCAACGGCGATACTGCCCGGGAGTGACGCCGTACTCGCGCTTGAACGCGGCCGCGTAAGCGATCTCCGAGGTGTATCCGGCGCCCAGGGCAACAATCCGCAGGGGTGCGTCGGATTCTCGAAGCACTCGCGCGGAGGTCGTCATCCGCCACCAGGTCAGATAGGTGAGTGGGGGTTGCCCGATCAGTGCCGTGAACCGGCGGGCGAAGGACGCCCGGGACAAGCCCGCCAGGGCGCCGAGTTCTTCGACCGTCCACGGATGGGTCGGGTCGTCGTGAATGCCGGTCAGCGCAGCCACTATCGCCGGATCGTTGAGCGCTGCGGCCCAGCCGGTTGCATCATCGCGGTGAGGAACCTGCTCAAACCATGCCCGCAAGATGTAGACCAGCAGCATGTCGAGCACCGCTGGAACGACGGCGCCGACCCCGGGGAGCGGTCGTTCGAGCTCGCTGCCCAGTAGGTCGATGGCAACGCGCAGAGATGTGTAGCGCCCGACCTGCGCTGGCAGATGAACTACCTGCGGGACCTCCGACAGCAGTGGGTGGCTCCTTGTCTCATCCAGCATGTAGGCGCCACAAAGCACAATTGCACCAGCGCCCGGACCCTCGGTACTTACCTTGCGGTACGGCACATCTCCGTGGCTCAGGGCAAGCTTGATTTCCGTCAGTGGGGTGGCGGGGCTATCGGCCAGCCCATGAGCGATTCGCCGTGTACGAAGGCGACGTCGCCGGCGCCGAGCGCGATCGGAGCGACGTCGCCTGGAGGGATGAGCCAGCACGAGCCTTGGAGCACGACATGGAAGCCGCCTCCCTGGCTCGACGCGAAGTGCATGCCCCAGGGACCGCGCAGCCGGTAGTGGGTCGCGTGCGGCCTGCCGGTGCGCATCCCGCTACCGTCGTGCCCACGGGCGCTGCCGGGCGGCAGCGCGTTCGAGCTGCTCGCCGATGCCACGGCTGCCGTGGTTCGGTCAGTGCCAACCGACTGACGCTCGTCGCCGGCGCTGACGGGGCAAAGCCGCATCATCACGAACTCTCGGACGAGCTGTTCTATGTTCTGGACGGAACAATGGAGTTCCTGCTCGGAGCCGAGCTGGTCACCGTTGCAGCAGGCGGACTGCTCGTCGTACCGCCGAAGATGCTCCACGCGTTCGGGGCCGCGCCTGGCTCGTCAGCCGACGTCTTGGTCGTGATCGCGCCGGGAGTCGAACGCTTCGGCTACTTCCGGCAGTTGCAGCTCATTGCGGCCGGGCTTGCAGCGCCCGACAGTCTGCTCGCAGAGCAGCAGCGGTTTGACGTCCACTACGCACCGGACCAGGGCTGGTGCCGTGCTCAGTCATGACTCAGCCAGCCTCGGATCCGGAAGGAAGCGAAGGATGATCAAGCTCGGGAACCGCCCGCGGCGCCCGGTCGGCGGACCTCCGCCAAGGCACCATCTCGCACTGATGATCTGGATCGCCGTCTTTCCGACGATGACGGCGTTGCAGTTCCTGGCCGGCGGCTTGCTTCGAGACATTCCGGTGGTCTAACAAACATCCTCGTGACGATCACCGTGCCGATCGTCGTCTTCTTTCTCCTGCCAGTACTGCAGAAGCTTCGTGCCCGCTTGCTGGTCAATGGCTGATCGGTTCCGGCGCCACGCCTCGGGCGCGACGGTTGGTCGGTACGACGCGCTTGCAGCCAAACGAACGGTAGAGCAGGTGTTCGACGTACTGGAGTTGTCATGTCAGTGGACCGCGAGAGGGTCCGATTAGCCCGCGGAGAAATGTCGACTGCGCAGCTGCCAGCTGACGGCCCAACCGGTGACCTCTGGTGATGCTGTCGTCCAGGCAACTCACTCGCGCCCCAACGGCTTACATTCCGGCTTGCACCTGGCCGGGGACGGCGACGTGGTGGCGGGACTGATCAGCCCGAGCGGGCCGCTCGCATCGATGCTCCACTTCCAGCCTAGGGCCTTGATCTCAAGAGTACTTCCTCGGTCGCCGACTGACACGACCCGGCGAAGGTGCAGCCCGACTTGCCGACGAGTCTCCCCGGCTCAGTCGGCTGCCATCAGCTTCTCTGTGGACGTCACGCCGGCGTCGGCGCATTTGTGCAGGAAGCCGGCGATCAGTTCGAGCTCTTCGTCGGTGTAGCCGGCGCAGATGGCGTCGACGGCGCCGTTCATCCCGCGGTACTGGCGGTAGACCTCAGCCGTACGGTCCTTGACGATGCGGATCGTCACGCTGCGGCGATCGGCCTGATCTCGGTCTCGGACGATCCACCCACCGCGCTCGAGCCGGTCGAGGATCCCTGTCATGGTGGCGGGGTGAATCCCGGCCCGCCGAGCGAGCGTGCTCGGCGTCAGGGCGCCATCCCTGGCCAGCACGTCCAAGCAGTCGAGCTCGGCATCCTTGAGTGCGAGACGGTAGCCGACCTGATGATTCAGTAACGCCAGCTGAACGCGCAGGTCCCGCAACGCAGTCCTGATCATGGTGTTGCGCGACTTCGTCCTCGGCTTCCGGGCTTCCATATTTCCGCTCTCATATCATCTGACTCGGATATCAAGTGCCAATCCGCCACCTTATCGTAGGCTTACTCTGGGTGTGCGAACTCCCTGATCAGCCGGGCGAGATCCCCCGGCTGGTCCAGGGGGATGAGTGTGTAGCTGTCCTCGACCGTGGTGAAGCGTGCCTGGGGCAGCTGAAAGGCCAGACGGCGGCCGTGATCGAGCGGCATGACGCGGTCGTCGGCCGCCCAGACGACGAGCGCGGGCCGGTCGAAGTGGGCGAGTTCCTCGGCCGTCTTCTCCAGGAGGCTGGTGTCGGCGAACACCGCCCGGATCATTCGCACCGTTTCCCGGCGGATCTCGGGCTGCTCCAGCAAGGGCCTGATCCATCCGGCAGTGGTGGCATCGCCGCGCTTGGTCAGCGTTCCGAAGGCCAGCGCCGTACGCCGGACGGCCCGGAGTCGCAGCTGCTGCATGAACAGGCCGAACAGTGCGGGTGGCAGCTTGCCGGCGAATGCGAGGACCCTCCCGGTCAGACCAGGTGGAAGGTTGTCGAACGCCTCGCAGGACGCGAGCACGACCCGGCCCACTCGCTTGGCGTCCTCGCGCATGACGAGCTGGGCGAGTGCGCCGCCGGTGTCGTTGCCTACGAGTACGACGTCGTGCAGATCCATCCGCTCGAGGAGCTCCGAGATCAGCCCGGCGATTCCCGGAAGCGACAGGTCGGCGCCGGAGCTCATCGGACGACGGTGTGCCCCGAGGGGCAGCGTGGGGGCGATGCAGCGGTGATCGGCCGCCAGGTCGGTGATCACGGCATCCCAGAGTGACGCGTCCATCAGCAGTCCGTGCAGCAACACGACAACAGGTCCTTCGCCGCCGCTGTCGGAGTACTGCACGGTCCCCATGGACAGTTCGATGTCGTTCACGCTCGCCATCCCGTCGCTGGAAGTGTCGCGATCATCAGAGTTGCCGGAGAGATCGCGGCGTAATACGATTCTCATATTATATGAGCAACGTATGTTGGAGCAAGGGTATGAAGCTGACGATCTTCGCGGCTACCGGTGTGGTATCGGACGACAGCTGTTCGAGCAAGCTGTTGCCGCGGGCCACGAGGTCACCGCGGTCGCGCGCCACCCCGAGAACCTTCCGGTGCACCCGGCGAACGTGAGCGTGGTGACTGCGGATCTGTCCACGCCCGATCTGACGGTCCTCGCCGGCGCGGTCAACGGAGCCGACGCGGTGTTGTCGGGGCTCGGCCCACGCAACCCGAGAACAGAGGCGGGCATCACGTCGCGGGGGACCGGGCCATGGGCCGATGAGTTCATCTACGTCCTCGAGGGCGAGCTCGCCGTCGATTTCGACGGCGAGGCCTATGCCGCGACCAGCGGAATGGCCGTGTTGCTGCCCCATGGCGTACCGCATGCGCTTGCTCCTTGCGCTGGGAGCCCGCCACGGGTTCTGCAGATCTCATCCCCCGGTGGCTGGGAGTGCTACGTCGAGGACCTGATCGAGGCCGGCCCGACGGTGGTGACCGACGGCAAGCTCGACCCGGCCAAGATCAACCCGATCGCGGCGCGGTACGACATCACCTACAAGGAGGAATCGAAGGTCTGACTGTCGAGGATGGTCAAGCCAAGCAGGCAGGTGCGACCGTTGACACGTACCGGCAGGCACCAGCGAACGCGCGTTCGCGCAACACTGTCGACCTCCCGCCGGTCATCCCAGGTCGGCGGAGCGCAGGCTGTGCCGGTCCAGCCAAGCCGAAATGGCCGCCGCGATCGCCTCTGGTTGATCCTCGGGTGTGTGATGGCCCCCGGCTCCGCACTTTTCGACCTCGAGATCAGCCATGTTGGTGACACACCAGTCGATCAGGACCTCGGGAACTCGTAGCTGCATTGGCCCGGTCCCGACAGTCATATAGTATGAAGTTCATACGATATGAAACACGAAGAATTGAGGCTGTCATGATCGTGGTTACGGGAGCGACCGGTACTGTCGGGCGCCCACTGGTTGCGCTGCTGAAGGATCGGGGCGTCGCGGTCCGCGCTGTCGCCAGGTCCGCCGATCCGGGGATGGTGCCCGGCGTCGACGTTCACCGGGCCGATCTCGCCCGGCCGGACGAGACCGCGCTTGCACTGGCCGGGGCCGATGCCCTGTTCGTGCATCCGCGCGCGGTCGGCGAGAGTGCAGCCGAACTGGTAAGGATTGCCGCCGAGAAGGGGGTGCGGCGGGTGGTGGTGTTGTCGGCGATCAATGTCGATGATGATCCGGCGTACCAGCCGTCGCGGTTCAACGGCGATCGCAACAAGGAGGTCGAGGACGCCGTCGTCGGCAGTGGGTTGCCGTGGGTGGCGGTGCGGGCCAGTTCGTTCGCTGCCAACGCCATCGGCATGTTCGGTGCCCAGGCGCGCGCCGGTGATGTCGTACGGGCGTCGTACGCGAAGTTCGCGGAAGCGCCTATCGACGAGTCGGACCTGGCCGCGGTGATCGCCCGCGCACTGGTCGACGACAGCCTGGACGGCCGCCGGATCCCGGTGACCGGTCCGCAGTCGGTGACGCACGAGGAGATGGTTGCCGTCATCGGCGAGGTGATCGGCCGGCCGCTGCGTTTCGAGGAGGTCCCCGCGGAATTGGCCGCCCGCGGCCTGATTGCCCGTGGTCTGCCGGAACCTTTCGTCAACGCGCTGATGGCCAGGTACGAGCGGGACACCGGCAAGCCTGCACCCGTGACCGACGAGGTGGAGCGGATGCTGGACCGCCCGGCTCGTAGTTTCGCCCAGTGGGTCGAGGATCACGCGGATGCTTTCCAGGCGGTGGCGTCATGACCATCGACTTCCGCCGTACGCCGGATGCCAGGTTCGAAGGGCTCCTCGACTATCCGTTCGGACCCCATTACCTGAACATCGATGCCGGTGACGGTACTCAGCTCCGCGTGCACTACCTCGACGAGCGGCCGGATCCGGCCAACGCGTCCGGCGAGACGGTGCTGCTGCTACACGGCGAGCCGACGTGGAGCTACCTCTACCGCCACGTCATCCCGCCTTTGGTCGCGGCCGGACACCGCTGTATCGCCCCCGACCTGGTCGGCTTCGGCAAGTCGGACAAGCCCGCCGACCGGTTCGACTACACCTACCAGTCCCATGTGGACTGGCTCCGTCAGGTCGTCTTCGACCGGCTCGACCTGTCCGACGTGACGATGGTTTGTCACGACTGGGGTGGGCTGTTGGGCCTGCGCCTGCTGGGCGAACACCCCGACAGGTTCCGGCGTGTGGTCGCAACGAGCACGTCGATGCCGACCGGGGACCGGGAGCCGAGCGGGCCGTTGTCCATCTGGCTGCAGATCAGCCAGCGGTCGAACCCGTTCGTTGCGAGCCAGGTCGTCGACCGCGGTACGGTCGGCGAGCTCGCGCCCGAGGTGCGGGAGGCTTACGACGCGCCGTTCCCCGACGAGAGCTACTTGCAGGGTGCCCGGCAGTTCCCGCTGCTCATCCCGCTCACGCCGTACGACGAGGCGACCGTACCGAATCGCAAAGCATGGTCGGTACTGCGGACATTGTCGATCCCGTTCCTGTATGCGCACGCCGATCACGACTTCGGTGTCGGTGAGGGGAGAGCGACGCTGCGCGAGGCAGTTCCCGGCGCGCAGGAGATCGTCCTCTCGAACGCCGGTCATTTCGTGCTGGAGGACAGCGGGCCCGAGTTCGCCGCAGAGGTGGAGACGTTCATCCGCTCGTCCATGGCAACGGCGACGGACCCGTCATGAGGGCCGTACGGTCGGTGAGTCTGCTGTTCACGGGACTGTTCGCCGGATTCCTGCTCGGGGTGCTCGTGCTGGAGAACTCGCTACGGGCCTACAACGGCTCGGTCTACACGCAGGTGCGGAAGGTCGAGCTCGACTCGCTCGACACGCTGGCCTCCGCCACCTTGATCCCCGCACTGGTCTCAACTCTGATCGTTGCCGCGCTGACCATCCGGGCGAGAGGCAACGATCGGTGGCTGCTCGTGGCCGCATTCACCCTACTGCTGGTCGTATTCGTCACGTCACTGGCGATCAACCTGCCGATCAACGCCGACCAGGCCGACTGGTCGGTGCAGGCCCCACCGTCGGACTGGGCCGACGTACGTGACCGCTGGCAAGTCGCTCACGTCATCCGCACCGTCTCCGCGGTACTGGCGTTCTGCTCGCTGATCGTCGCCAGCGTCAGCCGCACTGCGCCGATTGCCTACACCGCCCGCGAAACTGGCGGCGCGCTCACCGGCACATCTCACCACTAGCCCTCATCGGAGCCGTTCATGCGTTTCGTCCGTGTCGCCTTGGGCCCGCTGTTCGCTGTCCTTGGCGGTACGCCGGCGGCTACTGAGACTTCAACGCTCTCGCCATGAGATCGCGGACAGGTCGAGGAGCGGTTGGCAGCAGACCTGCCAGGTCGCTGTGGTGGGCCTCGAGCATGCCCGCATTCGCGTTGGACAGCAGTGACAGGGCGTGGGTGAGTTGGTACGGCTCCAGGCCGCTGTCCGCGAGTGCCTTCCGGGTATCAAGGAGGGAAACCGGCTGGTACCCGACCAGACGGCCGAGAGCGGTGGCGAGCAACTCTGCGAGGTCGTCGCCACCGATCGCGTCGAGGCCTTCGAGCTCGTATGTCTTTCCAGCATGCCGGCTGTGGCGACCTGCCGTCAGGTCGCGCTGCACCTCGACGGCCACTCGTACGGCGACGTCGGCGAGGTCTTCTCTGGCCACGACCGACACGCGACCGGAGCCCAGCGCTGCGGCGAAGACGCCGGTCGCGGCCGCTGATTCGGTTCCTGAGGCGGCAATCCCGGCGAGTAGCTCGGCGTACAGACCGTTCCGCAGAATTGTGACGTCGAACGGAGCGGCGGCCAATCGAGCTTCTGTCCAGCGGTGTGGTAGCGCAATCGTCATCAGTTCGCCCGACCTGGCGAGGCTGGTGTAGATGACGTGCCGTACGCCGGCCGCGGCTGCCGCCTCGACCACGGCGTCGTGGCGAGTGAGAACTACGTCGTCCTCCGCGTATCCAGCTGAGACGAACACCAGGACATCTGCATCTTCGAAGCCCTGGGACAGGGTGGACGGGTCGTCGAAGTCGATGTGCCGGCGGGTGACTCCGTCGCCCGAGCGGGTCCCTCCGGCTACGTCGATGTCCTCGACGGCGGACAGCCCGTCCAGGACCAAGCCACCGAGACCGCCCGAAACACCGGTCACGAGAATCATTCAGACACTCCTTGCGTTGGTTTGGTTTGTCAGCAGGTCCGAGCATCGGCGCACAACGCGCTCACGAGAAGGAGGCACTTTCATGTCAGTCACGAACACGGCGGTAAGTTCCCAGGTCATGGCCGGTGTCCCCGCCGGGCCGTGTGGCGAGGACGACTGCGGGATCCGGGATATGCTCGACCGGCTCGGTGACAGGTGGACCGTGCTCGTGATCGTCGAGTTGTCGAAGGGGGTCCGGAGATTCAGCGCGTTGCATCGAGCCGTTCCGCGGATCTCCCAGCGGATGTTGACGTTGACGACGAAACGACTGTGCCGCGACGGCCTGGTCGAGCGGATCGCGTATCCGACGATCCCGCCACAGGTCGACTACCGCTTGACACCGATGGGGCGCAGCCTCGCTGCCACCATCTACGGCTTGGCGGATTGGTCACGTGAGCACAAGGCCGCCATCGAGGTCTCTCGTGGCCGCTGGGATGTCGAGCATCCGGCGGCCGCGGCTCGCGGCTGACCGCGTTGCGGATTCCGCGATGTCACGCCGCGGACCGGGGCCAGGGTCGCGGCCGGCGGATAAGATGTTGCGTGGACGCCGTACGACCTGAGGAACAGTTTTTATGAGTTCAGTATCTTCTGGCGGCGGGGCGCGGCGGGCGGGTCTCCATCCCGCGACCATGACCGGCGTACTTGATCGTCTGCAGTGCGGCGGCTGAATCGTCCGCGAACGGGAGCCGGAGGTACTGACCGGCGCGCCGTGACCGTGCGGGCGCTGCGCGACCGGAACGCCGAGGTCTTTCAGCTCTACGCGGGGATGAACACCACGATGGACGAGCTTCTCGAGGTTGTCGACCGCGTCGTCGAGTCCGAGCCTCAAGCGCCTCGCGGGTTCGCTCGGGCCGCTTGCGCCATCGCGCCTTCAGGCCTGCAGCGTGATGCAGACCTCACGGCGAACGATCGGCGATGTTCCGAACGCATATGATATGGTTTCCATAATATCTCTTATGCGAACGCGGCCTTCCGCACGCGAAGGAGCAGTGCTGTGAACACAACGATGAACGTCGCTCTCTGGATCGCCCAAGGCTTCCTGGCCCTCTTCTTCTTCGCGGGCGGAGTCCCGAAGGTCCTGGGTCGCGGCATCGACAGGTGGACCGGATTCGCCGACCTGCCGCGCGTCCAGGTGATCCTCGTCGGCGTGACGGAGGTCCTCGCCGCCGCAGGGCTGGTGCTGCCCAAGGTGACCGGCGTACTGCCGTGGCTGACTCCGCTGGCAGCCATCGGGCTCGCCGTCATCGGCCTGATGGCCGCTGGATTCCACGTGCGCGCCAATGAGCACCTCAATGTCCTCGAGACCTCACTCCTGGCGTCCATCGGTGGAGTGATCGCGATCGGCCGCTGGGACCTGATCGACTCGAGCGCCGATGTCACGCCGTGGACGTTGGTCGTGGCCCTCTGCTTGCTGGTCCCCGCGGCCATCATCAACGTCGTCATCCTCTACGCGGGCACAGGACCGCAGGCCGCCTCGGCGCACGGCAGTTCCGGACAACTCGAGGAAACCCGGCAGCCCGTCGCCTGATAGCTGGCGTACTCGAACGGCCCATCGGTTCGTGTGGTTGTCCAGTTCTCGTTGATCGAGATTGGTCTGTCAAGACGGCGCAATCCGGGGTGAGTGGGCTAGTTGCGTCCGGTGGTGAGACATTCGTCGAGGGCGATCTCGAAGGCGCGCAGTGCCGGTGTCCAGCGCATCGTCCAGCGGTTGCGGGGCTGGTGTCGATCCAGCCTCATGACCGCGAGGTAGACGCTGAGGACGACTTTGTTCGTAGGGGCCTGAGGATGTCGCGGCGACCGTCGTACGCCACTGCAACAGCGAGCCGACATGTAAAGAGAATGAGTGATGTGGGTCATAGCCGGGCGCGGAGCCACACATTGACTTCGTGAAGCGCCGACGCACCGGAGACAAGATCCCGGCGGGTGGGCACGCGCTCCCAAGCTTCGAACGAGCTGGTGCTGGGACGCGGAAGCTTGGCCAGTGGTCCCCCGAAGGTGTAGCCCTGGCTCAGCTGGCGTTGCCTGGACGGAGTGTACGTCGGGCCGTCGGATCCTCGGGTTTGTCGGTAGTGCCCGGTGGGTACCGCGGCGCCATCCTTCACGGGTGAGGCCGGGGCCGGCTGGTTCGACTCTGGGACTGCCGTGAATCTTCAGCGGCTGCCCTCACTCTGTGGAGGGGGTCGATGTCGGTCAGGTGAGCGATGCGATGAGGACGTGTCTGGCGCGATGAATTACCGGCCGCAGCCGAGTCTTTATCAGGGTGACTACTACACCGACTGACGAGAAATCCCGGAGAGCTGGGGCCTCGGTCCCGGACTCCGCCGATGTTGTTCCCCGGAAGGGCTGGACCCTGGCGCTGGCCGCGCTCGGCGTCTTTTTGACCTCCCTGGACGTCGTGGTCGTTGCGACCGCGCTGCCGACCTTGCGATCGGAACTGAACGCGAGCCTCTCCGACCTGGAATGGACCCTCAACGCCTACAATCTGGTCTTCGCATGCCTGCTGCTCACCGGCGCTTCGCTGGGTGACCGTTTCGGCCGTCGCCGTATGTACATCGTCGGTCTGCTCACGTTCACGGCCGGCTCGGCGACCGCGGCCTTGTCATCGACCGCGGGTGAGCTGATCGCCTCTCGAGCACTGCAAGGAGTTGGCGCGGCAGTCCTGATGCCGCTGACGCTCACGTTGATCAGCAATGCCTTCCCAGTCGAGAAGCGCGGTGCCGCAATCGGGATCTGGGGTGGGGTGTCGGGACTCGGCGTCGCTGCGGGTCCCGTCCTGGGCGGAGCGATCGTCGACGGGATCTCGTGGCAATGGATCTTCTGGCTCAACGTACCGGTCGGACTGGCCGTCGCGGCGTTGTCGACCCGGCTGCTGAAGGAGAGCCGCGGCCAGCGACAGAAGCTTGATCTCCTGGGCCTCGTGCTCGCCGGTGCGGCCTTGTTCGGACTGACCTGGGCGCCGGTACGGGCGCCAGTCGTCGGCTGGGGGAGCACTGAGGTGGTCGGATCGCTGGTGGCCGGCGCGGTGTTGCTGGTGGCGTTCCTGGCGTGGGAATCGCGCACCCGGACGCCGATGCTGCCGCTGGCGTACTTCAGGCGGCGTGGCTTCGCGGCCGCGAACGGGGTGACCTTCTTCCAGTTCATCTCGCTCCTGGGATCGCTGTTCATGATCACCCAGCTGTTCCAGGTCGGACTCGGCTACTCGCCGCTCGAAGCCGGCCTGCGGATCCTGGTCTGGATGGCGATGCCGATGTTGGTGGCGCCAATCGCCGGCGGACTCGCGGACCGGTTCGGAAACAGGCCGTTCATGCTGGCGGGCCTCCTGCTCCAGGGCAGTGGGGCTGCCTGGTTGGGCCTGGTAGTCGATCCCGGTGTCGGCTACTCGACGCTGGTCGGACCGTTGATCGTCTCGGGTGTGGGCATCGCGATGTGTTTCCCGACGGTGGCGAATGCTGTCGTGAGCGCCGTGCCCGTCGCGGACTCGGGTGTTGCTGCCGGCACCAACAGCGCATTGCGTGAACTGGGTGGGGTTTTCGGGATCGCGATCATGGCCGCCGTCTTTGCCGCCAAGGGTGGTTACGGCTCGGCGGCCGACTTCATCGACGGGTTCAAGCCCGCGATCGCGGTAGCGGCCGCGGCACCGCTGGTTGGAGCGGTGTTCGCCGCGCTGGCGCCCTCGCGTGCGCAAGAGCGACTCAACGAGCCTGAGCGGGCCACTGATTCCCCGTCGGCCGAGTTGGCCGCCTAATTCGTTCATCTGATACCTAGGAAAGGTGTTTCATGTCGACACTTGATCTGACCGGATCCACCGCGATAGTCACCGGAGCCGGCCGGGGGTTTGGCCGTGGCATTGCCGCAGCACTCCACGCGGCGGGCGCAACTGTGGTCGGAGTCGCTCGGACCGCCGCCGGCCTGGAGGACCTTCAGTCGCAGCTCGGCACCGGCTTCGTCCCTGTCGAGGCGGACGCAACGGATGCGGCCGTGGCGGTGGAACTCCTCAAGCGGTACCGACCTCGGACGCTGGTGCTCAATGCCGGTGCGGTTCCGCCGATGGGACCGCTGCGGGACCAGACGTGGGAGGGCTTCAGCCGCAACTGGGAGGTTGACACCCAGCAGGCGTTCCGCTGGTCCCAGGCGGCGCTCCGCCTTCCTATGCCGTCCGGCAGTACGGTCATCACCATGTCCAGCGGGGCAGCATTGCGCGGTTCACCGCTGAGCGGTGGGTATGCAGGGGCAAAGGCGGCGGTTCGTTTCATCACGGCGTATGCCGGCCAGGAGTCTGTGCGAGGCGGACTACGCATTCGGTTCGTCGCCGTACTTCCGCAGCTGACCCCTGAGACGATGCTCGGACAAGTCGGAGTGCAGGCTTACGCGAAGCAGCAGGGCGTCGCTGTCGCTGATTTTGTTGACGCCCTGCAGCCCATTCTGACACCTGAACAGGTAGGCAACGCTGTTGTCCGGTTAAGCACCTCAACCGCCGATTCGGAGCCTGCGTACCTACTCACCGGAAAGGGCTTGCAATCCGTGCCGTAACAATGGCACCCAACTTCGTCGACCAGCACCTCGAGCAGCCCCCCGTCATCGGAGACGGAGCGGGCTGCAGGCCCAGAAGGTCATCCTCGCCGGAACAACAGGGGCTACGCGCGGTTCATGGGCGCAACGCCTCGCCTTCGTGGATGTGGACCTGTCCTCGGTGTAGATGCCGACGTGGGTGAGCCGGTTGATCCCATCGCCGATAACGACGCTCCGAGGGTGGTCAATCGTGTCTGAGATTGCCGCTACGAGCTGAGCTATGCCGTCAGGCTACTGCCTGGCGGCATAGCCCCGTGACTTGCCAGGTTGGCGCCACAGGTGCCAGGAGGCGGCCCGCGCGTTACTGCGGGCACCTCGAGACATAGTCCACAGACACGAAGGCGGACATGCTTTGGCTTCCGTACGTTGCGCTGGGCAACGTCTCCCGGGGCGACTTTGACCGGCTCATCAAACCGTTGACGGCGCCCTACTTGCCTCATCGCGATCCGCTCCACGCAGCGCCGGGCGACTTTCGCCGTTCGACCCACCGTATCTCAACCAGCTCCGGAGTCATTGGCGAGCGGCAGCGCGTTGCAGAGGACCGCTGAGCCAGCTCCGAGCAGCTCTGTGGCTCCTCAAGCGAACAATGGTCAGGTCAGGTTGCTGCTGATGCAACGCGATAACTCGTTGAGCGGTCAGGTGATGTGTCGACCATGCCCAGCGCACGATGTGATCGGGATCAGTGAAGCTCTTCCATAGTGGCGGTTCGACATTACCGTTCCACAGCACTTGCCGGCGCCGACTACGACGGACGGTCCGTCGCACCACTTGGCGCATCACGGTCGTCCTGCCAAGGTCGAGCCAAACCCAGCAGCTCGGCTCGCTCCGCGAGCAGCCGTCGGGGCGAGAAGTGGCCCACTGCACCCATCACCGGCGCGCGTAGCCGGATCGTTCCCGCCCAGGGCGATGAGTTTCCAGCTTCGAGCTGGTCTATATGTGGTGAGACCCTGTTCACAATCACGGGTGAAAGCGCGGTGGCTATGCAGTTCGTGGAGGCCGAGGACGAGTTCGTGCGCCTGACCGACCCATTCCGTCAGGAACTGCTGGCGCACTGCTACCGGATGGTGGGCTCGTTCCAGGACGCCGAAGACCTGGTCCAGGAGACATACGTGCGGGCTTGGCGTTCGTACGACGACTTCGAGAGACGCTCGTCATTGCGTGTCTGGCTGTACCGGATCGCGACCAACGTGTGCCTGACCGCCCTGGAGCACCGCAGCCGGCGCCTACTGCCGTCGGGGCTGGGGGCACCGAGCGACGACCCGGACCATCCCTTGACGGTGTTGGAGAACGGTGCCTGGCTGCAGCCGCTGCCCGCCTTGCCGGACGATGCGGCCGATCCTGCTGCGATTGTCGCCTCTCGGGACAGCGTCCGTCTGGCACTCATCGCCGCCCTGCAGCACCTTCCGGCCAAGCAGCGAGTCGCGCTCATTCTGCGTGACGTGCTGGCTTGGCGCGCGGTCGAGGTTGCCGAGCTGCTCGGTACGACGAGCTCCGCGGTGAACAGCCTGCTGCAACGCGCACGAGCTCAGCTGCAACGGATAGCTCCGACGGAGGACGAACAGGTCGACCTCTCGGAGCCGGGGCTGCGGGCCCTGCTCGACCAGTACATTGCCGCGTTCGAGAACGCGGATGTCAACGCACTTGTGGGTGTACTGCGGGATGACGTCGCACTGGAGATGCCACCGAATGTCGAATGGTTCTCCGGCCGCGCGGCGGTCCGACGGTTCCTCGAGAGGAACGTGCTCGGCGGCCCAGGGATGACCCGCATGCTCCCGATCACGGCGAACGGTCAGCCCGCAGTCGCGGCGTATTGGCGTGATAACGATGGACTCTACCGGCCTCACGCGCTCCAGGTGCTCACCATTACACCGATAGGGGTCTCCCGGATCGTCTCCTTCAACGACCCGGGACTGTTCCCCACCTTCGGACTGGCGACCGTCCTGGCGCCAGAAGCGCTGAGGTAATGCCGTGGCGGTGCTGAGTGGTTCTGTTCGCCTGCTCGCGCAGGCGATCTGCTATGCCTCGGGAAGCGTGGACGCGATAGCGGCGGGCTCCGAGTCACTCCCGACTCCGTGCGACGACTGGGACTTACAGGCGTTGCTGCTGCACGTCAACCGTTCAATTGACGTACTACACCAGGACGTTGCGCTTGGGTCCGTGGATCGCGACTGTGGGGAAGATGGCCGCAACTCTTCGACGGTACAACTCGCCTCGACCTTCCGATCTCGTGCGCAGCTGCTGCTTCAGAGCTGCGTCAAGGCTGAGCAAGCCGGTCACATGATCTTGGTTGGTGATCTGGCTCCGGCGACAGGATGGATGATCGTTGTAGGTGCAGCGGAGATCGCCGTGCACGGATGGGACATCTCCGTGGCGTGTGGGTCGGAGCGATCGATTCCAGTGCCGCTGGCTCTGGGCCTGCTGAGTCTGTTGCAGTTGGTGGTCGACGACGCGATGCGACAGTCGCTGTTCGACCCCGCGATCCCTGTATCACCACTAGCCAGCCCGAGTGATCAGCTCGTGGCATTCCTGGGCCGGCATCCGGTCTCGCCGTCGGCGCAGGGGTGAGCCAACGGGAGACATGCGATGAGTTTCCACGCGCTCACAGGTCTTCATACCCGAAGGGTCTGACAGTTCGATGCCGGATCCGCACTCCGGGGTGATCTTTGTCGCCCGCCAACTCTTTTGAAAGGTGACCGATGAATCCGGACCTGCTGCGCAATTACTTAACCAGCCAAGGCATCAGCCGCCGCACCGCGCTCGGGCTGGCAGCAACCGCTGGAGTAGCCGCCTCTGGAGCTGTGGCCGGGTTGTCCAGCCGCCCCGCGCAAGCAGCGACCCGGGGGATGGCGGGCTCAGGCGACGATGCGCCGTTCGACTACGCGAATCCCGCGAACCTTCACGACTGGGCGCCGAGCCGGTACGGGGCCGACGACCAGCGCGGCACACTCAACGAGGTGACCCCGGAAAAGACCGCTCGCGCCCTGCATCGGACGCTGGACGCGACCCGCCCAGTGACGGCGTACAACCTGGGTGCCTTGATGTGGAGCGGCTTTCCGGCTCTGCAGCCCTATCCGCCCAAGCGGATCCATGAACTACGGCTGGTGCTCGGCGGCTACGAACCGCCCCGGGGCTTCGTCGCCGAAGGCGGCTACGTCGCCTTCACCGAGCCGATCGGTTCCAACAAGCTCAGCGTGCACGAAGAGCGGTTCACCGCCGAACAGCCGCCAGGCTACCCGGCGCAGCTGTCGACCACGTTCCAGCTCGGCTCGCAGCTCGACGGTCTCAACCATGTCGGCGCGGCCGGGCTGTTCTACAACGGTTTCCGGGGGAAGGACATCGCCCGCGGACACGGCACCACCAAGCTGGGCAACGAGCACATGGGTCCGATCGTGACCCGGGGCATCCTCCTGGACGTGCTCGGGGTCAAGGTCGCCACCCGGCAGACCGGCGACCTCGCGAGTCCGGCGTCCAACGGCGCCGACGTCCTGAAGGAGAACTATCGGATCACAGTGGACGACCTCAAGCAGGCGATGGACTTTGCCGCCATCGACCACATCGAACCGGGCGACGCCGTCTTGATCCGCACCGGCTGGAACCAGTTGCTCGCCCGCCGCGATGCCGCGGACATCGTCCGCTGGGGCGGCGCGGCGGGCACGCCGGGAATCTACCTACAGGAGGCGCGCTACCTGGCCAAGTTCCGGCCCGCGCTGATCGGCAGTGACACCTGGACGCTCGAGGTGTTCGGCAATCCCGTCAACGGCGACGGAGCGATCATTCCCGTTCATCAGGAGCTGCTGATGCGCAACGGCATCCGGATCGGTGAGTCATATGCACTGGATGAGCTCGCCGCCGATCGGGTGTACGAATTCGCGTTCATCGTGACGCCGCAGTACGTCGAGGGAGCGACAGCCGGCAACACTCCACCGGCCGCAGTCGGCCAACCCCGTAGATAGCACATAATCTGCCACCGGCTCACCGCATGGATGACGCGATGCCGCAGCTCGGCGCGACCATCGCTGGCCGGCCCGTCACAGACGGCGAATCCCGCGAGATCATGCGGGACCTCGTCCGAGCGATGACCCAGACGATCGACTGAGCCCAGCATCATGCCGCTCAGCGATCGGGCTGGACGGAGCCGATGGGCCGGTGACGTGCTGCCGGGGCCGGAAGTCAGGCACGACGATCCAGGAGCTCATGGTGCGGTGGCCGCGCGGTGGATTCGATAGAGGACGCTGGGCCGGAGAGGGCCTTCGGGGGCAGTGGGGTCGTCGAAGTCTTCGGCGGGGTTTCGGGTCATGCCGATCCGGCGCATCACTGCCTGGGAGCGCAGGTTGGTGGCGGTTGTCACCGCGAGGATCTCGGGGAGGTTCAGGGTCTGGAAACCGACACTCAATGTGGCCAGTGCCGCCTCGGTGGCGTAACCGTGGCCCCATGACGCGCGGGCGAGCCGCCAGCCGATCTCGACGCCGGTGAACGGCATGCCTTCGTCGACCTGATCCAAACCCGCGAATCCGATGAACTCGCCGGTCGCCCGCACCTCGACCGCCCACCACCCGTAGCCGCGCTCGTCGAACTCCGCTCGGAAAGCCGCGACCGAGGCATCGCTCTGCTCACGGGTGAGCACGTCACCGAGATGCTCCCGAACGTCCGGATCTGCGTTCATCGCGGCCCACGGTTCCAGGTCGGATTCCCGCCATGGACGCAGCACCAGGCGCTCTGTGCGCAGTTCAGCCATGGCGCAATGCAACGCGAGAAACCCCACCCCGGCAAGTCCGTTTCGGAGGACCTGCCTGTCAACGGCAATTCCCACAAGCTTGACTGGTGCAGATAATGCGCCGCCCCGTGGACGGATCGACGCTGGCGTTCGAGAGGCCGTCGTTATCCACCTTCCGCGTAGCATGCGACGACAGCGTGAGAGATCGTCAGCTTGCCAATGCGTCGCCGGCGAGGACGGCCGTTAGTTCGGCGCGTGAGCTGACCCTCGTCTTGGCGAACATCGACTTGACGTGGTCGCGCACCGTATAACGGCTGACGTTGAGCTGATCGGCGATCTCGTCGATGCCGTGGCCGGTGAGCAGGAAGTCGGCCACCTGGCGCTCCCGGGCGGTGAATCCGTGAAGGGCGAACAGCATGGGGAGCATCTCGGCGGGGCCGGCTGGTTCGAGCATGACGGCAATCTTGTGGTCCTCGGCAATGTCGCCAACGAGGATGTCAGCGTGGACGAGCAGCCAACAGCCATCGGACATCCGCAGGCGCGCCCGCGCGGGTCGACCACCGTGCGCCGCGCTGATCGCCGCCTGCAATGCGACCATCGCAACAGCGATCGGAGTGTCGCCAGGTGGCTGTTGCGGTAGGCGGCGTAGCCATCGATCGCCTTCTGGCGTAGCAGCCTCGATGCGACCTGTGCGATCCACTACGAGCATGCCGCGGCCACCGCGGACACCCGCGTGGTATCGGGTCGTGCGAGCGGCAAGACTCGCGCGGAGCCCATCGCCGACATGCCGAGCGATGGCCGAGAGGAAACGCGCTTCGTCGGCGGTGAAGAGGGGGAGGTCGGAGGCCCGGACCAGGCAGGCCATGGCCCAGGTCGATGTTCCACTGCGGGCTACCAGCCGAAGCTCGTCGTGCAGCCCACGGGGAACATACACGGACCGGTGTCGTTCGCTGAGGCTCAAGTCCCCTTTTGTCGCGGTGGCCAGGGTACCGACGGATTGCCTCGACTGGTCCAGATCGATGAACCGGTTGAAATCGTGGTTCACGAACTCGCTGCGTGCCTTCTCGAGCGACACGCTGTCGTTCGATGGCATCCCGATCGTGAGGACGTCAGTCGGCAGCAGCGTCTCCGGGTCGGTGCGCATCCACGCGGCGGTGTCGTACGGCACCACCCGACCGACGCGCCCGGCGACCTCCTGGATGAGTACGTCTGGCTCGAGTTGCTGCTCGCACAACGCTGCGATCGTCTCGCGTACGGCGTTGGCATGGCTCCCGAGCGGCGATTTGAGCACCGTACAACGGTAGCGCGACGCCGTCAGATCCAACTATCCCCCAGGTGAGGGGGGTGCCGGAAGCCCCAATCAGCGGGATGGTGCGGTGGAGGCCGGCCGGTGAGCATGGCGACATCTGTTGGACTGAAGGGAAACCCACATGAAGATCGCCGTCTACGGCGCAAGCGGTTACACCGGACAGCTCGTCGCCGCGGAGTTGCGCCGACGCGACATCGACACCGTGCTCTCGGGACGGACCGCGGATCGCCTGGCCCGCGTGGAATGGCCACGCGCGGAGGTACGACCGGCGCGACCCGACGACGCCGCTGCGCTCGCTGAAGCGTTCCGCGACTGCGACGCGGTCATCAACTGCGCCGGTCCTTTCACGTCGTTCGGTGAAGCGATTGTGAGGGCAGCCATCGATGCCGGATGCCACTATGTCGACACCAGCGCGGAGCAGGCATACGTCAAGGGTCTTTTCGACACCTTCGCGGACGATGCACAGGTGGCCGGCGTCGCCGTGGTTCCAGCCACGGGATACGACATCCTGCCTGGGGACTTCGTGGCGCACCTCGCGGGTCAGCGGGTCGAGCCGGTCGAGGAACTGGTTGTCTCATACGACGTGGCCGGCTTCGGCATGACCCGCGGCACGCTGCGCTCCGCGTACGAAATGCTCAACGGCGACCAACTCAGCTACGAGGACGATGACTGGCAGTGGGACAGCAAGCCGCCGAGGCGCTCGACGATGGCATTTCCGGACACATCAGGAGAAGCGCCGGTGATCGGGTGGCCAGGATGCGAGGTTGTCACCATCCCGCGGCACGTCCGTACACGGCATGTCGAGGT
This sequence comes from Kribbella sp. NPDC026596, assembly GCF_040638415.1. NCBI lineage: Bacteria > Bacillati > Actinomycetota > Actinomycetes > Propionibacteriales > Kribbellaceae > Kribbella > Kribbella sp. NPDC026596. The sequence goes on along the minus strand of NZ_JBEZYF010000005.1, from coordinate 11,506 downwards.
CGTCATCAACGCGGCCGCCGCCGAACCGGATTTCTTCGAACTACTCCAGGCGCCTGCCGAGGTCGCGAACCAGATCATCGATGGTCTCCCCGAAGGACCGACGCAGCAGGAGCGCACGAAGGCAACGTTCGTTGTCATCGCGGACGCGATCGGTGTGGACGGACGTCACAGCCGAGCCGTAGTGCGCGGCCGGGATATCTACGGCTGCACGGCAGTGATCGCAGTCGAGGGTGCCCGCCGCCTCATCACAGGACGCGACCGCACCGGCGTCTTGTCGCCCGCTCAAGCCTATGACGTCGAGGACTTCCTGCAGTTCCTGGCTCCGCACGGATTCGAGGTCCACGTGGAACCTCTCGCGCAGATGTCCTGATCTCACACGGGGTCGGCGCGTCCTCGGAACGAGGCGGACAGGGCCGTGTCGCGAGCACGAACTTCCTTGTCGGGAGCAGGGATTCGACGACATCCGCTGGGTACAACGTGAAACCACTGCGTTACGAGGATCCGTCACGCTGTCCACGTCATGAGAGGAACGAAGATGACCGAGACTGTACGTCGGCACATCGCGCTCGTTGCCCACGACAACAAGAAGGCCGAGCCGTTGGGCTGGGCGGAGACAACCGCGAAACCCTGCGCCGGCACCATCTGTACGGCACCGGCACCACGGGCACGATGCTGGAGTCGAGCTCGGCCTGCCAGTCACCAGGTTCCTCAGCGGACCGGTCGGCGGTGACCAGCAGATCGGAGCGCAGATCGCTCAGGGAACAGATCGACGTACTGATCTTCGTCTGGGATCCGCTCGAAGCCCAACCACATGACACCGACGTGAAGGCCGTGCTGCGCCTGGCGACGCTGTGGGACATCACCATCGCCTGCAACGTCGCCAGCGCGGACTTCGTCATCACGTCACCCCTGCTGACCAACGGCTATCGCGGCATCCGGCCCGAGGGCTACACCCAGCAGTCGACACATCAGCTGAACGAACTCGCCTACAGGTGACCAAGCGTCACCGCTGACGTGCAACAGTCAACGCCACTCGTCGGCCGACACGCCGCCAGCATCGCGGCTGCCGGGCAGGATGCAGTGGGTGGCTGGGGGATCTTGAGGCCTGGTCTGCTGAAGATGGCGCGGTCGGCGTGGTCGAGGGCGCGGCGGACGGCGCCGAGGACGACGGCGCGGGCGCCGAGGGCGGATGCGGCCACCCGAGGGGGGTGAGTCCACAAGGGAGACGAGCTGCCGCTCGAGGCCGGGGACGAGCAGGTCGCCGGCCTCGGCGACCGCGCCACCGATCACGATGAGCTCGGGATTGAGCAGCGTGTGCAGCAGGGCCAGGACGCGGGCGATGCGAACGACGACGCGCTCGACCACGTCCAGCGCGAGCGGATCACCGCCGCGCGCCACATCGAAGACCAGTTGCGACGTCACCGCCGCAGGATCACCCTCGACAGCGCTGAACAGAGCCGACCGACCGGCTTTCGTCCGCGGGCCGCGGGCGGACGCGACAGCTGCGGCGCCGAACTGCCGGGCCAGGAAGCCGATGCTGTCGGTGTTGTCGACGCCCTCGACCATGCTCGCCATCTTAAGTTCGCCGGCCGCGCCGGTCGTGCCGCGAATGAGGTTGCCGCCGAGGTAGAGGCCGGCACCGAGACGTTCGCCCGCGAGCACCTCGATGACATCGTCGACCCCTTCTGCCGCGCCGCACCAGCGTTCGCCGAGGACGGCAAGGTTGGCGTCGTTCTCTACCAGGACAGGACAGTCGAGTCCTGTCCCGACGGCGCCGGCGTAGCCGACCGAGCCTCGTTCGAAGGCTGCGGACGCTGCTTCGATACCTACGTGTCGCACTACAACGAGAAGGGCAAGCCGGATAGGTATCGAGCCGTCACCTACTTCCGCGACTTCGACGGGATCACTCGCCAGGTGCCGGCCTATGGCAGGAACAAGACTGAGGCTGAATCCAACCTGGTGGATCGGCTGCGGGAGCGGATCAGGGCACGAAGCGGTGGAAGCTTGACCTCCTTGGACCGGTTCTCGGTTGGTGCCGAACTCTGGTACGAGGAACTGCTGCAGAAGGTCGAGGACTGAACTCGCTCGAAAGGCACCCGTGATGGCTATGAGCGCGCGCTTCGGAACCATGTCCTGCCAGCCTTGAAGGAGATCCGATTCGGTGAGTTCTCCGTGCCGCTCGTCGACAAGGTGATCAAGCAGATCAAGAAGAAGGTCGGCGTACCAACCGCGCAGACGAGCCGCTCGGTGATCTCGGGAGTCTGCGGACTCGCTGTTCGTCACGGGGCCATGGAGAGGAATCCGGTGGGCGAGATCGAGCACCTCGAGGGCGGCAAGAGCAAGCGGAACCCCCGTGCGCTGGAGGCTGATGAACGACGTCTGTGGTTCGAGATGCTCAGTTCCGATCCGAAGGCGGTCGAGGCCGATCACTTCGATCTCACCGTGTTCATGCTGGGCATCGGGGTCCGGATCGGCGAGACGTTGGGTGTGGTCTGGGAGCAGGTCACCTTCTTCGCTAGCGAGGTCGCGATCACCCACCAGATCGTCCGGGCCAGGGGCGAGGGGCTGATCAGGACCAAGACGAAGTCGCGCGCGGGGGAGCGGGTGCTCATGGTGCCGTCGTGGTGTGTCGCGATGTTGCGTGCTCGCTTCGTCCAGGGTGTCCGGCTAACCGATCCGGTGTTCCCAGATCGTTTGGGTGGGTTTCGTGATCCGTCGAACACACGCCGCTCCTTCCGCGATGCCCGCTCGCCGGTCGGCTCGGAGCTTCGCCGGAACCTCGCTCGCGCGCTGAAGGAGTGTCGTCATAAGTCCGGCCTCACCCAGAGGGGCGCAGCGGCGTCGATCGGATGCGCTCAGAACCGGGTCAGCCTCATGGAGAACGGTCGGGTTCGCGTCGAGGTCGATGAGGTCGAGAGGATCCTTGACGCCTACAGCACACCGAGTGGTCCTCGGTCGGAGCTGATCGATCTTGCAGCTGAGGCGTCGGCTCCGGTCGCGGCAGACGCTATGGCATGGATCACATCGCACGCCTTCCGGAAGACGACGGCGACGATCCTCGACGATGCCGGCCAAAGTGCCCGGCAGATCGCTGACCAGCTTGGGCATGCTCGGCCGTCGCTGACCCAGGACGTGTACATGGGGCGGACGGCCAAGAACCCGGCAGCGGCCGACGCACTGGAGATGATCGCTGATGACCTCTCATGAGAAAACCCATCCCGTAAGTCGTACCTGGGATGGGTCCTCAGAGACGGAACCCGCCTCTGACCTGCATGTTGTGCGCCGCCAGGGACTCGAACCCCGAACCCGCTGAATTCCAGCTGGGACTGCTCACGGTTTGTCGATGGTGCGCGAAAGCTCTTTCTGGTAAGGGATTCGCGGGTGGTTGCGTTCGCATCGGTTCTCATCGCTGACCATCCTCTCGCGCTGATTGAGGTGCGTAAAGAGGTGCGTAGGAGCCGTCCGCGGGACCACGAAGTCGGCTTCTGACCGGACTGCGAATCGCGCATTAATTGATCTCTGGGTCGATTCGGAGTCACGCAGCCGCTTCCCAGGTCAGGCTCTGTGGATCCCATGTCGCGGTGTTCGAGTGATCGTCGAGTGCCGGATCGATGAAGGTGGCGACGAGTTCTGCTGCGGTCTTGGCGGTGAAGGATTCGGCTACTGGTACACCTTTCGCGGTCTTGGGGTAGGTCCTGGTCCAGTCAGCGGGGATGTCGAAGTGCTTGAAGGGATCGATGTTGCTGAGGTTCTGTTTGGCGGCGATCGCGATCCGTAGCTCGTGCAGGTCCAGTGTCTGGGTGTGCGCCAGCACGACGAGGTCGACCAGGTCTTTGACGCGGCTGCTGCGCTTGCCGCCGGGATAGTTGGTGTCCATGGTCGCGCAGACTTTGTCGGCGATCTGGTCGGCGACGGGGTAGAGCCGGTAGGGGTGAGTGACGAGCGGTCGGCGCAGATGGAGCCGGTTGGCCGGCTCGACCACCTCGGGTCGCCCGACCGGCGGCGGCCCGACCACGACGTCGACCACGACCGTGTCGATGTGGGTGTCATGGTCGACATCGATGCACGCGAAGACGTAGCGCCGCGTCGCGACGCCGGGCTGGTTGTCGCCGAGGCCGGTGGGCGTGGAGCGGATGAGTCGGAAGGTGAGATGGTCGCCGAGGTCGACGTCGACCAGCTCGGTCAGTGCTCTCTCGGCCTCGGCGAGATTGGCCGCATGCTGTGCTGCGAGGTCCATGTCCTTGGTGGTGCGCGAGCGGGGCACGCGGGCGAGCATGCTCATCCCGCCCTTGAGTAGCCACTCGGACTGCTCGCCGTGGGCGAAGACTCGGGTGAGGAACCTGTCGAAGCGCGCTTGTCGGATCTGGGCGTCGACGCTGGCGGCGCTGACGCCGGGACCTGCTTGCTGAGCTGCCTTCTTCGCGGCGTCCTTGATCGCCAGCTCCAGGGATCGCCAGTCGGCGTAGCCCTCACGCTCAGTCATGGTCCCATCCTTCCGGAGTCACGCCGGCCAGCTCGAACAGGTCGTTGGCCAGGGAGTTGCCGTCGCTCCTGCGTCGCGCTGCGGTGGGATCGAGGTAGGACGCAAGTCGGTCGGGTGCCACGAGCTTGTCGGCGCGGACCGCGTCACGCACGGCGTCGGCGACCAAGGACATGTCGGTTCCGAGCTCGACGAGATCTGCAATCGTGCGTTCGACGGTCAGAGTGGGGAGTCCATCGACGGGGATTACCTCGTCACGGGTCAGTTGCCGGATGCGCAGACGTACGCCGGGAAGCCGGGTTCCTTTGCGTGCTGGCACGATGAAGTCGAAGCCGTCGAGGAAGTAGTCGCCGATTTCGTGAACGTTCGCCGCCGTGATGCCGGCTGCCACGATCGATGCGACGCCGGCAACGGTGCGGGGCGCGGTCGCTCCGCCAAGGGCCAGCCAGGTTGCGTAGATTGCTTCGTGATCCGGTGGTGGCGCTCCGGCCATGCGGTACACGCCCTGTGCTACACGCTCGATGGCGCCGGCTGACGCCATCCGGGACAGCTGCTTGCGGGAGACGCCGGCCTTCTGGGCCTGGGCAGTGGTGACCAGGCCCCACCGGCGTTCCGCGATGGAGCCGAGCCGTACCAGCGTCGAATCAGCCATTGCAACTATTGTACCCAGTTTCGGGGACAAACGTTGTCCTATCCCCGCGCGACCTGGAAGCGCAGGGGTCGCGCCCCAGTGGGGCTGGGTCAATGGATCAAATTGACGGGAGGTCGAGTGCCGGGAGATGCCATCCCGCAGCTCAACGCCGGCGTTGACGGACAGGGCGGTCTTGCGTCCTGGCAGGATGGTCGCGTGAGTCTTCGTGACGATCGCAATGGCGGCGGCAGCCTGGATCTGCGCCGTGAGTTGTCCGAGTTGCGGGCCGAGCGGGATCGGCTGCGGGCCGAGAATGCGCGTCTGTCCCGTCTGCTGGAGCTGCGGGGCGAGGACACCACGCCTGCGGCTGAGCAGCTCGCGGCGCCCGTGGGTCCTGGCGGGCTGGTGTCGATGGCGGGCTCGACGCCGCAGCAGAAGCTCGCTCTCTACCTGGACCTGTTTCGTGCCAGGACCGATACCTACGCCAGGCGCTGGGAGGACCCGCGGACGGGCAAGAAGGGGTGGATGCCCGCGGCGGCGGGCGGGTGGCGCAAGGGCATGACCCGCGCGACCGCCCGCCTGCTCCCGCTGACGCCGGATGTCGTCGCCGAGCACCTGGGCGCGAGGTCGCGGCAGGACCTGTTCATCGGCCTGTACCCGATGCTCCTGGACAACACGTGCTGGTGGCTGGCTGCCGACTTCGACGGCAAGACCGCGATGCTCGACGCCCTGGCGTACGTCAAGGCCGCCCGAACTGCAGGCGTCCCTGCTGCGCTGGAGATCTCACAGTCCGGCGCCGGGGCGCATGCGTGGATCTTCTTCACCGAGGCAATCCCTGCGCAGACGGCACGCGCGGTGGGGACCGCGCTGATTCACGAGGCCATCCTCCAGCGTGGTGCCATGAACCTGGGTTCCTACGACCGTCTGTTCCCAAGCCAGGACGTATTGCCCGGCTCTGGCCCCGGCAACCAGATCGCTGCACCGCTCCACGGCAACCGCCGCAAGGACGGGCTCACGCTGTTCCTCGACCCGGCCACGCTGGAGCCCTACGACGACCAGTGGGCCTTCCTCTCGACGCTGGACCGGCTAACGCCCGGCGACGCCGCCCGGCTCGCCCGCAAGTCGTCGCGCGCCGCCGTCGGCAACGACGTGACGGCCCTGGCGCGCGCCGAGTCCACCAAGGTGCACCCACCCATGCCACCGGTCGTGCGTGCCGAACTCGCTGCCGGCCTGGTCCTGGACGCGACCGCCCTCCCGCCTGCTGCTCTGGCGACTTTCAAGCACGCCGCCTCGATGGCGAACCCGAAGTTCTACGAGCTGCAGCGGTTGCGTAAGTCCACCTGGGACACCCCACGGTTCGTCACTGGCTACGACCTGACTCTGGACGAGAAGCTCGTCCTGCCTCGCGGACTGCGGCACTTGGTGACAGGCATCATGGAGCGCAGCGGTGCCCGCCTCGACGTGACCGACAACCGGACCGCCGGCACGGAGATCGACGTCGCGCTTATCGGCGAGCTGACCAACCGGCAGACCGCGGCAGTCGGTGAGCTGCTCGCGCACGATGACGGCGTCCTGGTCGCCCCGCCAGGATCGGGCAAGACCGTCATGGCGTGCGCAATCATCGCCGAACGAGCGGTGTCCACACTGATCCTGGTCGACCGCAAGGCCCTCGCCGACCAGTGGCGCACCCGACTGACCGAGTTCCTCGGCCTCAAACCGGGACAGGTTGGCGGCGGGCGGAGCAAACTGACCGGGATCGTCGACGTCGCCATGCTGCCCACCCTTGCCAGACACGACGACGTCGCGAACCTGACCGCCGGATACGGGCAGGTCATCGTCGATGAGGCACACCACATCGCGGCAGCCGCGTACGACCACTCGGTCAAGAAGATCGCCGCCCGGTACTGGCTCGGCCTCACCGCCACCCCCGAGCGCCGCGACGGCCTTGGCGAGCTCCTGCGCTGGCAGCTCGGACCGGTCCGGCACACGATGACCGACGCGATACCCGGGACGCTGGCCGAAGCAGCCGACACCAGCGCAGGACCGGCACGATTGCTGCACCTGCATGAGACCACGTTCACCGCTGCAGACATCGATCAGGACGCCCCGTCACCGATCGCCGAGGCACACCGGGCGCTCACCGCCGACAAAGACCGTAATGAGCAGATCCTCGACGATGTCCACGCCGCTCTCAGCCAGGGGCGCAACTGCCTGGTCCTGACCCGCCGGGTCGCCCACCTCGAAACGATCACCTCGCTCCTGGCCGGTCGTGGCCATGAACCGCTTGTGCTCCAAGGGGGCATGCCTGCCAAGGACCGACGTGCCGTCGTCGAACGACTCACCGACGCCAGGGCTGGCGACGGCGTCCTGGTCCTGGGCACCACACCGTTCGTCGGCGAAGGGTTCGACGCACCGGCCCTGGACACCCTGTTTCTCGCGGCGCCGATCTCCTTCGACGGACTCCTGGTCCAGTGCGCCGGACGAGTCGTCCGCCCCGCACCAGGCAAGAGCATCGCCGAGGTGCACGACTACCACGATCCGCTCGTCCCGCTGCTGGCAGCCTCGCTCCGGCGCCGCATGCCCGGGTACAAGCGGCTGCGATTCGACCGGGCCTGATGACGCCTCACGGCACAGGGTGCCAGTCGTCATGCGCAAGACCATCACATCAGCCCTGGCCGATGTGCCAGGACCCCCCGTGCCGCTCATGAAACCGCTGCCGACGTGGATCGACGACCGTTCCTTCCCGGAAGGACTGCGGTCTGGTTCCGGTCCGCAGAATGTGGGCCCGGTTGAGGAGATTGTCCGCGGTGATCTCGGTTTCTCTACGGCTCGCACCGTTCAGCCTGACCTTGAATGCGCAGACGTCGTCGATCGTATCGGCAAGTTCCATGGGTACGACGCTGCTCAGCCGATGTCCGACATCGTCGACGTTGCTGCTCAGCATCTCCTTGAGGTCGTCGTCCAGGCGAGCGACGGTGTCGGTGTCCTGGAGTGGGCGCATGCGGTCGGCGAACTCCAGGTCTGCGATGCGTTCGCGGTCGAGAACCTGGGCGATGGTGCGGATGTCGGCTACCAGTTCGGCTGGGTCGGTGGGCAGCCGGATCCGGAGGCCCACGCCGCCGTCCACAGGGTCGGGATGGTCCGGGCGCGTGTGGGTCAGTTGGAGCGTCTCCGATTTACCGCCGGCGCCGCCCACAATGTCGGCGTACGCATCGGACACGTCGAACGCCCAGATCGACGACCCACTGGGCATCCGGGTCACCTCGGTCCGGCCGCGGGCGCCCGGCCGCCGGCGCATCAGCTTGCTGACCTGCTTCGGATCGAGCGCGCGAATCGCGAACTCGAGTCCGAACCGGCGATCCTTCTCGTCGCCGGACAGCAGCCGGTGGCCCTGCCCGTAGCCGATGGCATAGGTCCGTTTGTCGACGATCAGCAACAGGAGCCCGGCCGACCGCGAGTCGACAAAATGCACAAGTCGGCCTGTGGTGCGGCTGGCGGCCACGCACCACTCAGCCGACTCACCGTCCGAGGTTCGAAACGATCCCTCGACCCACAGACCGGGAGACCCGGCTACGGTGACGGCATCCACGTCGAAGTCCTCGAGCGCGTCCAGCTGTTCCTGGTCGAGGACATCGACGAGTGCAGCCGGGTCGTCAGGCGTGCGCCAAAGCCGATGCAATGTAACCTGTCGCGCTCGTGGAGTCCGAGTGACCACCAGCATCCCCTCCCGTCACTCTCCGCACACATCAGGACAACATGAGTACGGGAAGCCTGCGCGGCATCCGGCGCGTCGCCACCGACCTTCCGGGACAGGTCCGCTTGCGATTCCGTCGCTGTTGAGTGCGAGGTCGGGACCGGTGAGCAGTGTGGCCAGAGGTCGGGCAGGACGCGGTGCCTAATGGCAGCGAGTGGTTCGTGCTTGTGCAGGCCAAGGCGGCGGGGAATGACGCCCGGCCTGGGTTGAAACTGTGCGGATCTTGTCCAGGTCGCGGGCGCCGGCGAACTCGTCGTGGTACATCGCCGAAGATCCCGAACTTGCTCGCCGTTCACCGTAGGTCGGGGTCGTCGAAGGCGTGTTCGAGGGCTTGGGCGGCGGCCGGGTTGGCGCGTTGGCGGTGGAGGTAGGTGTCTTGGGTGATGGAGACTTTGGCTTGGCCTAGTTGGTCGGCGATTTGGCGGGCGGTTTGGCCGGCTTGGTCGAGGGCGGTGGCGGTGGTTTTGCGGAAGGCGTGGCAGCGGATCCAGGCGAGCTTGTCCGATTCGGCCGGTTGGGCGGCGTCCTCGAGCTGGGCGAGGAGGTCCGAGGTGTTGTCGAGGTCGATGCCGTAGGTCTTGGCGAGGCTGGAGACCAAATGGTGGGTGGGTTTTAGCCGGCCGGTTTCGATGAGTTCGAGTCTGGTTTGGGGCCAGCCGAGGGTCTGTGCGGCTTGTCTGCGGCTGAGGTGTTTCTGGCGGCGGAGGGCGCGGAGCGTTTGGCCAAGCTCGCGGCGGGCGGTGCTGGCGACGGGAGACAGTGCGGTCCGGAGCGATCGACGGGTGTTGGAGGGGTCGCGGTAGCCGCCGGTCGTGTCGGGGAAGACGGGGGTGTCGGGGTGGGTGTCGCCGGTATGGCGGGCACGAAGGCTGGTGGCGGCCCAGGTGGCGAGGCTGAGGGTGCGTTCGCCGGTTCTGGACTTGGTGGTCTTGCGGATCAGTCCTTTGCCGGGGATGCGGGCGATAGTGTGGGTGATTTCGACGGTTCCGACTGCGTGGTCGATTTGATCCCAGTGGACGGCGAGTGCTTCGCCGATGCGGACGCCGGTGCCGAGCATGAACGTGACGAGGTCGGGGAGATCGGCCTGTACGGCGTGCTCGTCGGCGGTCAGGCTTCTGTTGAGGAGGGTGACTTCTTCGGTGGTGAGGGCTCTGGGCGGGTTCTTGGGTTTGATTTCGATGGCGTCGACTTCGCGGACCGGGTTGATGGTGAGGGCGCCGTAGCGGACGGCGAGTTTCATCGCGCCGGAGATGACGGCGCGGCAGGTTCTGGCGGTCGCTGCTCCGGCATGGTCCTTGATGGTGAACAGGACGGTGTCGAGGCGTGGTGTGGTGGCTTCGCCGATGTGGAGTTCGCCGATGGCGGGACGAACGTGGTTTTGGAGGGCGCGCCGGTAGGCTTCCAACGAGGTTGGCGATCGGGTTCCGTCGGCGACCAGTCCTTCGAACCTTCGCTCCCAGAGATCCAGAAGGTTGTTGACCTTGTGGTTCGTGCTGAGGTCGCCGGAGTAGTTGGTTTTGGCGCGGTTCTGGAGTTTCGTTAGCAGGGCTGTTCTTGCGGCGGTCTTGGTGGTGCCGGTGGCGGTGACGGGACGGACTTTGCCGTCGTGGTCGCGGAACTTGGCATGGGTCAGGTGCTTGACCCGCTTGCCGTTCTTGTTGGCCTTCATAGTCCTGGTGGAGATCTCTCCCCAGGTTCCGATGGGCAGTGGTCGCCTTGGCATGGCTTGCCTCCAACCGATGTGAGCGTTGCTTGTTCAACGCTTGGCAGCCGTCGAGATCGGCGCGGTCGGTGACTCCACGAGCCAATGTGATATGACGCACAGTTACGAGCACCTGAAGCCCGCACGGCTTTGTCGGGGGGAGACGCGTGGCTGAAAAGGTCGAATAAAAGGTGTCCTGTGGGCATGAAGAAGCCCAGGCCACTCGCGTGACCTGGGCTGTTGTGCGCCGCCAGGGACTCGAACCCCGAACCCGCTGATTTCCGGCTGAGGTTGATCATCGTTTGTCGATGGTGCGCGAAAGCTCTTACTGGCAAGGGATTCGTGGGTAGTCTGGTTTGCACCGGTTCTCATCGATCACCATCCTCTCGCGCTGATTGAGGTGCGTAAAGAGGTGAGTGAGAGGCCCTGCCTGGGACTGCTAGATCGGCTCTCCAGAATCAGGCTTGTGCTGAGTTTCGTGTCGTCTTCTGGTTGTGTGGCTGGCTACAGCGAGTGGCAGGATGAGCCAAAGAGCGGGCGATGTGCACAGGTGTTGGGTCGAGGCGTTGCGAATATTCGGCAGAACGGCGGCGGATTTCCCTTGACGGGTGCGCTCAGTTCTCGTTCGGGTGCACTTCGCTGTGCCAGGATGCCGGTCATGAGCACGCCAGACTCCGCCGAGGTGACGGATTCCGCCGGTACGACGGGTGATTCGACAACACGTACGCTCGCCCTGCCGGCCGCTTCAGACTCACCTCCGGAGGTCGAGGAGAGGGAGTCTGAAGGGTCCTCGATCGTGTTCACCGCGACGTTGGTTCTGCTGGTCGGGCTGGCGTTGTTCGGGCGGCGGATCTTCAACGGTCTGTTCACCGACGACGGGGTGCGAACCTGGGCGACGATGTTCGTCGGCGTGACGGTGCAGGCGCTGCCGTTCCTGGT
>NZ_JBEZYF010000004.1:0-242727 GCF_040638415.1 Kribbella sp. NPDC026596 | reverse complement strand
GCGAGCCGCAGGGCGGTCCGGTGAGGGACCACCCTGCGGGGGTCGAAGGGCGCCGGGGGGACGGCGCGCCTTCGACTGTGGAGGCGTCGGGGGGACGACGACCTCCACTGGCCGAAGGCTCCGAGGGGTGGGGGTTCGGAGGCCTCCGGCGGTCTGTGCCGGAAGAGCACGTGCTTTGTACCCATTCCGGGTGCCGCGCGAAACGGTGGGGCTCAGAGCCCGGGCGCGGCCGGGAGCTGGGTGCTGGTCAGCGGGGGACCCGCTCGCTCGTCAGCGGGGGCCCAGCTCCAGGGGCTGGGTCCGGATCCAGCGGGTCGTCGTCTGCTGCCGGCCCATCGCGATCACGTCGCCGGCCGGACCGGCCGAGAAGACCCGGCTGCCCGTGTTCTGCCGTGACACACCGACACCACGCTGGACTTCTGCCAGGAGCTGGTTGACCCGCCTTCGCAGGTCCTCCACTTCCGACTGTAGCGCGAGGATGTGCCGAATTCCCGCCAGGTTGATGCCCTCTTCTTGTGACAAATGCTGCACGTACCTCAGCTTCGCCACGTCGTACGCCGAGTACCGCCGGCCCCGGCCGGACGCCCGGCTCGGCGTCACCAAGCCGAGCCGGTCGTACTGGCGCAGGGTCTGCGGATGCATGCCGGCCAGCTGGGCCGCCACCGAGATCACGTAGATCGGGGTGCGGTCGTCCCAGGTCGGCACCTGGCTGAACGGGATACCCATCACGAGCTCCCGAACAACCCGGCCCGCAGATCGGGCTGGTCCGACGTCGAGCTGAACTCCTGCAGCTTGGCGCGCTGCTCTTCGGTCAGCTCGTGCGGGACCTGCACCTCGAGGGTGAGCAGGATGTCGCCCTTGGTGCCGTCCCGCCGTACCGAACCCTTGCCACGGACGCGCAGCTTGCTGCCGTTCGCCGTTCCGGCCGGGATCCGGACCGTGACGGGCATGCCGTCCAGGGTCGGCACCTTGATCTCGGCGCCCAGCGCGGCCTCGGTGAAGCTCACCGGGACGTTCAGCGTCAGGTGCTCGCCCTGCCGGCCGAAGATCCGGTGGGCATGGACATGCACGGTGACGTAGAGGTCGCCGGCGGGGCCACCTCGCTCGCCGGCCGCACCCTTGCCCTTCAGCCGGATCCGCTGGCCGTCCTGCACGCCCGCGGGGATGCGGACCTGCATGGTCTTGCTCGACTGGCCGCGGCCGGAGCCGTGGCAGGTCTCGCACGGCTGGTCGACGACCAGGCCGCGGCCCTTGCACTCGGTGCACGGCTCGGTCATGGCGAACACGCCGCCCTGGACCGAGGTCTGCATCCCCGTGCCCTCGCACTTCAGGCAGACCTTCGGCACCGTGCCGTACTTCGCGCCGGTGCCCCGGCAGGTCTTGCACGGCTCGTCGCTGGTCATCCGCAGCGCCACGGTGACACCGTTCACGGCTTCGGCGAACTCGATCGACGCCTCGGTCTCGATGTCCGCACCGCGCCGCGGCCGGGCCGTCGACGTGCTGGTCGTGGTCCGGCCACCACCGCCGCCGAACATGCCGCCCAGGATGTCGCCGAGGCCGCCACCGCCGCCGCCCGCACCCGAACCGCCGCGGTTGAACAGGTCGCCGACGTCGAAGTTGAACCCGCCGCCGCCCTGACCACTGCCACCCGGCATCCGGAAGCCGCCGCTGCCGAACAGCCGGCGCGCCTCGTCGTACTCCTTGCGCTTCTTGGGATCGCCGACGACGTCGTACGCCTCGGAGACCTCCTTGAACTTGGCCTCCGCGGACGCGTCACCGGCGTTGGAGTCGGGGTGGTACTTGCGCGCCAGCTTGCGGTAGGACTTCTTGATCTCGTCGGCCTCGGCGGTCTTGGAGACGCCGAGAACCTTGTAGAAGTCCTTCTCGAGCCAGTCCTTCGTGCTCATCCGACGCCTCCCCTCCCATCGAGTCCGTTACTCCGCGGACTGGTCCGCGGCCTTGTCGTCATCTGTGTTCTCCACCGGTACGTCGGCCTGTACGGCGTCGGCCGGTAGTTGCTCGGTCGGTTCCGAGACGGCCACCCGGGCCGCCCGCAGGACACGCTCGCCGAGGCGGTACCCCGGCTGCATGACCATCGTCGCGGTCGGGCCGTCCACCTCGTCGGAGTAGTTGTGCAGCAGGGCCTCGTGGATCCGCGGGTCGAAGGAGTCGCCCTTCTCACCGAACTTCACCAGGCCGAGCTTCTCGGTGACCCGTTCCAGCGATTCCGCGACCGCTTTGAACGCACCTTCGAGCTCACCGGCTTCCCGGGCCCGGCCGACGTCGTCCAGGATCCCGAGCAGCTCGGTCAGGACCGACCCGATGACGAGCTCGCGGCTCGCCTCCCGGTCCCGGTCCACCCGGCGCTTGTAGTTGACGTACTCGGCCTGCAGTCGCTGCAGGTCCGCCGTACGCTCGGCGAGCGCCTCGGTCAACAGAGCCTCCTGGGCTGACGGGCCGATCAGGTCCGACGGGTCGCGTGGCGGCTGGGCACCCGGGGTGCCCGGCATGCCCGGTGCGGCACCCGCCGCGGGAGCCTCGGAAGGCTCCCGCAGCGCGCCGGTGTCCGGGTCGATCCGGCGCTTGTCCCGGACGACGGGCTCGCCGTCGCCGAACTCTCTGCCAGTCGGTCGATCCGTCACTTGTCCTCCGTCTTGTCCTGCGGCCGGTCCTCGTCCACGATCTCGGCGTCGACCACGTCGTCGTCGTTGCTGCTCGAGCTGCTCTCGTCGGACGAGGTGCTGCTGTCCTCGGAGCCGCCGGCGGCCTGGGCGTTCGCGTACATCGCGGCACCCATCTTCTGGCTGGACTGGGCGAGCTTCTCCGACGCGGCCTTGATCGTGTCGGCGTCGTCACCCTCGAGCGCCTTCTTCAGCTCCGCGACGCCATCCTTGACCTCGGTCTTGACGTCGTCGGGGATCTTGTCCTCGTTCTCGGACAGGAACTTCTCGGTCTGGTAGACGAGGCTCTCGGCCTGGTTGCGGGACTCGACCGCCTCGCGGCGCTTGCGGTCCTCCTCGGCGTACTGCTCGGCGTCGCGGACCATCTTGTCGATGTCGTCCTTCGGCAGCGCGGAACCGCCGGTGACGGTCATCCGCTGCTCCTTGCCGGTGGCCAGGTCCTTGGCGTTGACGTGCACGATGCCGTTCGCGTCGATGTCGAAGGTGACCTCGATCTGCGGCACGTTGCGCGGCGCCGGCGGCAGGCCGGTCAGCTCGAAGTTGCCGAGCGACTTGTTGTCGCGCGCCATCTCCCGCTCGCCCTGGTAGACCTGGATCATCACCGACGGCTGGTTGTCCTCGGCCGTGGTGAAGATCTCCGAGCCCTTGGTCGGGATCGTGGTGTTGCGCTCGATGATCTTGGTGAACACGCCACCCTTGGTCTCGATGCCCAGGCTCAGCGGGGTGACGTCGAGCAGCAGGACGTCCTTGACCTCACCCTTCAGCACACCGGCCTGCAGGGAGGCGCCGACCGCGACGACCTCGTCCGGGTTCACGCCCTTGAACGCGTCCTTGCCACCGGTCAGCTCCTTGACCAGGTCGGCCACCGCGGGCATCCGGGTCGAACCGCCGACCAGGATGACGTGGTCGATCTTCGACACGTCGATGCCGGCGTCCTTGATGACGGCCTTGAACGGGGCGCGGGCGCGCTCCAGCAGGTCGTTGGTCATCTTCTGGAACTCGGCCCGGGAGAGCTTCTCCTCCAGGTGCAGCGGGCCGGACTCGGTCAGGCTCAGGTACGGCAGGTGGATGGTCGTCTCGGCCGCGGCGGACAGCTCGATCTTGGCCTTCTCGGCGGCCTCGGTGAGCCGCTGCATGGCCATCTTGTCGCCGGACAGGTCGGTGCCGTTCTTGTTCTTGAACTGGGTTACCAGCCACTGGACGATCCGGCTGTCCCAGTCGTCACCACCGAGGTGGTTGTCACCGCTGGTCGCCTTCACCTCGAAGACACCGTCGCCGATCTCCAGCAGGGACACGTCGAACGTGCCACCACCGAGGTCGAAGACCAGGATGGTCTGCTCGTGACCTTTGTCCAAGCCGTACGCGAGCGCGGCCGCGGTCGGCTCGTTGACGATCCGGTGCACCTTCAGGCCGGCGATCTCACCGGCTTCCTTGGTCGCCTGGCGCTGGGCGTCGGTGAAGTACGCCGGCGTGGTGATGACGGCGTCGGTGACCTGCTCCCCGAGATACGCCTCGGCGTCCCGCTTCAGCTTCTGCAGCACGAACGCGCTGATCTGCTGCGGGGTGAACTTCTTGCCGTCGATGTCCACGTTCCAGCTCTCGCCCATGTGACGCTTGACGGAGCGGATGGTGCGGTCGACGTTCGTGGTGGCCTGGCGCTTCGCCACCTCGCCGACCAGGACCTCGCCGTTCTTGGCGAAGGCCACCACCGAGGGCGTCGTGCGCGCTCCCTCGGCGTTGGGGATGACGGTGGGCTCGCCACCTTCCAGTACGGCGATGACGGAGTTCGTCGTACCGAGATCGATACCGACCGCGCGGGCCATGTGTTTACCTCCACACTGTGTGAGTTCGGGGACGTCCCCCGGAACCCCGGACTTGAGTGATGCAGACTCAATGTTGCCGTTCGCCCGCCTCGGTTTCAAATCCGTGACCGAGCAAACTTGAGTTCACTAGGCTCAACATGGCACATGGGTCAGGTCATTCCCAAGGCAACCCCCGGATTTCCGGGTCCCGGCCAGGGTCGGGCCAGGGAGCACCCGAACTGACCCCTGCCGGAGAAAAGGTTTTCCGTGGGAAGGTGTCACCGTGAGACTCCGCCCTATGACCGCCGCTGACCTCGCCGCGGTACTTGCGCTCAACGCCACCGCGGAGGGTCTGGTCGAACCACTCGGCCCGGACCGCCTTGACTGGCTCCGCCTGATCGCCGCGCACGCCGCGGTGGTCGACCTGGACGGCCGCCCGGCCGGCTTCGTCCTCACCTTCACCCCGGGATCGGCGTACGACGGTCTCGAGTTCGGCTGGTTCAGCCAGAACTACGCCGACCGCTTCCTGTTCATCGAACGGATCGTCGTCGACCCCGAACACCACCGCCAGGGCATCGCAACGATGGTCTACCGCGCCATCGAACGCGCCGCCCAGCCCTTCGACCGCGCCGTCACCCGCGTCCGCTCCGATCCACCCGACCAGGCCGGCCTCGCCTTCCACGCCGCCCGCGACTACATAGAAGTAGCCAAACAACGCCACGCCAACGGCACCACCAACGTCCTCCTCACCAAGGACCTGACCGTCTGAGCCCCTGGTCGGGACGATCAGGACCTGGGTTGGCGAACCGCCAGGCCATCACGATCGCGCCAACCTCCGGGCTGCCCGCGCGCGCCGCGGGCCAAAGCGCGAATGTGATGGGCTGGCGGTCCGCCTGTGGACGAACTTCGGCACGATCCGCTACGGTCCGTCATCCTCGGACGTGTGTTGGTCATCGAGGTTCTTCAACGCCGCGGAGGGACAGCGACATTTGCGGAACTGCGGGCTGCTGTCTCGGCCCGTGCCATCCGCGGGGCGCTGGCCGACGGGGCGATCCGACGGATCGCCAAGGGCGTCTACGCGATGCCTCCAGCTGCCGATCCACTCGCCGCAGCCCGTGCACAGGCAGGAGTCGTGTCCCACCTGAGTGCGGCCGTCCTCCACCGTTTCTCGGTGCTCGACCTGCCGACCGAGCCGCACATCACAGTTCCGCGCGGGCAACACCGCCGATTGAGTCCAGTCGCGTGCGAGCTGCACTGGGCCGATGACGTTCCCGCCGACGGGTTCGTGACCGGCAAGCTCCGGACCGTCCTGGACTGCGCGCGTACTTTGCCGTTCGCCGCGGGCCTCACCGTCGCGGACTCGGCCCTCCGGCTCCATGCGGTCGATCGCTCGCAACTGATGGTCGCGGCCGCCGAGCTGAGCGGTCCCGGTTGCCTTCGGGCCCGGCGGGTGGCGGCATCCGCGGACGGCCGGGCGGAGTCACCGCTGGAGTCCGTCCTGCGGGCGATCCTGATCGAAGCGGGCATCGACGGTTTCGAACCTCAGGTCGTGGTTCGGGACCACGGATTCTCTGCCCGAATCGATCTTGGCCACCTAGGACTGCTGATTGCCCTCGAGGCCGACAGCTTCGCGCATCACGGCACGCGGACCGCACTCACCAGAGACTGCCGCCGGCACGTCAACCTCACCATCCGCGGCTGGCGTTTACTCCGCTTCTCCTGGGAGGACGTGATGTTCGACCCCACCTGGGTGGTGGAGGTGATCCGGCAGGCGATGGCCGGATCTCCAGGCCTTCACAATGCGGCCGAAACCGTCTCCGCCAGCCGTGGCCGGCGCGCGCTGTGACGATTGCGATGACCTGGGGGTTCGCTCCCTCCCGCGGACGTTCGTGTTAGACCGGGCGGCCGGCGACGAAGGTTTGGGTGATGAGGGGGACGGCGGGGCGGTAGGAGAGGTGTAGGTGGGTGGGGGCGTTGAGGATGGTGAGGTTGGCTTGGGCGCCGGGGGTCAGGTGGCCGATGTCGGGGCGGCGGAGGGAGGCGGCGCCGCCTGCCGTGGCGGACCAGAGGGCTTCGGCGGGGGTCATGTGCATTTCGCGGACGGCCAGGGCGATGCAGAAGGGCATGGAGGAGGAGTAGCCGGAGCCGGGGTTGCAGTCGGTGGCCAGGGCTACGGTGACGCCGGCGTCGAGGAGGCGGCGGGCGTTCGGGTACGGCGAGCGGGTGGAGAACTCGATCGCGGGGAGTAGGCCGGCGACGACACCGGTGGAGGCGAGGGCGTCGATGTCGGCGTCGGTGAGATAGGTGCAGTGGTCGGCCGCGGCCGCACCGACTGAGCAGGCCAGCTGGACGCCGGGACCCTCGCCGAGCTGGTTGGCGTGGACACGGGCCTGCAGACCGCGCGCCAAGCCGGCCTCGAGGATCGCACGACCCTGGTCCTCGTCGAAGGCACCTCGCTCCACAAACACGTCCACCCACTTGGCGTGCTCCGCGGCCGCGTCGAGCATCGGCCCGGTCACCAGTGAGACATAGCCCGCCGGATCGTCGGCGAACTCGGCCGGGACGACATGCGCTCCCAGGTACGTCGTCTCGTCGGTGAAATGGCTCGCGATCTCGAGCGCCCGCGCCTCATCACCGACCGTCAGCCCGTACCCGGACTTGATCTCGACCGTCGTCGTCCCCTGCCGCCGCATCTCGGTCACCAGCCGGGCGACGTTCGCGGTCAGCTGCTCGTCGGTGGCCTGCCGAGTCGCCGCCACCGTCGTCCGGATCCCGCCGGCGGAGTACGGCGTACCCGTCATGCGGGCCGCGAACTCCTCGGCCCGGTCACCGGCGAACACCAGGTGGGAGTGCGAGTCCACGAACCCCGGGATCACCGCCCGACCGCCGACGTCCATCGACGAGTCCGCCGCGGGCGCCTCGCGCTGTGAGCCGACCCACGCCACCTTGCTGCCCTCGATCACCAGCGCCGCATCGTGAATCTCGCCGAGCAGGTCACCTCGCGCCGGATCGTTGGTCACCAGCGAACCGATCCCGGTCAACAGCAGAGAACTCATCGAGTCACCGCCGCGATCGAGGCGGCCAGCTCGCCCGCCACATCCAGCGAAATATGCTTGCCATCAGCAACCACATGCTTTCCGGACACCACCACATCACGAACGTCGGCGGCCGACGCTGCGAACACCGCGGTCTCCGCGGCTCCGCCGGTCCCCGCCGTACGCACGCTGTCCAACCGGACCGCGACCAGATCGGCGCGCGCACCCACCTCGATCACCCCGGCGTCGCCGAACCCGATCGAGCGATGACCGTCGACCGTTGCCGCACGCAGCAGCTCCGGCGCCGACCAGTGACCGCGCTCCTGGGAGGCGAGCCGCTCGTTGAGCTCCACCGCGCGCATCTCCTCGAACAGGTCGATCACGGCATGACTGTCCGACCCCAGCGTCAACGTCGACCCCCCGTCGCGCAGTGCCGTCGACGGCCCGATCCCGTCGGCCAGGTCCCGCTCGGTGGTCGGGCAGAAGCATGAGTACGTCGCTGAACTGCCGAGCAACCCCACATCGACATCGGTCAGATGGGTCGCATGGACGGCACTCGTCCGGCCACTGAGGAAGCCGGCTTCGTCGAGGACCTGCGCCGGCGTCCGCCCGTACGCCTCGAGACAGGCCGCGTTCTCGGCGACCTGCTCGGACAGATGGATATGAAGCGGTACGTCGGGGAACGCCGAGGCGACCGCACCGAGTTGTTCCTGCGGCACCCCGCGCACCGAATGCGCTGCCGCGCCGACCACGACGTCATCGGAGCCGGACAGCACCGAGACGCGCGACGCCCAGGCCGCGGCGTCGCCATCGCTGAAGCGCTGCTGCACCTCGTTAAGCGGCTGATCGATCCCGCCGGCGACGTAACACGTGTCCAGCAAGGCGATCCGGATCCCGGCATCGCGAGCCGCCGCGATCAACGCCGCACCCATCGCGTTCGGGTCGTCGTACCGGCGGCCGCCCGGGGCGTGATGCAGGTAGTGGAACTCGCCGACCGCGGTGATGCCGGCAAGCAGCATCTCGCTGTACACGGCCCGGGCGAGGTCGTAGTACGAGTCCGGGGTCAGCGCCGCGGCGACGGCGTACATCTGCTCGCGCCAGGTCCAGAAGGTGCCGCGCTCGGTTTGTGTCCGGCCGCGCAGCGCCCGGTGGAACGCGTGGCTGTGGCAGTTCGCCAGACCTGGCAGCACCAGCCCGTCCAGGCGGACAGCATCGCCGGGGTCGGCGTCGGCCGAGACCGAAGCGAAACGGCCGTCGACGACTGTGACCAGGACGCCCGACGCGATGCCGGTCGGGAGGAGAGCGGTCGAGCACCAGTACGACGTCACTTGGCGAGGTCCCTCAGCACGGCGGCCAGCGCGTCGACGCCGGCGAGACAGTCGTCCAACTCGGCGTACTCCGCGGGCGAATGGGACACGCCGGTCGGGTTCCGGACGAACAGCATCGCGGTCGGGATCCCGGCCGCCGAGAACACCCCGGCGTCGTGGCCCGCGCCGGTCGGGAGCACCGGTGCACCATCCAGTACGTCGACCAGCCGGTCCCGCAGGCCGGCCGGGAAGTCCACGATCGGCGACACGGACTCCGGCGTCACCTCGAGCGTCGTACCGTCGCGTTCGGCTCGCTCGGTCGCCTGCTTGGTGATTGCTGAGAGCAACGACTGGAGAGCGTCGTCAGTAGCGGCACGGGCGTCCAGCCAGGCGGTGACCTGGGACGGTACGGCGTTCGTACCGTTGGGCTCGACGGAGAGCCGGCCGAACGTCGCGCGGGCTCCGGCGAGGCGGGCCTGCTTGTTGGCGGCGAGCGCGGTCATGGCGTAGGTGAGCATCGGGTCGTGCCGGTCTTCCATCAGGGTCGTGCCGGCGTGGTTTGCCTCGCCACCGAAGGTGAATCGATACCTACCATGCGGCCAGATCGAGCTCGCGACCCCCACCGGCGCCGTCAGCCCGCGGCCCTGCTCGACATGCAGTTCGACGAACGTCCCCATCCGCTCGAGCAACGGCGACGGCCCGAGGCCCGCCGGATCCGTCCCCGCGGCCTCCAACGCGGCACCGAGTGACACGCCTGAGCGATCCTTCAAAGCCAACGCCTTCGCGGCAGGCAACACCCCTGCCGCGACCCGAGACCCCAGACAAGGCATCCCGAACCGCGACCCTTCCTCCTCCACAAAAGCCCCAACGCCGATCGGCACCGACGGCGTGAACCCCTCAGCCCGCAACTGATCAACAGCAGCCAGTGCCGAAACCACACCAAGAGGCCCGTCGAACGCCCCTCCATCGATCACAGAGTCCAGATGACTACCCGTCACCACACCTGCGCGATCCGATGAACCCCACCAGGCGATGAGGTTGCCTATGCCGTCGGACTCCAGGGTCAGGCCGCGGGTGGCGCACTGGTCGGTGAACCAGTGCGTCGCCTCGCGTTCTGCCGGCGTCCAGCCGCCCCGGTGGTAGCCCCCGGTGTCGGGGTCACGACCGATGGCGGCCAGCGCCGTCCACATGTCCTCGAAACTCAAGACAGCGGGTTCTTCGACAGCCAGTCCTTCGCGACCGCGTCCGCGCTCTCCTTGCCGACGTCGATGCGCTTGACCAGGTCGGTCAGGGCCTCGGTAGTCAGCTTGGCGTCGACCGCGTTCAGCGTCGCGACGATGTCGTCGGACTTGTGGTCGGTCCGGATCAACGGAACGATGTTGTTCGGCGGCAGGATGTTCTCCGGGTCGTCGAGCTGGACCAGGCCCTCGTCCTTGATCACCGCCTGGGTGGTGAACAGGTTCGTCACCTGGATCTGGTTGTCCAACAGCGCCTTGATGCTCAGCGGACCACCCGCGTCCAGCGTCTTGTACTCCTTGAACTCGACGCCGTACTTGTCCTTCAGCCCCTTCAGACCGGCCGACCGGACCTTGAACTCCGAGCTACCACCGGCGACCAGTTCCTTGCCGACCGGCTTCAGGTCGGCCAGCGACTTCAGGCTGTACTTGTCCGCGGTCGCCTTGGTCACCACGATGGTGTCCTCGTCGGTGGCCGGCGACATCTCCAGCACCTCGAGGCCCGGCGTCAGCGCGCCCTTCAGCGCGTCGTACGCCTTGTCCGGGTCGGTCTCGGTGGAGTTCTTGTCGAAGTACGCCAGCGCGGCGCCGGTGTACTCCGGGACCAGGTCGACGGACCCGTCCTTGATCGCGGCCATGTAGGTCTCGCGGTTGCCGATGTTCGGCTTCTTCTTGACCTCGATGCCCTTGGCGGCGAGGGCCTGGCCGTAGATCTCCGCCAGCAGCTGGCTCTCGGAGAAGTCGGCCGAGCCGACGGTGATGCTCGACACCTTGGACGGTGCGGGTGAGGAGCCCGCGTTGTCGCTACCGAGCTGGTCGCCCCCACCCCCACAACCGGCCAGGCCGAGCACCGCCACTCCGGCGATCGCAGTACGGATGAGTGTGGATCTCAACACGAGAGCCTCCAGTGTTCTCGTCAGCCACCGGCAGGTGCCGATGGGTGTTGCCAAGTTCATCAGGTACGTCGGACAGTTCAGCCGATCTTGAGCCCCTCCGAGACCGTGATCCGGCCGATCACCGCGAAGAGCACGTCGAGCAGGATCGCGAGCAGGGCCACCAGCAGGGCGCCGGTGAACATCTGCGGAAAGTCCCGGAGCTTCAGCCCGTCGACCACGTAGCGTCCGAGACCGCCCAGCGACACCAGCGCGGCGATCGTCGCGGTCGAGACGATCTGCAGCGTGGCGCTGCGCAGGCCGGAGATGATCAGCGGCAGCGCGATCGGGATCTCCACCTTGGTCAGGATCTCGCGGCCGGTCATCCCCATCCCCCGGGCCGCGTCGATCGTGGCCGGATCGACACCGGACACCCCGGCGTACGTCGAGGCCAGGATCGGCGGTACGCCGAGGGCGAACAGCGCGATCAGCACCGGCAGGAAGCCGATCTGGTCGGTCAGCAGGACCGCGATCATCAGCAGGCCGAGGCTCGGCAGGGCGCGGGCGGCGTTGCCGAGGTTGATCGCCAGGAACGCGCCACGCCGGGTGTGGCCGATCCGCAGGCCGATCGGCAGCGCGACCACCGCGGCCAGCCCGAGCGCGGCAAACGTGTACCAGACGTGCTCGACGATCCGCGCCCAGATCCCTTCGTTCCCGGACCAGTTGTAGGAGTCGGTGAGGTACTGCCACATGTCAGGCCACCTCTCCCACGGGAGCGGCGACGCGCGCCCACGGAGTCAGGAGTCGCTGCAGCGCGACCAGGATCACGTCGGCGACCAGCGCCAGCAGCAGCGACAGCACCACGCCGACCACGACCGGGGTGAGGAAGTCCTTCTGGAAGCCGAGCGTGAACAGCTCACCCAATCCGCCGATGCCGATCACAGCACCGACGCTGACCATCGAGATGTTGGCCACCGTGACCACGCGCAACCCGGTGAAGATCACCGGTACGGCGATCGGCAGGTCGATCGCGATCACCCGATGCAACGCGCCGTACCCGACCGCGACCGCCGACTGCCGGACGTCGGCCGGTACGGAGCGAAGTCCGTCGATCACGTTGCGGATCAGCAGGGCGACGGTATAGATGGTCAGCGCAACGATGATGTTGACCGTGGACAGCACCTTGGTGCCGAGGACCGCCGGGATCACGATGAACAACGCGATCGACGGCAGTGAGTACAGCACGCCACCCAAGGCGATCAGCGGGTTCGCCAGCCAGGAGTACCGGGTGGCGACGTACCCGAGGGGCACCGAGATGATCAGCCCGAGGATCACCGGGATGATCGCCAGGTAGAGGTGCTCGCGGAGTTGTTCCCAGATCAGCGCGATGTTGTCGGCGATCCAGTTCATGATCGCAACACCTCGGCCACGGTGGCCTGGTCGACGACCCCGATCGCACGCCCGTCGTCGTCGACGCACACGCCACACCCGGTCGGCGAGGTGAGCACGGCGTCGAGGGCCGCACGGAGCGAGTCGCCTCGCTTGAACACGGAGCCGATCGGCAGCAACTCCGTCGCACTCCCGTTGCGCCACCCGACCGGCACGCCGTCCTGCACCGCGAGCGCCTCCGGCAACGGCTTGAGCGGCAAGTCGTCCGGATGGACGAACGTCAGCGCCCGGTAACCGCGATCCTGCCCGACGAACCCCCGGACGAAGTCGTCGACCGGATTCGCGAGCAGCTCGGCCGGCGGGGCGAACTGGGCCAGCTTGCCGCCGACCTGCAGGACGGCGACGTTGTCGCCGAGCTTGATCGCCTCGTCGATGTCGTGAGTGACGAACACGATGGTCTTGCCGATGTCGCGCTGCAGCCGGAGCAACTCCTCCTGCAACTGATGGCGGACGATCGGGTCGACGGCACTGAACGGCTCGTCCATCAACATGATCGCCGGGTCGGCCGCGAGCGCGCGGGCGACGCCGACTCGTTGCTGCTGGCCACCGGACAGCTGGGCCGGATACCGCCCGGCCAGCTTGGGGTCGAGGCCGACGCGCTCGAGCAGTTCCATCGCCGTACTGTGCGCCTTGCGCTTGTCCCAGCCGAGCAGCTTCGGCACGGTGGCGACGTTGTCCACGACCGTCCTGTGCGGGAACAGGCCGGCGTTCTGGATCACGTACCCGATCCCGCGGCGCAACGTGACCGCGTCCTTGCCGTTGATGTCCTCACCGTCGATCGAGATCGTCCCACCGGTCCGCTCGATCGTACGGTTGATCATCCGCAGCGACGTGGTCTTGCCGCAGCCGGACGGACCGACGAACACGGTGATCTCGTTGCTCGGGATCCGCAGGGACAAGGTGTCGACGGCGACGGTGCCGTCCGGATACCGCTTGGTGACGTCCTCGAACTCGATCATGGCGCCCCTTCGCGCTCGTCGTCGGTCGCCCGATCGACCCTAGCGGAACGAGAGACCGAAGCCACGTGATCGCTCGGTTTCTCGCTCCCCGAGAAAGTGCACCATAGCGGTAGGGATTGCTACAGTCGCACTCTGCTATTGCCTTCCCCGCCCCGCCGCCCCAGTCAGGGCAGTCAGGATTCCCGCATCGGAACCCTGACACCTTGTTCGGCCGCGACCTCCGCGGCCTTGTCGTAGCCGGCGTCGACGTGCCGGATGACACCCATCGCCGGGTCGTTGGTGAGTACCCGCTCGAGTTTCTGCCGGGCCAAGTCGGTGCCGTCGGCAACCGATACCTGGCCGGCGTGGATGGACCGGCCCATCCCGACGCCGCCGCCGTGGTGGATCGACACCCAGGACGCGCCGCTGGCCACGTTCACCATCGCGTTCAGCAACGGCCAGTCCGCGATCGCGTCCGAACCGTCCAGCATGCCTTCGGTCTCCCGGTACGGCGACGCGACGCTGCCGGTGTCCAGGTGGTCCCGGCCGATCACGATCGGCGCTTCCAGCTCGCCGGAGGCAACCATGTCGTTGAACCGGACGCCGGCCTTGTCGCGTTCGCCCTGGCCGAGCCAGCAGATCCTTGCCGGCAGCCCCTGGAACGCGACCCGCTCGCCGGCCATCTTGATCCAGCGCGCCAGGTGCTCGTTGTCCGGGAAGAGGTCGAGGATCGCCTGGTCGGTCCTGGCGATGTCGGCCGGGTTGCCCGACAGCGCGGCCCACCGGAACGGTCCCTTGCCCTCACAGAACAGCGGCCGGATGTACGCCGGTACGAAGCCGGGGAACTCGAAGGCCCGGTGGTACCCGGCCTTGCGGGCCTCGTCGCGGATCGAGTTGCCGTAGTCGAACACCTCGGCACCCGCGTCCTGGAAGCCGACCATCGCGGCGACGTGCCGGGCCATCGAGGCCTGCGCGCGCTCGGTGAAACCGGCCGGGTCCTTCTCGCGGGCGGTGGTCCAGTCGTCGAAGTCGATCCCCACCGGCAGGTACATCAGCGGGTCGTGCGCCGAGGTCTGGTCGGTGACGATATCGATCGGCGCGCCCAGCTCCAGCAGTTCCGGCACGATCACCGCGGCGTTGCCCAGGACACCGATCGACAGCGGCCGTCGAGCCTTCTTGGCCTCCTCGGCCAGCCGCAACGCGTGCTCCAGCGAATCCGCGCGTACGTCGAGGTACCGGTGCTCGATCCGCCGGTCGATCCGGGAGGAGTCGACATCGATACAGATCGCGACACCGTCGTTCATGGTGACGGCCAGCGGCTGCGCGCCGCCCATGCCGCCGAGTCCGGCGGTCAGCGTGATCGTCCCGGCCAGCGAGCCGCCGAACTTCTTCGCCGCGACCGCGGCGAACGTCTCGTAGGTGCCCTGCAGGATGCCCTGCGTGCCGATGTAGATCCACGACCCGGCCGTCATCTGGCCGTACATCGTCAGGCCCATCGCCTCGAGCTTGCGGAACTCCTCCCAGGTGGCCCAGTCGCCGACCAGGTTCGAGTTCGCGATCAGTACGCGCGGCGCCCACTCGTGGGTCTGCATGACGCCGACCGGCTTGCCGGACTGCACGAGCATGGTCTCGTCGTCCTTCAGCGTGGTCAGGGTCCGGACCATCGCGTCGAACGAGTTCCAGTCGCGGGCGGCCTTGCCGGAACCGCCGTACACGACGAGTTCGTCGGGGTGCTCGGCGACCTCCGGGTCGAGGTTGTTCTGCAGCATCCGCAGCGCGGCTTCCTGCTGCCAGCCGCGGGCGGTCAGGGTGGTACCGCGGGGCGCGCGCACAGGACGGGGTCCGGACATGGGTGATCCAGCCTTTCTAGTTCAGCGGGCCGGTGACGGCCTCGGTGACGGTGATATAGGTGCCGTCGGCAACAAGCCGGACGGAGTGCTCGATCTCGGGGGCGAGGTGCCGGTCGGTGCCCGGTCCCTCGACGTAGGCCCGCAGGGCGGTCCGGACGGCGGCGGTGGCCGGGGCCGGAGTGAGTGGCGCGCGCAGGTCGAGCGCCCGAGCGGCGGTCAGGATCTCGATCGCCAGCACCCGCTGGAGCCCGTCGATCGCCTTGCGCAGCTTGCGTGCGGCCGACCAGCCCATCGAGACGTGGTCCTCCTGCATCGCGCTGCTCGGGATCGAGTCGACGCTGGCCGGTACAGCGAGCCGCTTCAGCTCGGACACGATCGCGGCCTGCGTGTACTGCGCGATCATGTGACCACTGTCGACCCCGGGATCGTCGGCCAGGAAGGCGTTCAGCCCGTGGTTGCGCGCGACGTCCAGGAAGCGATCGGTACGGCGTTCGCTGATCGACGCGACGTCCGCGACGGCGATCGCGAGGAAGTCGAGCACGTAGCCGACCGGAGCGCCGTGGAAGTTGCCGTTGGACTCGACCCGTCCGTCCGGCAGGACAACCGGGTTGTCGATCGCGGAGGCGAGCTCATAACCCGCGACGGTGGCCGCGTGGGAAGCCGTGTCGCGCGCGGCGCCGTGCACCTGCGGCGAGCAGCGCAAGGAGTACGCGTCCTGGACGCGGTTGCAGTCCGGGCCGCGATGGCTGGCGACGATCGCGCTGTCGGCGAGGATCGCGCGCAGGTTGGCGGCCGCGAGGGCCTGGCCGGGCTGGGGGCGCAGGGCCTGGAGTTCCGCCGCGAACACCCGGTCGGTCGCGAGCTGCCCTTCGACGCTCATCGCGGCCGCGATGTCGGCGGTCTTGAAGAGCCGGTCGAGGTCGGCCAGCGCGAGCACCAGCATGCCGAGCATGCCGTCGGTGCCATTGATCAGCGCCAGACCTTCCTTCTCGGCCAGCACGACCGGCGTCAGGCCGTGCGCCGGCAGCGCATCCCGGGCGTCGAGAAGATTGCCCTCGGCATCTCGGACCGGACCTTCGCCCATCACCGCGAGCGCGACGTGGGACAGCGGCGCGAGATCACCGGAGCAGCCGAGGCTGCCGTACTCGTGGACCACCGGAGTCAGGTGCGCGTTGAGCAGACCGGCGTACGCCTGGGCGGTTTCGACCTTCACGCCCGTACGGCCGGTGGCGAGGGTGGAGAGTCGCAGCAGGGCAAGCGCCCGGACCACTTCGGTCTCCACCTCGGGGCCGGAGCCGGCCGCGTGCGACCGGACCAGGCTGCGCTGCAGCTGGGCGCGCAACTCGGGCGCGATGTGCCGGGTCGCGAGCGCGCCGAAGCCGGTCGATACGCCGTAGTGCGGGGTGTCCGCGTGGGCGAGGGCCTCGATGGCGGCCCGCGACTTCGCGATCTCCTCGAGAGCCTGGTCGCTGATCCGCACCTGGGCTCCGTGCCGCGCCACCGCGACCACGTCGGCCGCGGTCAGCGGCCCGACGCAAACGATCACTTCATTGGTGTGTTCCACTCGAATATTGCACCGCGCGGCATCGGCAACCGACAGCAGCGCCGCACAGTTTCTGTCTCGGATCTGAGACACCTTGGTGGACCACCTGACACCTAGAGTGAGGGAATGGTGTTCGAGATCCGGCCGGCGAGGCCGGAGGATGCGGTGGGGATCGCTCGGGTCTGGGCCGCGGCCGTGCCACATCTGGTGAAGACGGCCGGCGCGATCGAGGTTCAGCTCCGCAGCGGCACCGGCCGGGTCGAGCTGATCGCGGTCGACGGCTCCGACGTGGTCGGCTTCGGCAACATCTTCCTGCCCGGTCCCGACGACCGGTCGCCGCGGGTCCGGATCGCGGTCCAGGTCCCGCCGGACCTGCGCAAGCGCGGTATCGGCGGCGCCCTGGCGGAAACGATCTGCGCGGAAGCCGCCGCGGCCGGTGCGGCGAGCCTGCTGGTCGTCGTCGCGGACGACGACGAATCCAAGGAGTTCGCGACCCGGCGTGGGTTCACCATCGGTCGCCGGATGAGCCATTCCAGTGCGGAACTGAGCGCCGTACCGGAACCGCCGGCCCTTCCCGCGGGTCTACAGGTCGTGAACTACGAACAAGCGGATCCGCGGGAGTTGTGGCGTGCCGTGGTCGCCGTCGCCGACGGTGATCCCAGTGGCCTGTCCTTCGCACCGCCGTACGACGAATGGCTGGCCGTCGACTGGGGGAACCCGGATCTGCGGCGCGACCTCAGTGCCGCGGTGCTGGACGGCGACACGGTGCTGTCGTTCGTGACCACGACCGCGGATCCGGAGCGGCGGGTGATCTGGTCGAACCTGACCGGGACGATCCCGGCTGCGCGTGGGCGCGGGCTGGCCAAGGTGGTGAAGTCGGTGGCGCTGACGCGGGCCCGAGACGCGGGGTTCGTCACGGCGAACACCGGGAACGACGCGGCGAACGCGCCGATGCTCGCGGTGAACGCGTGGCTCGGCTATCACGTGTCGTCGGCCGCCTGGACCGCGGAGAAGACCCTCTGATGCGGATCGCTCTGACGCTGTTGTTCTTCGGCGTCCTGTCGTTGTTCGTTGGTGCCTTGGTGTCCGGCGAGGACTATTTCGACTGGGGTGTCGCCGGCGGGCTGTTCGCGCTGGCCGTAGCGGGCGAGGGCGTGCGGTTCTGGCTGAAGCGGAGCCGCGCCAAGAAGCGCCAATCGTCCGGGATCTGAGACCGGGACGGTTACCCTGCCGTTGTGAGCGGCAACGTTCCCGCCTCGACCCGGACCCTGCGGGTGCTGACGTTCCTGGCCACCCAGCCCGGACCGGTACCGATGGAGCGCATCGCCTCCGCGGTCGACCTGCCGCGCTCATCGACGTACCACTTGCTGCGGGCAATGATCGACGAGGGCTTCGTCGTGCACCTGCCCGAGGAGAAGCGGTACGGGCTCGGGGTGGCCGCGTTCGAGATCGGTTCGGCGTACCTTCGGCACGATCCGCTCGAGCGACTTGCCCGGCCGCTGCTCGTCCAGCTCGTCGCGGAAGTCGGTCAGACCGCGCATCTCGGCGTACTGCATGGTCGTGAGCTCGTCTACCTGTTGAAGGAACAGCCGCCTCGCCCGGTCACGTTGGTCACCGACGTCGGCGTACGCCTCCCGGCCACCCTCACCGCCTCCGGCCGCGCGCTGCTCGCCGAGCTCCCGCCGGCCCAGGTCCGCGCGCTCTTCCCCACTCCGGAGAGCTTCGTACGGCGTACCGACTACGGACCGCAGACCCTCACCCAACTCCGCCGGCTCCTCGCCGACGAGAAACGCCAGGGCTTCGCGGTCGAGGACTCCTTCATCACCCCCGGCGTCGCCTCCGTCGCCAGCGCCGCCGTCGACCACGCCGGCCACCCAGCCGCCGCCATCAGCGTCACCTTCCGCACCGACGCCGTCCCGCCCTCCGAACGCCCCCACCTGGCCCACCGAATCCGCCAAGCCGCCACAGCCCTGACCCGCCGCCTCCACGGCTGAGCGAACCGCCGTCCGGCGCTGGGGATCTACCGATGGGCGATGACCGGTTGCGAGGGGACGGCGACTTTAGGTGAGATCGAGGCAACATCTCCGTGTCCGACCAGACGAAGGTGGTCTTATGCGTCGGCTCAAACAGCTTGCTGTTGCACTTGTCTTGCTCGCGACCCCGCTGACGGCCTCGGCTGGGCCGGCGCCTGCCTGGGTCGGGAGTTGGTCGGTCGCTGTGACGCCGCCTGGTACGTCGGGGATCTCGGCTACCGGAGTTACGGACAGGACTCTGCGTCAGGTCGGGCGCTCGGCGGTGACGATCGACTTCGACCAGGCGGTCCGCGACTCAGCGGCTCCGTCCAAGATGCTCCCGGCGTACGACGTCGGCGACCACCTGCACCCAAACGCCGACGGTTTCAAGGCAATGGCCGCCGCGTTCAACCTCAAAGAGCTCTAGCCGGATTCGGCGGGATGCTCGACCTGGCGGTCGCCCCATTGGGTCATCAGACCGCGGGCGATCTCCAGGTCCTCCCGCAGCGAACGGTCGGCCAAGTCGCCCGGCAGAGCCGCGAGCGCATCCGCCAGCCACGGGCCGACCGCGGCCGGCGCGAGATCGTCAGGCGTCAAGCCGGCCAGGCGAATCGCGCGCACAGCGGTGACCAACTCACTGGCCAGCACTTCGCGCAGCGCGTCCAGGAGCTGAGCAGTCAGTACGGCGGCCTGTGGCGCGAAGCTCGCGTGGTGCTCGGCTCCCCGCGACAGCGTCGCCGTACCGAGAGTGGCCGGCTGAGCGGCTGAACGAACCGAGGCCAGCGCATCGTGCGCGACGTACTCGATCATCATCACCCCGGAGCTCGCCTCGGCCCCGCTGGCCAGGAACCGGCTGAGTCCGGTGAATTCCGGTTCGACCAGGTTCGCCACCCGGGACGTCGACAGCGTCGCGACGCTGTGCAGGCTGAGCCGGAGCGAGTCGAGGGCGAGGGCGATCGGCATCGCGTGCCAGTTGCCGTTGTGCAGCACGGTGTCGCCGGCCACGAGCGGGTTCTCCGCGGAGGCGTTGATGTCGATCCGCAGGCTGTTGCCCAGCGCGTCCACGTGGTCGACAGCAGGCCCGAGTACCTGGGCGAAAGCGCGCAGACCGAAGGGATCCTGAATGCGGGCCGGCGGGAGCGGCAGGTCGTCGAGCAGCCCGCGCATCCGCCGCGCGACCCGGATCTGCCCCGGCTGCGGACGGGCCTCGTGCACGCGAACGTCGTACACCTCGGCGTTGCCGCGCAGCGCGACATGCGACAGCGCACCGACCAGCGGTACGACGTTGATGAGCGTGGAGGCCTCGACGTACGCGAGGCAACACTCGGCCAAGGTGATCGCATTGCTCGAGAGCAGCGGGAGCGCGCTGACTCCGTCGACGACGGGGCCGAGGGCCAGTCCGAGCTCGGCCAGTGGACCGAGGTCACCGGTGCCGATCGCACCGCCCCGGTGCAGATCCGGCAGGACGTCATCGTTGAGCAAGGCAACGATCGCGTCGGCGACCTCGGGCTCGAGCCCGGAACCGCCCGAGGCGAGCTGGTTGACCCGGATCAGTAGCCCGAGCCGGACCACATCCTTCGGGTACGACGTCGTACCGGTAGTGGAATGCGATCCGAGCAACCGGGCGCCGTGCTCGGGGTCGGCGGTGAGGACGTCCCGGTTGGCGCCGACGCCCGTGGTCCGCCCGTACACCGGTCGATGGCGCGCGACCTCGGCCACCGCGGTGGCCGACTCGTGCATCCGCTTCCGCGCGTCGTCACTCAGCCGCACCGCGGTACGCCGTTGCCCCAGCGCCACGGCTTCCAACGGGCTCAGCCCGGCCCCCACGAGCTCCACCGGTTCCATCCACCCAGTGTGAGCTGCCACACCCGCCCACAGACACCAGCGACCCGAATCCGCCGTCTCGAATCCGAGACGTATCCGAGCCTTAGACAGCAAAACGGGGCCTCGGACAGGTTATTTCCTGTCCGAGGCCCCGATTCAGGTTCAAGCCGACAGCGGTTACTTCTGGCCGTAGCGCTTCTTGAACTTCTCCACGCGGCCCTGGGTGTCCATGACGCGCTGCTGACCCGTGTAGAACGGGTGGCTGGCGGACGAGATCTCGACGTCGACGACCGGGTAGGTGTTCCCGTCGTGCCACTCGATGGTCTCGTTGCTCTCGCGCGTCGACCCGGTGAGGAAGCTGAAGTTGCCGGACTTGTCCCGGAAGACGACCCGGCGGTAGTCGGGGTGAATGTCCTTCTTCATGCTGCGGTACTTCCTTCCAAGTAAGGGGCGAACGGATCGGTCAGGGGGTGGACCGCTTCATCCGCACGAAGGACACAACCATCCAGGCGCTCCCGTAATTCCCGGACGTCGAGACCGACTCCGGTGATCGACAGGTACGACGCGCGATCGCCGGATTCGGGGTGCCACTCGAGCGCCGACCGGGCTTGATGCTGCTGCCCGACCGCGGGCCAGCGATCGGCGGGGAGATCCGCGAGCCACGGACCCAGGACGCCGATGGCGATGTTGGTGCCGAAGCTGTCCCAGCTCAGCCGGTTCCGGTGCTGGGTCGCGATCCACACGGTCCCCCGGCCGCGCGCTGTCCCGGCGACCAGGTCCTCCAACGCGTCGTACAACCGCTCTGGGTGGAACGGGCGGTCCGACTGCCAGACGAGCGTCCGCACCGGGCCGTCATCGTGCAGCGGAGCCACGATCGATCCGGGCTCGGCCGCGGCGGCGGCATCATGCAGCCGTACGCCGAGCAGCCCGGCCGGCGTGGTCCTGGTGATCAACTGCGGGTTGATCGCCCGCACCAGCGCCCGGGCGGTCTCGTCGTCGCTGCTCAGGACCGCGGCGTTCGCGTACTCGAGCTGGCTGGCAACCACCTCGGCGATGGCCCGGCCGTCCTCGGCCGCGGTCGGGATGCCGCGCTCCCGGACCAGCTGGTCGCCGGTCAGGTCGTCGATCACACTGCCCGTGTCGACCGTCGTGATGACCGCGTCCACCCGGAGCTCCCCGCCTCCGTCCCGGGCGATCTCCTCGGCGAGCGCCTTGGTATCTCCGGCGGACGGCAGGTTCACGATCGCGACGTCGTACTGCTCGACCGCCCCGATGCTGAGCAACAGCTGCACCAGCGAGCCACGCATCGCGCAGGAGA
This sequence comes from Kribbella sp. NPDC026596, assembly GCF_040638415.1. Classification (NCBI taxonomy): domain Bacteria; kingdom Bacillati; phylum Actinomycetota; class Actinomycetes; order Propionibacteriales; family Kribbellaceae; genus Kribbella; species Kribbella sp. NPDC026596. The sequence goes on along the minus strand of NZ_JBEZYF010000004.1, from coordinate 220,861 downwards.
CGCACGGGTGGCTCATCCGGATCACGTCGCGGTCGATCACGCCACGGGCGGTCCGGGCGACCCGTACGACGGAGCCGTCGGTCAGGCCACTGACGTCGTACTCGACCAGGACCCCGGCCGGCCCGGCGGCCAGCAGATTGGCCGCGACCGCGCCACGGAACTCCTCGTCGACACCTGTCAGCAAGGTCACCGGCAGCATCCGCACCTCCGCCTTATTGAAAACGATAACCAGTACAACGTACCCTCCGAGCCGGAATAGCGGCCACCCCGCCGGCGTTCTCACCTGCGAGGGTCACCCGCCAGGTGATCCGGGAAAGGACAGTATGGCCAAGCGCAACGACCTCCGCCCGATCGTCAAGCTCCGCAGCACGGTGGGCACCGGCTTCACCTATGTAACGCGGAAGAACCGCCGGAACAATCCCGACCGGCTGGTGATCCGCAAGTACGACCCCGCGCTGCGGCAGCACGTCGACTTCCGCGAAGAGCGGTAAAGCACAGAACAAGGCCCTCCCCGGCACCCGGGGAGGGCCTTCGCTGTCTTCAGATGCGGTTGTAGGCCTTCAGCGTGCGGAGGGCACCGACGGTGACGATGCCTCGGTACTCCATGGTGGAGGCGGGGCCCGGGGGTTCCCAGGTGATGGCCCAGCCGCCATCGGGTTGCTGGTCTGCGACGAGGCGATCCAGGTGGGCTTCCAGCTGGGCGTCGGTGAAGAGCGGGCACCAGAAGCTGTCCGGTGTCGACGCGAGGTGCAGCGGAGTGACGCCGTACGTCGGGTCCTCGGCGTCGGCCCGGAACCACTGGAGCTTCGGGAGCCAGTCCCGGACCCGGTCGATGTCCGCGTCGTCGGTGTGTTCGAGGAACTCGAGCGCCTCATGCAGGCCGTGGGCGTCCTCGGGCAAGCCCTTGGCCAACTCGGCCGCACACCAGGCTCCGGCCCTGTCGCGCCACGGATGCGCGACGCCGAGCTTGTACAGGCGACCGACCAGTCCCGCGGTCGGGTTGAGACCGGGCTGGTAGGTCCACTCGCTGATGTGCTCGGCGCGCGGGTACTGCTCGACGACCGGTGCACACAGCGACACCGCACCGTCGGAGTTCGCGGTCAGGCCCAGCCAGTCCACGGCCCGGCGGATCATCACGTCGTCGCGGGCTCCCGCCGCGAGCAAGGTGTCGAACGCGACCTCCACGTCCAGCGCGAGGCTGTCCGGGCAGCGCTTGTCCGGCTCCAGACCGTGCCCGAAACCACCATCGGCGTTCTGGTATCCGCGCAGCGCGTCGACCACGCCGTGCGGGTCGGCGTCCTCGAAGACCGTGGCGAACAACCGGCTCTCGACCAGCCGGGCCTCCCGGCGTACGAAATCACGACCTGCGGTGAAGATGTCCATGCCTCTACCTTGGCGCAGATCCGGGCCGAGGTCTTGAACGAAACAGACACTCGTGAGGCCCGCGTTGAGGTTCGCGCCGGTGGCATGAGGATGCTGTGAGGAGCGGGGGTCGATTCCGGTCCGGAGCCTGAGGGTGGAGGCGTGAGTGTCTCCTCGGACGAGCGGCATCGGCTTGGTGTGATCGGTGGTCTGGCGGCGCTCTCGCTGGACGCGATGGCGTCGGTGGCGTACGGGCCAGAGGCGATCGTTCTGGTCCTCGCCCTCGGCGGTGCGAGCGCAATCGGGCTGACGCTGCCGGTGACGCTGGCGATCGCGGGTCTGCTGCTCGTGCTCGTACTGTCCTACCGGCAGGTGATCGCGCCTTCCCGGAGGGCGGCGGCTCGTACGGCGTCTCGAAGCGGTACCTGGGTCGTCGCGCGAGCCTCGTCGCCGGCGCGTCGCTGGTGATCGACTACGTGCTGAACGTGGCCGTGTCCGTCGCCGCCGGGGTCGCCGCGCTGACCTCCGCCGTACCCGGGCTCTACGGCTACCGGGTGTGGTTCGCCCTCGCGGTCCTCGCCCTGGTGACCGCGGTGAACCTCAAGGGCGTGGCGCACTCCGCGCGGATGTTCATCGTGCCGACGGCCGTGTTCGTGGCGGCCATCCTGACAGTGATTCTGGCCGGTCTGCTCCGCGGCGAACCCGCGGTCACCACCACGAGCGCGGAGCAGGCCGGTCAGATTCACGCCATCGGTGTTCTCCTGCTGCTGAAGGCGTTCGCCAACGGCTGCGCCGCACTCACGGGCGTCGAGGCGATCGCGAACGCCGTACCGAGCTTCCGCAAGCCGCGCGTGGTCCGGGCCCAACAGGCCGAGCTGGTGCTGGGGGTCCTGCTGGCGACGATGCTGATCGGGCTGGCTGTCCTGATCAAGAAGTTCGCGATCAAGCCGGTCGAGGGCGTGACCGTGCTGTCCCAGCTCGCCGACGCCTCACTCGGCCACGGCTTCGGGTACTACGTCGTGCAGTTCTCGACCGTGATCCTGCTGGCGCTCGCGGCCAACACGTCGCACGGCGGGCTCCCGGTGCTGGCGCAGTTGCTCGCCAAGGACCACTTCGTGCCGCACATCTTCAGGCTGCGTGGTCAGCGGCAGGTGTACCGCTACGGGATCTGGTTCCTCACGCTCGTGTCGGCGGTGCTGCTGATCGCGGCGCGCGGCGACATGAACACACTGGTGCCGCTGTTCGCGATCGGGGTGTTCGTCGGCTTCACGCTCTCGCAGACCGGGATGGTCCGGCACTGGTGGCACGCGCGGCCGGCCGGCTGGCGGTTCAAGCTGGCGCTGAACGGCCTCGGTGCGATTCTGACCGGAGTGGCCGCGGTCGTACTCACCGCGACGAAGTTCACCGACGGCGCCTGGCTGATCGCGATCGCCTTGCCGGCGCTCGTCGTACTGATGCAGGCCGTGCAGCGGAACTACCGGCGGATCGGCGAGCGGCTCGAGCTCGGCCGGGTTCCCGACCGTCCGGATCCTCGGCGGTCGCGCGTCGTCGTACCGGTGAATGGTGTCAGCAAGCTGACCCGGGACGCGATCGCGGTGGCGTCCGGGCTCGGGCACGACGTGGTCGCCGTCCATGCGGTCAACGCGAGCGACCCGGACGACGTGCGCGACTAGCCATCAGCCGGACTTAAGGCTCGAAGCGGTAGCCCATTCCTGGTTCAGTCAGGAGGTGTTTGGGGCGGGCGGGGTCGGTCTCGAGCTTGCGGCGGAGTTGGCCCATGTAGAAACGGAGGTTGCCGCTGGCGGTCTCGTAGCCAGGGCCCCAGACCTCGGTGAGCAGCTGGCGCTGGGACATCAGCTTGCCGGGATGCCGGACCAGGACCTCGAGCAGGTGCCACTCGGTCGGGGTGAGGCGGATGTCCTCGCCCGTCTCCAGGGTGACCCGCTTCGCGGCCAGGTCGACGGTGGCACTGCCCACCGTCACCACCGGCTGGTCCTGCGCGATGTTGCTGCGACGCAGTACGGCGCGCATCCGGGCCAGCAGCTCGTCGATCCCGAACGGCTTGGTCACGTAGTCGTCCGCGCCGGCGTCCAGCGCCTCGACCTTGTCGGTCTGATCGGTCCGCCCGGAGAGCACCAGGATCGGCGCCTCGGTCCAGCCCCGCAGCCCACGGATCACGTCGACCCCGTCGAGGTCCGGCAAGCCCAGGTCGAGGATGACCAGCTCCGGCGGGTGCTGCGCCGCCACCTTCAACGCCGCCGTACCGCTGCCGGCCAGATGAACCTCGTAGCCGCGGGCCTTCAGGTTGATCTGCAGCGCCCGCACGATCTGTGGCTCGTCGTCGACAACCAAGACCCTGGTCATTCGTGGACCTCCGGTTCGGAGCGTTCCCGAGCCCCTGGCACCGGCACGTCGGCCTGACGCAGGGTTGCGGTCGGGATCGCCACCACCATGGTCAGCCCACCGCCCGGGGTGTCCTCGGGCTGCAACGTGCCGTGCATCGCCTCGGTCAGACCGCGGGCCAGCGCCAACCCGAGGCCGACGCCGACCGTGTTGTCGGTGTCGCCGAGCCGCTGGAACGGCGCGAAGACGCGGTCCCGGTCCTGCCGCGGGATCCCCGGTCCACGGTCGATCACCCGGATCTCGACGGTGTCGCCGAGCGCGCTCCCGGTGATCAGCGGCGGCCGTCCGGGCGGCGAGTAACGGACCGCGTTGGCCAGCAGGTTCGCCATGACGCGCTCCAGCAGCGCGGGGTCGGCCTCGACCAGCGGCAGCGTGTGCGGGATATCCACCGTGACCTTGTCGCCGTCGTCGCCCAGCTCGGCCAGGACGCCGGGAATGATCTCGTCCATCGCCATCGGCCGCGTGAAGACAGGCAGTACGCCGGCCTGCAGCCGGCTGAGGTCGAGCAGGTTGTCCACGAGTCGCGACAACCGGTCGAGCGACTCGTCCGCCGTCTCCAGCAGCTCGGCGCGCTCGGACTCGGTCCACTCCACATCGTCGCTGCGCAGGCTGGTCACGGACGCCTTCGCCGAGGCGAGTGGCGAGCGGAGATCGTGGCCGACCGCCCGGAGCAACGCCGTACGCAGCTTGTCGGCCTCGGCCAGCGGCTTCGCCTCGGCGGCGGCCTCGCTCAGCCGCGCCTTGTCGACCAAAGCAGCCGCGTGGGCGGCGAACGCACCGACCAGCCGGCGCTCGTCCGCGGCCAGCTGATGGCCCTGGAGAACCAGGACCAGGTTGTCGCGGGCCGGGATCTCGGCATCGCCTTCCTCGGGCCGGCCGCAGGTCATCGTCCCGGCCGACGCCAACGGCCGCCAGACCTCGGTCAGCTCGTCGTCGTCCACCCGCTCCATCAGGCAGGCTCCGGTCATCCCGAAGGCCTCGCGAACCCGTTCGAGCAGGGCGGGCAGAGCGGTCTCGCCCCGCAACACGGAACCGGCCAATGTCGCCAACGTCTCCGACTCGGCGGCCGCGCGGGCCGCCTGTCTGGTCCGGCGGGCCGCCCGGTCGACGACCGAGCTGACCATCGCGGCCACCAGGATGAAGATCGCGAGGGCGAGCGCGTTGTTCAGCTCGGCGATCGTGAAGGTCCGCTTCGGTGGCGTGAAGAAGTAGTTCAGTACGACGGTGCCACCGATCGCCGTGACCATGGCCGGCCACAACCCACCGACGAGGGCCACGACGACCACGGCCAGCAGGAAGGCCAGCACGTTGCTGGTCAGGTTGAGGTTGTCCCCGCCCAGGCCGAGCACCAGGGCGAGCACCGGCGGCAGAACGATGGCCAGGATGAAGCCCTGGACCTTGCGGCGCCGGGACAGGCTGCCCCGCAACCGCGGCAGCCGGCCGCGGCCCATCAGCGAGTGGGTGACGATGTGAACGTCGATGTCACCGGAATCGCGGATCGTGCTGGAACCGATCCCCGGACCCGTGAGTAGCGACGACAACCGGGACCGGCGGGAGCCCCCGAGCACCAGCTGGGTCGCGTTCTCGGCGCGGGCGAACGTCAGCAGCGCGGCCGGGATGTCGTCACCGACCACCTGGTGATAGGTGCCACCGAGGCTCTCGACCAGATTGCGCTGCTCGGCGAGCCGTTTCGGGTCGGCGCCGGTCAGGCCGTCGGAGCGGGCGACGTGGACGGCGAGTAGGTCCCCACCGGCGGACCTGGCGGCGATGCGGGCGGCACGCCGGATCAGCGTCTCACCCTCGGGACCGCCGGTGAGCGCGACGACGACGCGCTCCCGGGCCTCCCAGGTCGAATCGATGTCATGTTGCGCGCGGTACTGCTGCAGGCCGGCGTCGACCCGGTCGGCGAGCCAGAGCAGCGCGAGTTCGCGCAGGGCGGACAGGTTGCCGACCCGGAAGTAGTTGCCCAGGGCAGCGTCGATCTTGTCCGCCGTGTAGACGTTGCCGTGGGCCATCCGGCGGCGCAGCGCCTCCGGCGTCATGTCCACCAGCTCGATCTGGTCGGCGGCCCGGACCACCCGGTCCGGGACCGTCTCCTGCTGCGGTACGCCGGTGATCTTCTCGACGACGTCGTTGATCGACTCGAGGTGCTGGATGTTGACCGCCGAGATCACGTCGATCCCGGCGGCCAGCAGCTCCTCGATGTCCTGCCAGCGCTTCTCGCTCCGGCTGCCCGGCACGTTGGTGTGCGCCAGTTCGTCGACCAGCGCCACCTCCGGCCGCCGGGCCAGCACGGCGTCGATATCCATCTCGGTGAAGCTGGCACCGCGGTAGTCGATGATCCGTCGCGGGATCGTCTCCAGCCCTTCGAGCATCTCGGCGGTGTGTTCCCGGCCGTGGGTCTCGATGAACCCGACCACCACGTCGGTGCCGCGGGTCAGCCGGCGCTGACCCTCGCCCAGCATCTTGTAGGTCTTCCCTACACCAGGCGCGGCACCGAGGTAGATCCGCAGATGCCCGCGGCCGCTCTTGCTCATACGTCCATGCTCTCAGAGGGCAGCTAGGTCGTTGTTGAGCGTGACCACGTTGACGGCGGGTTCGCCGAGGAAGCCCAGGGTGCGACCCTTCGTGTTCTCCTTCACCAGTTGCTGCACCTTCTCCACCGGAAGACCCCGCTCACGGGCGACCCGGTTGACCTGCAGAGCGGCGTACGCCGGGCTGATGGAGGGGTCGAGACCGCTGCCACTCGCCGTGACCGCGTCCGGCGGGACCTGGGACGGGTCGACACCCTCCAGCTCCGCGACGGCCTGCCGCCGTTCGTCGATCAGCTTGACCAGGTCCGGGTTGTTCGGCCCGTACTGCGAGGCCGCGCTCCCCATCCCGTCGTAGTCGACCGCGGACGGCCGGGTCTGGAACCACTTCGGGTCCGCGACCATGATCGCGTTGCCGTCGGAGTCCTTCTTGCCGCTGTCCATCGTGTACGCCTGGCCGATCAGGTCCGAGCCCACGACCTTGCCGTCGACCTTGACCATCGAGCCGTTCGCGTTGCTGTGGAACAGCGTCTGCGCGACCCCGGTCATCACCAGCGGGTAGACGATCCCGAGGACCGCCGTGAAGACGAGCAGCGCCCGAAGCGCCACTCCGAACTGCCGGACCGAGCCGGGCAGATTGCTTGCCATGAACAACTAACCTTTCACCGAAGACCGGGGATCAGGGAGATCACCAGGTCCAGGAGTTTGATTCCGACGAACGGGGTGATCAGGCCGCCGACGCCGTAGATGAGTAGGTTGCGGCGCAGCATCGCCGAGGCCGACGACGGCTTGTACCGGACACCCCGCAGCGCCAGCGGCACCAGCGCCACGATGACGAGCGCGTTGAACACGATGGCGGACACGATCGCCGACTCCGGCGAGTGCAGCCCCATGATGTTCAGCTTGTCCAGTCCCGGGTACGCCGCCGCGAACAACGCCGGCAGGATGGCGAAGTACTTCGCGACGTCGTTGGCGATCGAGAACGTGGTCAGCGAACCACGGGTGATCAGCAACTGCTTGCCGATCTCGACGATCTCGATCAGCTTGGTCGGGTTGGAGTCGAGGTCGACCATGTTGCCGGCCTCCTTGGCGGCCGACGTCCCGCTGTTCATCGCCACACCGACATCGGCCTGGGCCAGCGCGGGCGCGTCGTTGGTGCCGTCACCGGTCATCGCGACCAGGCGACCACCCTCCTGCTCCTTCTTGATCAGCGCCATCTTGTCCTCGGGCGTCGCCTCGGCCAGGAAGTCGTCGACCCCGGCCTCCTCGGCGATCGCCTTCGCGGTCAGCTGGTTGTCACCGGTGATCATCACGGTCCGGATGCCCATCGCGCGCATCTGGTCGAACCGCTCCCGCATGCCTTCCTTGACCACGTCCTTCAGGTGGATCACGCCGAGCGGGCGAGCCTTGCCGTCGACGCTCTCGGCGACGACCAGCGGCGTACCGCCGGAGGCCGAGATGCCGTCGACGATCTCGCCGAGCTGCGGGTCGCCGACTCCACCGTGCTGGTGGATCCACGCGTTCACTGCTCCGGCCGCGCCCTTGCGGACCTGCCGGCCGTCGACGTCCACGCCACTCATCCGGGTCTGCGCGGTGAACTCCACGAAGGTTGCGTGCGGCAACTCTCCGGTGTGCCGCTCCCGCAGTCCGTAGCCGGTCTTCGCGAGTACGACGATCGACCGGCCCTCCGGCGTCTCGTCGGCCAGGCTGGACAGTTGCGCCGCGTCGGCCAGCTCGGTGTCCGTCACACCCTGCACCGGGATGAACTCCGACGCCTGCCGGTTGCCCAGCGTGATGGTGCCGGTCTTGTCCAGCAGCAGCGTGTTCACGTCACCCGCGGCCTCGACGGCCCGCCCGGACATCGCCAGTACGTTGCGCTGCACCAGCCGGTCCATGCCGGCGATACCGATCGCGGACAGCAGCGCGCCGATCGTGGTCGGGATCAGACAGACCAGCAGGGCCACCAGGACCACGATGCTCAGGTTCGTCTTCGCGTACGCCGCGAACGTCGGCAGCGTGATCGTGGCGACCAGGAAGACGATCGTCAGGCTGGCGAGCAGGATGTTCAGCGCGATCTCGTTCGGCGTCTTCTGCCGCGACGCGCCCTCGACCAGGGCGATCATCCGGTCGATGAAGCTCTCACCGGGTTTGGTGGTGATCTTCACGACGATCCGGTCCGACAGCACCTTGGTGCCACCGGTGACCGCGCTGCGGTCGCCACCGGACTCCCGGATGACGGGGGCCGACTCACCGGTGATGGCCGACTCGTCGACACTGGCCACACCCTCGACGACGTCACCATCGCCGGGGATGATCTGGCCGGCCTCGACGACCACCAGGTCACCGAGCTGGAGCTGCGTCGCGGGGATGCCTTCCTCGCGGTCGCCGACCAGCCGGCGTGCGGTGGTCTCGGTCTTGGCCCGGCGCAGGGTCTCGGCCTGGGCCTTGCCCCGGCCTTCCGCGACCGCTTCGGCCAGGTTCGCGAAGATCACCGTCAGCCAGAGCCAGACCACGATCCACCAGACGAACACGCTGGAGTCGGTGAAGGCGAAGATCGTCGATGCGACCGCGCCCACCTCGACCACGAACATGACCGGGTTCTTCACCATCACGCGCGGGTCGAGCTTGCGCAGGGCATCCGGTAGGGCAGTGAGCAGCATCTTCGGATCGAACAGTCCCGAAGCTGCTCTCTTCGGGGCGGCCGCCGCCCTTGGTACAGGCGGCTTCACGAGCGTGGTCACAGTCCCTCCGCGAGGGGTCCGAGAGTAAGAGCGGGGAAGTAGGTCAGGCCGGTCACGATCAGGACGACACCGACGAGCATCGTCACGAACAGGGCCTTGTGGGTGGGCAGCGTGCCCTGGGTCACCGGGACCGGCTGCTGCTGCGCGAGCGAACCGGCCAGGGCCAGCGCGAACACGATCGGCACGAACCGGCCGAGCAGCATCACCAGCCCGAGAGCGGTGTTGTAGAACGGGATGTTCGCGCTGATACCGCCGAACGCACTGCCGTTGTTGTTACCGGCCGAGGTGAAGGCGTACAGCACTTCGGAGAACCCGTGTGGACTGTCGGTGTTGAAGATCGAAGCCCGCGCCACGGCCAGCCCCATCGCGAGAGAGGCACCGGCCAGGACGACAGTCGGCGTCGTCAGGATGTACAGCGAGACGAGCTTCATCTCGCGCGCGGTGATCTTCTTCTTCAGGTACTCCGGTGTCCGGCCGACCATCAGGCCCGCGACGAACACGGTCAGGATGGCGAGGATCAACATGCCGTACAGACCAGTGCCGACGCCGCCGGGCGTGACCTCGCCGAGCATCATGTGGAACAGCGCCGTACCACCGCCGAGTGGGGTGAACGAGTCGTGCGCCGAGTTGACCGCACCGGTCGACGTACCCGTGGTCGAGGTGGCGAAGAGCGCGGACGCCCATTCGCCGAAGCGCGTCTCCTTGCCTTCCATCGCGGCACCCGCGGCTCGGGTGGCCGTGCCGGCGCCCTGGTTCTCGAAGAAGGTGGCCGAGAAGGTGAACGCCGCCCACAGCGTGCCCATCACGCCGAGGATCGCGTAGCCCTGCCGCTTGTCCTTGATCATCAGGCCGAAGGTCCGGGTGATGCAGACCGGGATCACCAGCAGCAGGAAGATCTCGAACAGGTTCGACAGGCCGTTCGGGTTCTCGAACGGGTGACCGGAGTTGGCGTTGTAGAAGCCACCGCCGTTGGTGCCCAGCTCCTTGATGACCTCCTGGCTGGCCACCGGGCCGCCGGGGATGGTCTGCGTCTGGCCGACCACTGTGGCGACCTCGTGCCCGCCGGAGAAGTTCTGGACGACGCCCATCGCGACCAGCGCCAGGGTGCCGAGGACGGCGATCGGCAGCAGGATGCGCAGCGTGGTCCGGGTCAGGTCGACCCAGAAGTTGCCGAGCCGGTCGGTCTTGGCCCGGGCGAAGCCGCGGATCAGCGCGACGGCCACCGTCATGCCGACGGCCGCGGACAGGAAGTTCTGCACCGCGAGGCCGGCGAACTGGACCAGGTGGCCCATCGTCACCTCGGGCGAGTACGACTGCCAGTTGGTGTTCGCGACGAAGGACGCGGCGGTGTTGAAGGCCAGGCCCGACTCGACGTTCGGCAGCCCCAGCGAGAGCGGCAGCCAGTGCTGCAGGCGCTGCAGGACGTACAGCAGGATCAGGCTGAGTGCGGAGAAGGCGATCAGCGACCGGGCGTAGACGCCCCAGGTCTGATCGGCCTGCGCGTCCACGCCGAACAGGCGGTAGGCGCCGCGCTCGATCCGCAGGTCCTTGTCGGACGTGTAGACCCGGGCCATGTACCCGCCCAGCGGCCGGTAGACGGCGGCCAGGCACAGGAGTAGGAAGCCGACCTGTAACAGGCCGGCCGCAGTGTCGGACATCAGAACCTCTCGGGGAAGATCAGGGCGGCGACCAGATAGAGGACCAGGGCCACGGCGACCACCAGGCCGGCGATGTTCTCGGCGCTCACAACTTCTCCACTCCACGCAGCGCGTACCAGATGGCGGCGAACACGACGACAGTGACGGCGAGATAGATGACGTCAGCCATGACGGCTCCACCTCGTGGCAAAAGTGCTCATGAGTTCACTGCACACCGCTAGCTGCCCGCTCAGGAGTGTTCTGACAGCCCTCTCACACCCGCTGACAGAGCTCTCACACGCTTCTCACATACTTACGCCTGGCATTCCCACCAACGGACAAGGGAAGAACAAGCACGTGACTGAACTGGACACCACCGCCCCCGCAGAGCAGTTCTTCTCCGCGGAGACCCGGGACGCGCTCGTCGAGGCGAGCCGCAAGCTCGCCGAGCGTCTCCAGGCCCACACCGACGCCCTGCTCGCGATGACCGGCGAGGAGGAGCAGTCCGCGCTCTACGAGCAGAACGCCGCCCTCGAGGAGCTCGTCGAGGACTGGAACGACGCCGTCTTCGAGCACACCGGTACGTCGCCTCTGCTGCTGGACGACGCGGTCGACGACGAGGACGAGGAAGACATCGAGCAGGACCAGGTGATCAGCGTGGTGTCGCGGTTCGACCTGCGCGTGGTCGACCTGGACGCGCTGCTCGAGGCCGGCCGGGCCGCGCAGGAACGGCACCCGGCGGAGCTCGACGAGAGCGTCGAGGCCGAGCCGGTGGACTCCGCCGAGCAGGCCATCTACGAGATCAGCCGGGAGGTCGGGGAAGCGTGGTTCGAGCTCCCCGGGATCGAGATGGTGGCCGGCGCCCGCGCGTACGTCGTACCGGAGCACCCGTTCGAGCCCCTGGACGCGGACGCCGAGGACGTGGTCACCGAGCTGATCGCCCCGAACGGTGTGGCCACGCACGCCGAGACCTGGGCCTAGACGAGCAGTTCACCGTCGAGCACGGTGAGCGCTTGTCCTCTCATGTAGACCCGGTCTCCGGCTGACACGACCCGGACGACACCGCCTCGGGGGGACGCCTGGTAGCCGACCAGCTCGTCCCGCCCGAGGCGCCCGGCCCAGTACGGCGCCAGCGCGGTGTGCGCACTCCCGGTCACCGGATCCTCCGGGATTCCGCTCCCAGGCGCGAAGAACCTCGAGACGAAGTCGTACTGCGCACTCGCAGCGGTCACCGTGACACCACGGATCTTCTCCCGGTCGGTGATCTCGGCGATCGCCCGCAGGTCCGGGGTGACGCCGAGGACCGTCGGCTCGTCCGGCACCACGACCATCAGGTCGCGCAACTCACCGGTGATGTAGACGGCCTCCGGCTCAACACCCAGCGCCGCGGCCAGGCCGTCCGGGACCGGCGTCTCGATCGGCCGGTTGACCGGGAAGTCGAGCGTGATCCAGTCCCCCGCCACCTCCGCGATCAGGATGCCGCTCAGGGTTGCGAACGCGACCTTGCCGGCCACCTTCCCGTCCGCCGCCAGCGCGTGTGCGGTCGCGAGCGTCGCGTGCCCGCACAGAACCACTTCCTTCACCGGCGTGAACCAGCGCAGGTCCCAGTCCGCGTCGGCCCGTTCCGACGGCCGCGCGAAGGCGGTCTCGGCGTGCTTCAGCTCGGCCGCGACCGCCTGCATCCAGGACTCGTCCGGCCAGGCGCCGACCGGGAGCAGACACACTCCGGCCGGGTTCCCGGCGAACGGACGATCAGCAAAGGCGTCGACAACCCGAATCCTCATACGCTCGACGCTAGAGCGGCGTACGCACGCTTTCCATAGCCACTTCCGGACCGAGTGGACCGCTCAGGCCATGGCCACGGCGTCGATCTCGAGGAGCCAGTCCTCGGCGTAGATGTCGCAGATGATGACCGTGAGAGCCGGTGCGTGCGCGCCGAGGACCTCCTCGCGGATCTTCGAGTTCAGCGCGCGGTACTGCCGGTCCGACAGGTACGTCGTCACCTTCACCAGGTTCCGGATCCCCATCCCGGCCTCGGACAGCACCGAGAGCACGTTCCGCCAGACCATCCGGCACTGTGCCTCGAAGGTCTCCGGCACCCGGCCGTGCTCGTTGCCCCACGGCACCTGGCCACTGACGAACACCATCCGCCGGGCTCCGTCGACCTGGACGCCGTGCGTGTAGTTCCCGGCCGCCGCCGGCAGGATCGCCGGGTTCAGCGGCTCGATCGCAAGTCCTGACATGTATTCCCCCTCCTACTCACCCAAGTGCTTCCCCGCCCCGAGGTACTCGCTCATGTCTACCTTGCCGCGGTTGAACCGCCTAGCCCACCTGGCCGTATCGATGGTGTTCCGCATCCCGACCGACAGGAAAGTGACATGTCGCTTCGCTCGAAGGGCCGTCCACTCGCTACTGCGGCCGCACTTGTCAGCAGTCTTGCGCTGATCGCCCCGGCAACCGCCAGCGCACACCAGTCCCACCACACGCCACTCGCCGTACAGCAGGTCAACCTGGTCTCGGACCAGGCCGGCAAGGCCGCTCTGCAGGACGCCGACCTGGTCAACCCGTGGGGTCTCTCCCTCGGCGCGGCCACCCCGGTGTGGTCGTCCAACAACGGTACGTCGACCTCCACGCTGTACTCGTCCGCGCCAGGCTCGACCACCGCGACCAAGGTGCCCACGGTCCGGGTGACCGTGCCGTTGCCGACCGGGCAAGTCAACAACGCCGGCACCGGGTTCGTCCTCACCAACGGGACGGTGAGCGCGCCGGCCCGGTTCATCTTCGCGACCCTGACCGGCCAGATCGCCGCCTGGGGTCCGCCGGTCACCCCGGCGATCGGTGCCGCCCAGATCAAGGCGACCACGCCAGGCGCCGTCTATACCGGTCTGGCGATCTCCCCGACCGCTGACCGGCTGTTCGCGGCCAACTTCGCGCAGGGCCGGATCGACGTGTTCGACACCACGTTCACCCTGGTGAACAAGCCACGGTGGGCATTCCGGGACTTCCACCTGCCGAAGGGGTACTCGCCGTTCAACGTGCAGACCCTCAACGGCCGGATCTTCGTCGCCTACGCCAAGGTCGACCCGAAGACCGGTGAGGAAAAGGCCGGCCGCGGACTCGGCTTCGTCGACGAGTACACCGTGGACGGAAGACTCGTCACCCGGGTCGCCTCGCGGGGCACGCTGAACGCTCCATGGGGTCTGGCGCTGGCTCCTGCCGCCTGGGGTGAGCCCGCCGGGACCCTCCTGGTCGGCAACTTCGGCGACGGCCGGATCACCACCTTCGTGCCGAAGTCGCACGGCGGGTACAAGTCCGACGGCCTGGTCCGGAACACACACGGCAAGACCCTGGTGATCGACGGCCTGTGGGCACTCCTGCAAGGTACGGCGACCACGGGCGGCACCGACGCGCTGCTGTTCTCGGCCGGACCGGACGACGAGACCCACGGCTTGCTCGGCGTACTGCGCAAGCCCTGACCTATCGCAGGGACTTCTCGAACCAGTGGTGGGCGTAGGGCTCGGTGTTGAACGGCGGCACCTCCCGATAGCCCGCCGCGCGGTAAAGGGCGATCGCCTCGGTGAGATTGCGGTTGGTCTCCAGCCGCACTACGGGGGCACCGTAGGCGATCGCCTTCCGCTCGAGCTCGACCAGTAACCGCCGCCCCAGCCCGAGGCCTCGCGCCTCGGGCGACACCCACATCCGTTTGATCTCGGCCGGTTCGTCACCGTGCAGCTTCAACCCACCACAGCCGACCGGTTCCGTGTGCAACGTTGCCACCAGCAACAACCCGGCCGGCAACGTGAGCTCGTCCTGATCCGCCGAGATGCTCTTGGCGGGATCGAATCCGGCGTCGAACCTCCTCCCGAGCTCGGTGAAGTACGACTCCACGCAGTACTGCGCATCGGCCCGCCGCGGATCCACCACCTCGACCCGCACCATCGACGCGACCAGCAACCGCGACACCTCATCCATCGCCGCGACCAAGCGAGCCTGCTGCCGCTCACTCAGGGGCTCCAGGATCGAAGCCGCGAGTGAGTCGGATCGTTCGTCGAGCAGGTCACGCTCGGCGATTCCCCTGGCGGTCAGCCGCGCGATCCGCACCCGGCCATCACCATCGCCGGCCTCGACCCGGACCAGTCCGGCTCCTTCCAGCGACCGCAGCAACCGGCTGAGATACCCGGAGTCGAGCTCGAGCCGAGCCCGCAGCGACCTGACGTCACAGCCGTCCGGACCGATCTCCCACAGCACCCGCGCCTGCCCGAGCGGCCGATCACGCGAGAGGTACGCGTCGTTCAGCGCCCCGACCCGCTGCGTGACGACCCGGTGGAATCTCCTGACCTCGGCGACACCCATTCTCTGACTTTAGTCAGAGAATCGCTCAGTTCGCGATACCGACGACCTGTTTGATGGTTTCGGGCTGGTCGATCATGCTCAGCATGTGGTGGGCGACATCGGCGCGGGAGACGCTGAAGCCGCCGCGGATGTTCTGGCCGTACGCCGTGCGATAGACGCCGGTGAGGGGTTTGTCGGTCAGCTTCGGCGGGCGGGAGATCGTCCAGTCCAGGCCGCTGTCGCGGACCACGTCCTCCATCAGCGCTAGGTCCTCGTAGTGCGCGCGGAACATCGACTGCGCGAACCGTACGCCGAGATGCCGCATGAAGAACCCGTCACCCGGATCGTGCTTCGGCGGATGCGGGCGACCCGGCGAAGGCACCGTGCCGATCGGGGCAGCGCTGACCACGATCAGGCGGCGGGTCCCGACGGACTGCATCGCTTCGACGATGGCGCGCGTACCGCGTGAGGTGACGCCCGCGTCGGTCTTCGGGTTCCGCGGGCCAAGGCCGGAGAGTACGGCGTCAGCCCCGTCCACCGCCGCCGCAAGGACATCCCGATCCGGGTCGGCCAGATCGGCAGCGACGGTGTGCACGTTCCCGTCATGGCTCGGCAGGTTCGCCGGCGTCCGGACGACCGCGGTGACCTCGTGCCCCGCGGCCAGCGCCTGCTCGAACAGGTGCCGGCCGATGCCGCCGGTGGCAGCGAAGATAGTGACTCGATTTCGTATCATATGAAAACCATACGATATGAGACCAAGCCGATCAACGTCCGCGTCCTTGTTGGGTGCTAGGCCTCGGCGAGGGCCGCGGTGGCGGAGTTGCCGGCGGTGGTGGTGCGTTGGAGGAAGTCGACGAGGATCTCGAGCTCGGCGACGGAATAGTCGGTGAGGATGCCGTCCAAGGTGCCGTTCATCCCGGAGTAGAGCTGGTACACCTCGGCATTGCGATCACGGAGGGCGCGGACCGTCACAGCCCGGCGGTCGGCGCCCTCCGGATCCCGTTCACGCACGATCCAGCCGCCGCGCTGCAACCGATCGAGTACGCCGGTCAGCGTCGCCGGATGCAGTCCCGCCCGCCGAGCCACCGCACTCGGGCTCATCGGTCCGTACCGCCCGATCAGCTCAAGACAATCCAGATCGACGTCCTTGAGCTCGAGGCGCGCGCCGACCTGCCGATTGAGCAGCGCGAGCTGATTACTCAACTCCCGCAGCGAGTCCTTGATCTCGGTCGCCAGCCGCCGCCGGCTCAGCCCGCCACCAGAAGCTCCCGAACTCATAAGATCCGCTCCTCAGGTGATACGACATCCACACAAGACCTTAGCCGTCAGGCACGCTGCCCGACACCGAACAGCAGCGAGCTGACCTGCACCATGTCCGGATACCTGTCCGCAAGCCGCGCGCACTCCAGTGCGGTCCGCAGCGGATCCGGCTCCAGCAGACTGTCCGGCAACAGCCGCCCCCGGTAGTGCGCGTCGATCATCACCGTCAGCCAGCCGCCCGGACCGGTCAGCCCGTGAATCGTCACCCCGCGCAGGCCGGCGTTCATCAGCTCGGACCGCAGTTGAGCGACCGTGTGGTACGTCGTCTGCGCCATCCGATCGTTGTCCGGACTGAACCCGTCGCGAAGGATCTCGCTCACCACGCGCTCCCGCTCGATGAGCGTGTTGGCCAGGGTCGAGCCGATCAGGTTGGCCGCCCGGTTGATCGCGACCACCGCGACGAAGCCGCCGAGCTTGGTCACCCGGATCGCCTCGAGCAGCGCCAGCCGTCGATCGGCCGCCTCTCGCAGGTGGTACATCGGACCGGCCACGAAGGCCGCGTCGAACTCCTCGTCATCCCAGGGCAGCTCTCGCGCATCACCCTGGACGGCGCTGATCCCGATCTCGGTCGCCTGCGCGATGTGCCGCTCGACCGGGTCGATCAGCTGAACGTCGTACCCACGGTGCCGCAGCCAGCTCGCGTGCACGCCGGGCCCACCGCCGATATCCGCCACCGCCGCGGGCGGCGGCGGCAGATACCGGCTGAGCAGGTCCTGAACCCGTGCCAGCTCCAGTCGTCCCTTGATCGTCGAGCCCAGCCGGCTCGCTTCGTCATACCGCTCGGTGTAGTGCTTCTCGAGCTCCACATGCGTCGTCATGACCAGCAATCCTGGACACGAACCGCCACCCCCGGCAGGCCAGATCCCGGGGCAACCCGGGGCAGATCTCTCAGTCGAGCGGGCGGAGCTCGTCGGCGTACGAGACCGAGACCCGGCGGAGCACGCCGTCCTTGACGGAGTACTGGCCCATGCGCCACAGCGGCGGGCTGTAGGCGTGGACGGTGATGCTGCCCTTGTCGAGGCCGGTGAGGCGGTGGATGTGGTCGGGGCCGAAGCCGTAGACGTCGCCGGACTCGACCTCGGTCTCGATCGACTCGGTGCCGATGGCCAGGTTGTGCTCGACCAGCTTGCCCTTGGCCACCGCGACCGCGCCGGAGGAGACGTCGTGGTCGTGCCAGCCGGTGTCGTTGACCGGCGTCCAGCAGATCAGCCAGACGTCGACGTTGGCGTCGCGGTGCAGCGAGGCGAAGACCCGCTCCTCGTCGCTGTAGGCGACCTTGTCCTCCCACAGCTGCGGCTGCGCGGCGATCGACGCGGCCAGCTCGGACAGCTCCGCGGGGTCCAGGTCCCGGCCCGGAAGGTTGTCCAGCGACAAACAGTCGTTGAGCTCCACGAGCCGGCTGGCCTGGCGCGCCGGCACGACGGGTACGTCGGTGATGGGCTGAGCAGTCACTGCACTCCCCTCTCAGGAGTAGGTGTACCGGCGCCGAACAGCAGCCGGTGCGGATTGTCGTGGCGGATCACCGCGGTCGCGGCGTCGCCTTGGCGGAGCTCGGCGACTCCGGCGTACGGCCGGTCGGTGCCGTGCACGACCTGGTCGATGCCGAGAACGCGGGCCACCGCGTCGATCCCCTGCGGGCCGTAGCTCGAGGTATCGACGTACAGGTTGGGGTCGATGGTGCCGAGCCGGCCGCCGCGCGCGGCCAGCCGTTCGTGGTGCACCGGCGCCAACCCTGCCGCAGCCGCGAAGCACAGCCGCAACTTCGGGTACGAACGTCGCCCACCGAACGCATGCCACGACCACCAAGCGGCCTGCAGCTGGCTCGTGTAGTCGACCACCGGCGCCCACCATCCCGGCGCCTCACCGACCGCCCCGGCCACCCCTGGGTGAACGAGGATCGGCTTGTTCAGCCGTTCGGCGACGGCCAGCAACTCACTCTGCTCGGCCCATTCGGTGGGTGTGCCGAGCACGTGAGCGGGCAGCTGCACGCCCAGAAAGCCCTTGTGCAGCAGGGAATCCAGGCCGTCGAGATCCGGTTCGAGCAGGTTGACGGCGGCCCAGGCCTTGAACGGCGCCGGGAACTCCGCGGCCCCGGCGTGCCAGGCGTCGAGCAGCGCGGCATCCCCGAGGTGCTCGATACCGAGCGGACTCGACAGCGACGCCACGGCGAGCGTCGTACCGGTGTCCTGCTCCAGAGCGACTCGCTTGTCGACCGCGTGCGCCGCCGGATCCACGTCGTACGGCGCTTCGGTCGCGGTGTGCAGCGTCCATCCGTCCAGGTACGGCGGCTCGGAGCGAGCCCGGAGCCGGTCGACGAACTCGGCCGGCCACAGGTGCTGGTGGACGTCGATCATCGGCCCCTCCTCCCGGTGGTTTGATCAGATTGAAGCGCTTCAGGATGATAAGAGTGAAGCGCTTCAAAGATCCCGTTGTCAAGTTTTTGTCCGAGGGGTGGCCTATGGTCGTGGGCATGTCCGGAAGCAACCGGAGGCCGACCCTCAAGGACATCGCCGCCGAGACCGGGCTCTCGATGGCTGCTGTGTCCTACGCGCTGCGCGGTCTGCACGGGACTCCGGAGACCAGGCAGCGCGTCCAGGACGCTGCCGAGCGCCTCGGCTACCAGGCCGACCCGGTCGCCCGCGCTCTCGCCTCGGGGCGGAGCGGATCGATCGGCGTGCTGTGCGCGTCCCTCGAGGACCTCTGGCAGCAGCGCCTCGCGGCCGCGCTCGGCCGGGAGCTGCTCGCGCCGGACCGGAACGCGTGGATCATCGACTCGGCCGGCGACGCCGATCGCCAGCTCGAGCTCGCCCAGCACCTGGTCGACCACCGCGCCGACGCGATCGTGGTGATCCCGATCAACCCGGCCGCGAAGGGCTGGGCCGAGATCACCCGGCAGGCGCGGGTGATCGCGATCGGCGACGCACTGCCGGGTGCGAAGGCGAAGTCCGAGGTCGTGCTCGACAACGAGAGTGGTGTCAGCACGGCCTTGCGCCGGCTTGCGGACGCCGGCCACCGGCAGATCGCCGTACTCAGCCCGGCCCGCCGGTTCGAGGTGGAGCGGCCGGCCGAGGAGATCGCCCAGCGCGTCGGCGTCGACCTCAAGCTGAAGATCCGCATCCTGCAGTGCCCGCACGACCTGGCCGGCGCGACCGACGTCGCCCGTACGCTGCTCACCAGCACGCCACGCCCGACCGGCATCCTCGCGCTCGCCGACTCGATGGCCTTCGGGGTGTACGCCGCCGGCCGCGAGCTCGGCCTGAGAGTCCCGGAGGACATCTCGCTGCTCGGGTACGACGACCAGCCGCTGTCCCAGCTGCTCACGCCGCCGCTGTCGACCTTCCACTGGCCGCTCGACGAGCTGGTCGCCGACGTCGTCGCCCGCGTCACCTCGGCCGTCGACACGAACCGCCGGGTCCGCCGGACCACCATCACCCCGACCCTGATCGAGCGCGGCTCGGTCGCCGCCCCGCCCACCGACTGAGCGGGACGGCGCCAACCGAGCAGCAACATCCACACCCGCGAAACTAGACTATTTCACTATACTTACTTTCCGTTGCCCACGATGTGAGAAACCATCCCAAGCGACTGAGACGCCGGAAGGCCGGCCGAGCGGATGCTCGACCGGCCTTCGCGGGAGGGTTTGCTACTTGGTACCGAAGACCTGGAGTTCGGTCATGTCGGTGAACTGGCAACCGCCGAACGCACCGGCGGGGCAGTTGGTCGCGAAGTCCGGGACCTGCGGGCTGAGCATCCAGAACCGCACGTACTGAACTCCGGTGGCGTTGCCGCTCGGGGCGAGCAGGTTGTACTTGCCCCGGTTGGCAGCGGTGAAGGTGCCTTCCTGAGCGGTCGCCCAGGTGGTGCCGTCGACAGAGGTCTCGATCCGGTATTGCCCGGTCGACGAGCTGCCCGGGTCGTTACAGGTGTTCGACGGGTCGACGTTGAAGGCGCTGATGGTCACCTTCGCCGGCAGCTTGATGTCGACGTGCTTGGGGATCATCGTGTTGGTCGGCGTGCCGTTGTCGTCACCGGTGGTGCTGCCCCAGCCGGTGCCCTGCGCGTTGTCGATCGCGTACGCCGGGCCACACTGCGGGGTGAAGTCCGGACCGTTGAAGTCGACCACCGAGCCGCCGCCGGAGCTGGCTGCCCAGTTACGCCGCGGCAGGAAGTTCGACTTGGCGCCGGCCTTGACCGTGGCCGACTGGACCAGCAGCTCGTAGCCCGGGGCCGACATGACGACCTTCGGGTAGGTGCCGGGGGCAACGCCGGTGATGCTGTAGTTGCCGTTCGCGTCGGTCGAGGAGGCGTAGTCACCCGCGTAGCCGGAGGAGTGACCGCCGATGTAGACCAGGGCGCCGACGACCGGAGCCCCGGTGTCCTTGTCCTTCACGGTGCCGGTCAGGGTCGTGGTCGCACCCGTCGGCGGCTTGTGGAAGTCCTCGGCCGGGAACGCGTCGCCGCCGTCGACGACACCGGCGTACCAGCCCATGCCGCGGTTGGCGAAGACGGTCCAGATGATGTCGGCGTTCTTGCCGCCGCTGGCGACCAGGTCGGCCTGCACAACCGCGTTGCGCATGTCGAGCATGGTCGGGTCGGCCGGTGCCAGCTCCATCGCGCGAGTGATGATGCTCATCGCGTAGCTGCGACCGAAGCGCTCACGCAGGTCCCACAGGGTCTGCGCCCAGACCTCACCGGAGGAGTGCACCTCAGGCGTGCCGCCGATGGTCGGGAAGTCGCCGTACGTGTAGCCGCCCTTCGAGCCGTCGGGCTGGATGCAGTTCGGGCTGACCGCCTTCACCCGGCAGTCGATCGCCTGGGTGCGGAACAGCTGGCCGGCGGCGACGTACTTGCCCTCGAGGACCTCACCCGGAGCGGTGGTGTCCTTCTCCAGGCCGTGCGACACCAGGTAGTCCATCGCGTAGAAGTCGCTCCACGCCTCGCCCATCGAGCCGGCCTGGATGCTGTTCAGCGTCGAGTTGCCGGTCGCGTCGACGACCAGGCGGTTGGACAGGCCGTGGGTGTACTCGTGGTACAGGACGCTCGCGTCGTTGGCGCCGCTGGCCGGGACGAACGGGTCCTGCGCGTCCGTCGTACCCGGGAAGTGCCACAGGTACATCTGCATGGTCGGCGGGGTGCCGTCCGGCGGGGTCGACATGTTGGCGTTGTCGATGTGGTTGGCGTCCGGGCCGCCGTCGGCACCCGTGGCCGCGCCGTCCAGCGCGTTCAGGAGCACCGGGTCGCCGCCCGCGGCGTCGAAGGAACCAGCCGCCGGGGTGAAGCTGATCGGCGGCTTGGCCAGCCAGTCGTGGAAGTTGCTGGCCAGGTAGAACGCGTTGGTGACGTCCTGGTTCATGTTCGTCTTCCAGGAGTCCGGCTTGGCCGGGTCCCAGGTGCAGACGAACGTCGCCGAGCAGAGCGCGGAGGAGTTGTTCTGGAACGGCACCAGCTTGTACTCGGCGCCGGTCTTGGTGCCGGGCACCTTGACCGTCTCACCGGTGTTCGGCTGGTTGTCGTCGTTCACGTCCGCCCAGGCGGCCACCGACGTACCGTCCAGCAGGGTCTTGGCGTTCTTCGGCAGCCACTTGTTGTAGATCAGGTTCTCGACCCGCTGCGTGCCGCCCTTGGCCGCACCCGGGTAGTTGTCCTGCACCAGTGCATCGCCGTTGCCCTCGCTGACCAGGTCCTTGCGGTAGAGCAGACTGCCGGTCTGGGCGTCGATGACGTGGTTGTAGATCTTCATGCCGCCGGCGTTGACGTAGGTCAGCCAGCCCTTGCGCAGCCCGTCGGCGGTGTGGAACCACACCTGCTTGGCGGTGTCGCCGTTGCTCCAGGTGGTGGTGACACCGGCGGACTTGGCGGTCGCGGACTTCGCCGTACCGCCGATGTCCTCGGCGGCGGCGGTGCGGGCCCCCGCGGCCGTCACCTTCGGCGCTGCCTCGGCCGACTTCGCCTGGGCCTGCGAGGTCAGACCCGCGACCGGCGAACCCATGATCGAGATCAGCTGGCCGCTCTTGGTGACGTTGGCCTTCAGGCCGTTGCCGAAGACCTCGACACCGTCGACAACCTGGCTCCAGAACACGTGGTGGGTGCCGAGGTCGTCGACGTAGTCCTTGCGCAGCTTCAGCGTGGCCAGGTCGGCGTCGGAGAGCTTGAAGACCTCGGGGTGCGCCTTCACGTACGCCAGCGCGATGTCCTGCGCCTTCTTCGCGCTCTTGCCGGTCAGGAAGCCGTTCAGCTTGGTCACCTGGGCCGGGGTGCCGGTGTTCGGGTCGAGCTCGACGACACCCTGGGTGCCGAGCGAGTTCCGGAACTTCTCCGAGGCGGCGGTTTCCTTGCCGGCCACCTTGGCGGCGCGGGCGTAGGTGGTCTTGGCGTTCGGCGTCCGGGCGTCGTAGTTGCCCTTGCGGTCCTTGCCCGCGAAGTTCTCGGACTGAACCGGCTTGCCCTTGGCGTCACCTGGGCCGGCGGTCTGTGCCGCCGTGGCGCCACCGGCGGCCGTGACGGCCAGCACGGTGGCGGCGGAGACAGCGGTGGTGACTGCTAGGAGCCCCCGCCCTCTGCGTGATGTTGTCACTGCAAATCTCCATGGAGTTCGTGTTCGCGGGTCGCCCTCCACGACCCGTCCCGGGGGCTGACCTTAGGCCTGCCAGAGGTTCCTGGGAAGGAAAATCACCGGAATGGCGTGGAGACGAGGGTTGTCCTTCGTGCCCGGAAGAGTACTAGGAGCAACCAGAGAATGGTTGCACCCAGCCACCAGGCAATCGCATTGGGTGTCGCGTCGATGAACGGGCGGACCCCAATCGCGGTAGGGGTCCGCCCGTTCGCTCAGAAGGCGCCGGCGCCGTTCGGGGTGCCGAGGCCGGTCGGGCCGTCCCAGCCGGTGCGGGCGTTGCACCACTGGGTCGTCGGGCAGGAGCCGTTGCTCCCGCTGGTCACGTCGAACAGCGAACCCGGGTGCGCGTAGGGAAGCGCGTTCGCGTAGCCGCTCGTGTTGCCGGACAGCGCGTAGACCGCGGCGATGATCGGGGCGGCCTCACTGGTGCCACCGAACTGCGCCCAGGTCGACGCCGTCTTGCTGGTCGGGTAGTAGATCGCCATCCCGCCCTTGCCCGGGTCGGCGGCCGCGGAGACGTCGGCCATCGCCCGCTTCGAGCAACCGGTGCTGAACGACGACGCCGCACTCAGCGCGGTGTTGTACGTCGAACAGCCCGAGCCGGCACCGCTCCACACGGACTCGCTCCAGCCCCGTGAGTTGCTGGCGGCAACAAGCGACGTACCGCCGACGGCCGTCGTGTACGACGAGGACGCCGGGTAGCTGCCGCCCTGGTAGCCGTCGTCACCGGTGGACGCGGTGACGGCGATGCCCGGGTGGTTGTAGTACGTGCCGTAGGTCGCGTCGGACGCGTCACCGCCGCCGTAGCTGTTCGAGATCGCGACCACGCCGGCCTGCTTGGACGCGGTCACCACGGCGGTGCCGAGGTCGGCGAAGCTGGCCGAGTTGGCCTGCACGACGACGATCTTCGCGTCCGGCGCCGCCGCCGAGACCGCGTCGACGTCGAGGGCCTGCTCACCGGCCCAGCCCGCGTTGAACCTCGGCAGCGACGTACCGCCGGTCTGGTTGATGATCCGCAGGCAGCCGTTGGCCGTCGTACACGCGGACAAGCCGAACTGGGAGCGGTAGACGCCGAGGTCGCGCTCGAGGTTCGGGTAGCCGTACGCATCGACGATCGCGACCGTGCGGCCGCCGGCGCTCAAACCGTTCAGCTTGTACGCGTCGCGCAGGCCCGCTGGGGTGAGCCCGGTCGACGGCGGCGTGGTGGAGGCCGGAGCGGCACCCTTGTCGTTCACCAGTTTGATCGCGTTGCAGGTTGCGGTGTGCGCGGCCTTCGTGGCCGAGCAGACCTTGGCGGCATGCTTCCCGGCGGTGTAGGGGGTGGGGGCCGCGACGGCCCCTTGTGCGGTCAGTCCCGCGACGGCTAGTGCACCGACGCCCAGGGCGGACACGAGAATCCGTTGCCTCAACAGAACTCCTCGAGCTGGGCAGGCCTCCGCCCCTGGACCGTTCGTCGGGGGGGCGGAGACCGGCGTGGTTGGGTGCCAGAATCGTCCGTCCGGGGCACCGCCGGGAGCCAGCGATCGGCACCCTGACAAATGTCATGGGTGGACCCGTGACAGCCGACCCTGCCGGGGCGGATTTTCCCCGGGCTGACGGGGCGGGCCGGCCCGCGCCCGGCACTGAAGGTTTCCCCCTGAGTTTCGGCCTCCTGACCCTTGACACGGTTTCGGCGAGCCCGGAGGAGCCCGCACTGGACGGGTGCTCGGGACTGTCCTGAAGACGTATAGAGAGGTACGGCAGGGCGCTGGCTCGAGTGGCTTCGCGGTAGGTGGCCGAATGTCCAGCGACTGCTCAATCACATCCGCACCAAGTGGGAGAGCGAAGGAGTACCGCACACTCTTCGAGAACGGCAGTACGGCGAACTGCTGTTCACCGGCGAGTACGACCGACAGGTCCTGTCGCCGGAAGGTCGACACCACGGTCAGCCCCGGAAAACCCTTGGTGATCGCCACGACCTGACGCCTACCGTCAACTCATGACCCTCCTGGAACGCGCCCAGGCCCTCCAGGCGGAAGCCCGCCAACTCGCGGACCGCCTCGACCTGCGGACCGCCTTCCCCTGGCACCCGCAGATCATCGGCAGCGCCCTGTCCGGCCTGATGGTGACGCGCGACCTCGACGTCATGTTCGACGCCCCGGACGCGACCGCCGCAACCGTCCTCGAGGGCCTGACGATCCTCGCCCGCCGCGTCAACCTCCGCAGCATCGACTTCCAAGACGAGCGAGGCGACCGCCGCCCAACCCCCGCGATCACCGACGAACGCTTCTACGCCGTCCTGCACACAGAAACCTGGAAAATCGACCTAACCTTCTGGCTACACATCACCGACCGCCCCCAAGTCCCCCAAGCCCTGCGCCTCCGCGACGCCCCCGAGGACCAGCAACTGACCATCCTGCGCCTGAAGGACGAGTGCCGGGAGATCGGCAGCATAGAGATCTACGCCGCCGTTCTGGAGCAGGGCGTACGAACGTCCCTCGAACTCAGCCACTACCTGTCAACAGCTCGTTGACCGGCCAGTCAGTTCCACTTCGCGGGCCGGCGGTAGGACCGGCCACTGGCCGAATCGAGCACCGTGCGCGGCAGCTGTGCACCAGTGAGCTTGGACATACCGATCTTGAACGACGCGGGCATCAGCTTGCTGAGCTCGGCCGAATACCGCATCGGCGGAAACGCTGCTGCCATGAACATGGCAGTGTTCAGCGTCCGCGCTGTCCGAACCGCCGGCGAGAGATCGCTGTCCGCGCTGATGATCAAGGCGGAATCCGTGCCCCGGCTCGCGGCGTCAGCAACCAATGCGGTTGCGATGCTCACATCCGTCTCCTTCTCCTCGTAGTGGATCCAGGACGCACCACAAGCCCGGCAGGTCCGTTCCTTCTTCTGATACCGGCCTTGAGTGATGTCGATCAACCCGGGATTCCGCGCAAGTAGCGCGGCCTGATAGCGCCCCTGGCGGGATGCGGCAGCCGGATCGTCGAGGACCGGCGCCGTGAAGTAGTGGACGCGGACGAGTGAGCTCCGCGGGCGTAGCAGCTGGGACAGCTTGACCAGGTCGAGCCAGAGCAGCCGCCGCCCGGACCGTTCTTTCAACTAGGATGTGGTTACCACGCCAAGGCCTCGCGGCTTTGGTCCAACGGCCTCCTTCGGGAGGCCGTTTTTGTCGTCCAGGCGGGCAGGACGCCGGCCAGACCTGAAGAGTGCCGGCCGTCCGGCAACGCCACCGGACGGTCGGCACTCGCTCAGAGGAGTCCTAGGGCTTCGGACTCCTGGTCGGTGAAGAGGCGGGAGCGGATCAGGAAGCGGACGCCTTCGGGGGCCTCCACCGAGAAACCGCTGCCGCGGCCTTTCACCACGTCGACAGTGAGCTGTGTGTGTTTCCAGTACCCGTATTGGTTCGCCGACATCCAGAACGCGATCGGTCTTTCCAGACCGTCGACGACCAGATCACCGAGATGCACGTCCGCCGACCCTGTTCTGAATTCCCCGTCCGGGTAACACATCGGCGAACTGCCGTCGCAGCAGCCACCGGACTGGTGGAACATCAACGGACCGTGCAGGTCGGTGAGACGGCGAAGCAGGTCCGCCGCCGCGTCTGTCAGCGATACCTTCTCGACCACCATGGTCAGAAGAAGCCGAGCTTCGACGGGCTGTAGCTGACGAGCAGGTTCTTGGTCTGCTGGTAGTGGTCGAGCATCATCTTGTGATTCTCGCGCCCGATGCCGGAGTTCTTGTAGCCGCCGAACGCCGCGTGCGCGGGGTAGGCGTGGTAGCAGTTCGTCCAGACCCGGCCGGCCTGGATCTCCCGCCCGGCCCGGTACGCCGTGTTGATGTCACGCGACCAGACCCCGGCACCCAGCCCGTAGAGGGTGTCGTTGGCGATCTTCATCGCGTCGGCGTAGTCGTCGAACTTGGTCACCGAGACGACCGGACCGAAGATCTCCTCCTGGAAGATCCGCATCTTGTTGTCGCCCTCGAAGATGGTCGGCTGGATGTAGTACCCGCCGGCCAGGTCCCCGTCGAGTTCGGCGCGACCGCCGCCGGTGAGAACGCGAGCGCCCTCGGCCTGACCGATCTCGATGTAGGCCAGGATCTTCTCGTACTGGTCGTTGCTGGCCTGCGCGCCCATCATCGTGTCGGTGTCGAGCGGGTTGCCCAGCTTGATCGCCCGCGTCCGCGCGGTCGCGTCGCCGAGGAACTGGTCGTAGATCGACGACTGGATCAGCGCCCGGGACGGGCAGGTGCAGACCTCGCCCTGGTTCAGCGCGAACAGCGTGAAGCCCTCGAGCGCCTTGTCGTAGAAGTCGTCCCGGCTGGCCGCGACGTCGGCGAAGAACACGTTCGGGCTCTTGCCGCCGAGCTCCAGCGTGACCGGGATGATGTTGTCCGAGGCGTACTGCATGATCAGCCGGCCGGTCGTGGTCTCACCAGTGAACGCGACCTTGGCAATTCTGTTGCTTGAGGCAAGCGGTTTGCCGGCCTCGACGCCGAAGCCGTTGACCACGTTGAGAACGCCCGGGGGCAGCAGGTCGGCGATCAGCTCGAGCAGCACGTGGATCGAGGCCGGGGTCTGCTCGGCCGGCTTCAGGACGACCGCGTTGCCGGCGGCCAGCGCGGGCGCCAGCTTCCAGGTCGCCATCAGGATCGGGAAGTTCCACGGGATGATCTGCGCGACCACACCGAGCGGCTCGTGGAAGTGGTACGCGATGGTGTCGTCGTCGATCACCGACACCGAGCCCTCCTGAGCCCGCAGCGCGCCGGCGAAGTAGCGGAAGTGGTCGATCGCCAGCGGCATGTCCGCGGCCAGCGTCTCGCGGACCGCCTTGCCGTTGTCCCAGGACTCGGCGACCGCGAGCAGTTCGAGGTTCGCCTCGATCCGGTCGGCGATCTTGTTCAGGATGTCGGCCCGCGCGGCCGGTGACGTGCGTCCCCAGGCCGGCGCGGCACCGTGGGCGGCGTCGAGGGCGCGCTCGACGTCGTCCGCCGTACCGCGGGCGATCTCGGTGAAGTTCTCACCGGTGACCGGCGACGGGTTCTCGAAGTACCCGCCCTTGGCCGGCGGAACCCATTCACCGCCGATGAAGTGCTCGTAGCGCGACTTGTACGTGACCGGGCTGTCTTGCTGCCCGGGAGCTGCGAAGATCGTCATTGGTCCTCCTTCGGGAAACCCGACGTGTTGACCGAACGTAGGAGGATGGACGTTGCACCGACGTTGCAGCGTGAAGTGAGGCGGCATGGACGCATCGGAGCAGGCCCGCCGGTTGAGCGAGTTGTACGACGAGGTGCTCGGCGGCGGCCGGGTGCCGGGTGCGCCGCGCCCACTGGTCGCCGCGTCCTGGGAACGGTCGCTCGCGGCCGCGGTGGATCCGGAGCTCAACGCGCCCCCGATGATCGTCGACCCGGATACGGTCGAGGCGATCCGCGAGAATCACCCGCTGCGCGCGGTCCTCCCGGTGTTGCGCCAGACGCTGACCACGATCGCCGACGAGGCGTCGCACATCATGATCATCACCGACGCGCAGGGGACGATCCTCTGGCGCGAGGGCTCGTCCGAGGTCAAACGCCAGGCCGACCGGATCGCACTGTCCGAGGGCGCGGTGTGGTCCGAGGAGCAGATCGGTACGAACGGCATGGGTACGTCGCTCGCCGTCGGAGGCCCCGTCCAGATCCACTCGGCCGAGCACCTGGTCCGGCGCATCCACGAATGGACCTGTGCCGCCGCGCCGGTGCACGATCCCGACACCGGCAAGTTGATCGGCGCGGTCGACGTCTCGGGTCCGCTCCGCACGGTTCATCCCGCGATGGTCGCGCTGGTGACCGCCGCGGCCCAGCTCGCCGAGGGGCAACTGCGGGTCCGGATGGCCGCGGCCGACGAGATGCTGCGCGCCCGCAACATGCGGCACCTGATGGCGCTCGGCGACGCACCCGGTGCGTTGCTGACCCCGACCGGCCGGGTGCTCGCCGTACAACCGCTCGAATGGTTGCCCGATCGCCTCGTCGTCCCGGACGGCGCGGACCGGATCGACCTCGGCGACGGCCGTGAGGCTCTGATCGAGCAACTCGACGAGGGCTACCTGCTCCGCATGCCGGGTACGCCGGTCCGCCGCAGCCGGCCGTCGGTCCGGCTGAAGCTGCTCGGCGCCGGCCAGCCGATCGCGGTCGTCGCCGGCCGGGAGATCGCGCTGACGTTGCGGCGGGCCGAAGTACTCGCCCTGCTGCTGCTCCACCCCTCCGGCCTCACTGCCGAGCAACTGATGCTGCAGTTGTACGGCGACGAGGGGAACCCGACCACGGTCCGCGCGGAGATGCACCGACTGCGGAACCTGCTCGGCGGCGGTGTACTCGACACCAAGCCCTACCGGATCATCGCCGACGTCACCGGCGACATCACCGACGTACAGACCGCTCTTCGCAGCGGCGATCTCGGTGCCGCCCTCGACGTCTACAACGGACCGTTGCTGGCCCGGTCGGACGCTCCGGCGCTGCGGGCCGAACGGGACGAGCTCGACGCGACCTTGCGCCGCGCCGCTCTCGACGCCGACGACCACGATGTCCTGTGGCGCTTCGCTCAGACGCCGACCGGCGCCGAGGATCTGGAGATCTTCGAGTCCCTCGACGCCGGCCTGCCGGCCGACGATCCGCGGCGTCCCGCGGTCGCCGCCCGGCTGGACCGGCTACTCGACTAGAGATCACTCGCGACCGACGAGGATCCACAGGTAGTCGCGGTTCTTGGTCGGGAAGGTGGCGGTCCGGCTGCTGACTTCCTTGGTCTTCTTGCAGTCGCTGGTCGTGTACTTCCACCGCACCACCTGCACCCGCCAGGACTGCTTGAGCTGATGCAGCCGCCGTACCTTGCCTGCCGGGACCTCGGCCGTGTAGGACCAGCTGTCGGTGACCGAATGGGACTTGCCCACTGTCTTGGAGTACTTGTTCTGGATCTCCGCAATCACCAGCGGGATGCTCACCCCGAGGTCACCGGACCAGGACGAGTTCGACTCCGAGGTCGCGGTCTTCTGGTAGGTGATCCGGCCCGGGCCTTCCATCCAGTCGCTGTACAGATTGGTCCCGACGTACACCTCGTGACCACCGCGGGTGTACCAGTACACCGCTTTGGTGTCGCGCTTCTTGGCCGCCGCCGGCGCGACCGGCGCCGCGTTCGCCGCCCCGGCCGGTACCACCACGCTTGCCGCGAGCACCACTCCAGCAGCGATTCCCTGACGAAGACGCATTCCACTCTCCCGCCGAAACCGATTGACCTAGACTGCGGTTGCAGTGGTTGGAAACTTACGGATTCGTCCAGCGCGGCGGCAACAGACCTCCCGTAACACTCTGTATCGGTTTGCTCACGACAACATCTCGGGCGTGACGAGGGCCGCATCGACATGACTCATGGGTAACCGACCAATAACATCGCTGGTATGCAGATCCTCGCCATCGTCGTCTCGCTCGCGGTCACCGC
Source organism: Kribbella sp. NPDC026596 (assembly GCF_040638415.1). NCBI lineage: Bacteria > Bacillati > Actinomycetota > Actinomycetes > Propionibacteriales > Kribbellaceae > Kribbella > Kribbella sp. NPDC026596. Next base: position 190,466 of record NZ_JBEZYF010000004.1, on the reverse strand, counting down.
CGTCGGTGTCGCGCTGTTCGGCAAGACGATCGGGCACATGGTGTCCGTCATCAAGCTGGGCCAGCCGGCCGGCCGCACCGACAACCCGGGGCAGCGCACCGCCACATTGGCCAAGGAGACCCTCGGCCACACCCGGATGCTGCAGTGGAGCCACATCGGCGTACTGCACTGGTTCGTCGCGTTCGGGTTCATCGGGCTGTTCCTCAGCCTGGTGACGGCGTTCGGCCAGTTGTTCGACCCGCACTGGGTGCTGCCGGTGATCGGCCACTGGTTCGTGTTCGAGTGGGTCAGCGAGTTCCTCACCTGGACCGGCCTGATCTCGATCATCGGGCTAATCGTGATCCGGCTGCGCAACTTGCCGCGGGGCGAGAAGGGCCGCTACAGCCGGTTCTTCGGCTCCACCGCCTGGCAGGCGTACTACGTCGAGTACACGATCCTCGGCGTACTGATCTGCATCCTGCTGCTGCGCGGACTCGAGTACGAGCTCGGCGCCGGCGACAAGTTCCACTTCCCGACCACATTCTTCGTCGGGGAGGCGCTATTCGGCGGACTGTCCGAGCCCGCCCTGGAGAACGCCGTCTACCTGGTCGCGATGATCAAGATCCTGATCTCGTTCGCGTGGATGATCACGATCTCGCTGAACGCGACGATGGGCGTCGCCTGGCACCGCTTCACCGCCTGGCCGAACATCTGGTTCAAGCGCAAGCCTGCTACTAGTAATGGCGGCGGTCTGGCATTAGGCGCGCTGCAACCGATCATGGTCAAGGGCGAGCCGATCGACTTCGAGAACATCGAGGAACTGGACGAGGACGCGGCCCTCGGGGTCGGCAAGGTCGAGGATTTCACCTGGAAGGGCCTGCTCGACTTCACCACCTGCACCGAGTGCGGCCGCTGCCAGTCCCAGTGCCCGGCGTGGAACACCGAGAAGCCGCTGTCACCCAAGCTGGTGATGATGAACCTGCGCGAGCACGCGTACGCCAAAGCGCCGTACCTGCTGGCATCTTCGGACGAGGAGCGGAAGTCGCTGCCCGAGCTGGTGCTCGCCGAGCAGGACAAGCCGTTGGTCGGTCCCGCGGATGTCGCGGTGATCGACGAGGAGGCGCTGTGGGCGTGCACGTCGTGCGGTGCGTGCGTGCAGCAGTGCCCGGTCGACATCGAGCACGTCGACGCGATCATGGACATGCGCCGCTACCAGGTCCTGATCGAGTCGTCGTTCCCGTCCGAGCTCAACGGGCTGTTCAAAGGCCTGGAGAACAAGGGCAACCCGTGGAACATGAACCCGTCCGGCCGGATGGACTGGGCCAAGGACCTGCCGTTCGAGGTCAAGCAGGTGGGTACGGACGTGGAGACGCTTGCCGAGGTCGAGTACCTGTTCTGGGTCGGTTGCGCCGGCGCCTTCGAGGACCGCGCGAAGAAGACCACGCAGGCCGTCGCCGAACTGCTCAACATCGCCGGTGTCAGCTTCGCCGTACTGGGTGACGGCGAGACCTGTACGGGCGACCCGGCGCGGCGGTCCGGCAACGAGTTCGTCTTCCAGCAGCTGGCGATGCAGAACGCGGAGGTCTTCAAGGAGACCGGCGCGAAGAAGGTCGTCTCCACCTGTGCGCACTGCTTCAACACGCTGAAGAACGAGTACTCCCAGCTCGGCGTCGAGCTCGACGTCATCCACCACACCCAGCTGCTGAACCGCCTGGTCCGCGAGGGCAAGCTGACCCCGGTCGCCCCGGCCGACAGCACCCTCAACGGCCAGAAGATCACCTACCACGACCCGTGCTACCTCGGTCGCCACAACCAGGTGTACGACGCCCCGCGCGAGCTGCTCGACGTCATCCCGGGCGCGGAGTACGCCGAGATGCCGCGGAACAAGACGAAGTCGTTCTGCTGTGGCGCGGGTGGTGCGCGGATGTGGATGGAGGAGAAGATCGGCAGCCGGATCAACCTGAACCGGACCACCGAGGCGGTCGAGACCGGCGCGGACCAGATCGCCACCGGCTGCCCGTTCTGCCGGGTGATGCTGTCTGACGGCCTGACCGCCAAGCAGGCGGACGGTTCGGCGCGGGAGACCGTCGAGATCCAGGACGTCGCCCAGCTGCTGCTCGCCTCTGTAAAACGTGGGGAAAGCTGAGCTGCAACCAGCTGTAAATCCCTTCCTCTCCAGGTGGACCAGACCATATGATCCATCGTCTGTTTCATCTGGGGAGGAATCCGCATCATGAAGTTCCGTGCCGCGATGGCCACCGTCGCTGCCGTACCGATCGCCCTCGGCCTGGCCGCCTGCGGCAACGACAAGCCCGAGGCCACCGGCTACAAGCCGTCGCCGTCGGCGAGCACGCCGGTGGCCACCACCGCCGCACCCGTGAAGCCGGCGCCGGTCGCCCACCTCAACCGCGTCACCTTCGTGCCGGCGATGAACGCCGCGCTGACCAAGCAGAAGTCTTGGCGCATCCTCGGCACGATGACGGCCAACGGCCAGACCGTGCTGACCATGAAGGGCATCCAGACCGCCGATCCGGTCGCAATGTCGATGGAGATGACCGGCGCGGCCTTCCAGGGCAAGACCGCGAAGATCGTCGTGGTCAAGAAGGCTGCCTACATGTCGATCCCGGGGATGACTCCGGCCGGCAAGTACGTGAAAATCGCGGCCGGCGACGCGGGTGAGTTCGGCGAACTGCTGAGCGGCAGCGACCCGACGAAGATCTTCAAGTCGTTCGACTCGAGCGTGGCCACCGTCAAGTTCGTCCGCACCGAGACCATCGGCGGCCAGACGCTGGACCGGTACGCCGTCACCGTCAATACCGCCAAGGCACTGGCCGCGCAGGGCAAGAAGGTCCCGGCCGGCGTGCCGAAAACGCTGACCTACTCGATGTGGATGGACAAGTCCCACCGGATCGGCCGGATGTCGTTCGACCTGAGTGGCGTCTCGATGGTGATGAACCTGACCGACTACAACAAGCCCGTCAGCATCACCGCGCCGCCGGCGAGCAAGATCGTCTCTCGCTGAGACCGGAACCGGTCAATTCCCACCCGTTCGTGTGAACTTCTCGTAATCTCCCGTTACGGAAGTGATCACCTACGGATGATCGGGTGGGCCAGTGCCGATGCGCAGCAGTCGACGAACCTTTCTGACCGTATCCGGGACGGCGGCCGCGCTGGCGCTGACCGGCAAGCTGCCCGAGATCGGGAGTGCGACGGCCGGGGCGACCGGCCGGCCCGATCATCGGGATCCGTTCACCCTGGGCGTCGCCTCGGGTGATCCGTTGCCCGATGCCGTGGTGATCTGGACCCGGCTCGCCCCGGATCCGCTGACGCCGTTCGGCGGGATGGAGCGGCATCCGGTCGACGTCCAGTGGCAGGTCGCCGAGGACGAGCAGTTCCGCCGGGTCGTCCGCTCCGGCACGGCCCAGGCCCGGCCGGAGTCGAGTCATTCGGTGCATGTCGACGTACGGGGACTGCGTCCGTGGCGGCACTACTGGTACCGCTTTCGCGTGAACGGGCGGCTCAGCCCGGTCGGCCGGACCCGGACTGCACCGACGGCCGACGCGAACCTCTCCGAGCTGTCGCTGGCTTTCGCCTCCTGCCAGGCGTCGTGGGAGGGCTGGTACACGGCGTACGCCGACATGGCCAAGCGGGACCACGACGTCGTGTTCTTCCTCGGCGACTACATTTACGAGTTCGGTATCGACCGCGGCATCCGCCCGGACTCGAAGGAGCCGTACATCACCCAGCAGACGGTGACGCTCGACGAGTACCGCACGCGTTATGCGGCGTACAAGCTGGATCCGGACCTTCAGCGGGCCCATGCGGTCGCGCCGTGGATCGTCACGCTGGACGACCACGAGGTCGTCGACAACTGGGCCGATGAAGCGCATCCGAGCGCCCCGCCCGCGCAGTTCCTGGTACGGCGCGCCAACGCCTTCCGCGCGTACTGGGAACACATGCCGCTGCGGCTCGCGCAGTTGCCGAAAGGCCCGGACATGCAGCTCTACCGCCGGCTCCGGTACGGCCGGCTGGCCGAGTTCAGTGTGCTCGACACGCGTCAGTACCGCTCGGACCAGGCGTACGGCGACGGCACCAAGGCGCCCGGCCCGGAGACGAAGGACCCGGCTCGCACGATCACCGGCGACGCCCAGGAGAAGTGGTTGCTCGACGGCTGGACGGCCTCGCAGTCGCGCTGGAACGTGATGGCCCACCAGACCGCGATCGCACGGCTCGACACCAAAGACGGCCCGGACGTGCTGGTCCCGATGGACACCTGGGACGGCTACGAGGCCTCCCGTGACCGGGTCCTCGGTGGTGCGGCCCAGCGCAAGGTCCGCAACCTGGTCTCGATCGCCGGCGACCTGCACCGCAGTGTCGCCTCGGACCTCAAGCTCGACTTCACCGACCAGGCGTCGCCGACCGTCGGCAGTGAGTTCGTCGGTACGTCGATCACGTCCGGGATCGACGGGATGGACCTCGATCCCGGCGGCCTGACGCTGCTGAAGGAGAACCCGCACATCAAGTTCGGCAACTTCCAGCGCGGCTACGTCAGCTGCAGCATCACCCCGCAGCGCTGGGTCTCCGACTACCGCGTGGTCGACAAGGTCAGCGTCCCGAACGGCACCGTCAGCACTCGCGCCAAGCTCCTCGTCGAGGACGGGCAGCCCGGCATCCAGGTTCTGTGAGGAGCATCCGATGATCATCCGTTGGCAATCGGCCGTCGGCTTCGGCGCCGCGGTGGCCGCGTCCCTGATCGGGGCGACTTCGATGCCTAAAGCAACAACCGACGTACAGGTCGGTACCGACCCGCAACAACTGAGCGTGGTCGGCCTGCCCTGTCTGCCCGGCACCCTGAACCTCACGATGACCAACACCGGCGGCGAGGACAGGTACGCCGACCTGACGCTGACCCCGACCGGACCACTCCAGTTGTCCCGGGAGCTGTTCTCGTCCTGGCTGCCGGCAGTCGACCCCGACCAGCCGGTGAGCGCGCCCGTCGAGGTGCGCGTGCCCCGCGACGCCCAGCCCGGTAACTACAAGATCACTCTCGAGGTCGACCGATCGCGGCTGACCGTGCCGGTGCAGGTGAACCCACTGCCGCCGAAGGGGCCGGGCGACAACCTCGTTCTCGGCGAGCAGGCGGCCGCCTCGTCGACGCATGGCAACTTCGCCCTCTGCGGCGCGGTCGACGGCGACCACGACTCCGAGCATTGGGACACCCTGACCGGCTGGAACGACGGCACCCGTGCGGTCTTCCCGGACAACTACGACGTCGCCCTGTCCCAGCCGGCCACCATCAACCGCGTCGAGCTCTACACGCTCGACTCGGTCAAGTACCCGGCCGCGACCAATGGGCTGCGCGACTGGGACGTCCAGGTCCGCACCGGCACCGCTGACTGGCAGACCGTTGCCCAGGTCCGCGGCAACACCCTCGGCCACGTCACCTCGGCGTTCGATCCGGTCCAGGCGGACGCCGTACGCATCCTCTGCCTGGCCGGCAACGGCAACACCTACTCCCGCATCGTCGAACTCGAGGTGTACGGAAGCTAATGAAGGTAGGAGGCGCCGTTGAAATCGAGGACGGCGCCGCTGGACCAGCCGGCCGGCGGGGAGGCGAGCCAGTAGATCGCCTCGGCGACCTCCTCGGCGGTGGCGACGCGGTTGAACGGGCTCTGGGCCCGGATCGCGTCGCCGCCAGGGCCGTCCAGGATGGTCTCGGTCATGTCAGTGGCGATGAATCCGGGCGCGATTGACGTCACGGTGATGTCATGTGGCGCCAGTGACACCGCCAACGACTGACCGAGCGAGTGCAGTCCGGCCTTGGCGGCGCCGTAGGCGGGCACGTCCGGTTCACCGCGGTAGGCGCCGCGCGACCCCACGTTGACGATTGCACCCCGCCGTACGCCCGCTGCGGGGTCGGTGTCGAGCATCTGGCGAGCCACGCACCAGGTCACGTGCGCCGCCCCTTCCAGATTCACCGCCAAGGTACGACGCCAGGCCGCGACCCACTCGTCGTACGGCGTCTCGACCGGCGAGTGCCCGATCCGCCGGGATCCGCCTACCGGCTCGTCGACGTACAGCGCCGCGTTGTTCACGAGGACGTCGATCCGGCCGAGCGTGGCGGCCGATTCCTCAACCAGGGCAGGGATCGCGGCCGAGTCACCGAGGTCTGCGGCCACGACCGTGTGACCGGCTCCGGGCAGGCCGGCCCGGACTTCTTCGGCCCGGTCGACCGCGCCCCGGCAGTGCAGCACGACCCGGTCGCCGGCCTGCGCGAACGCCCGCGCGGTGGCCGCGCCGACACCCCTGGACGCGCCTGTGACGAGTACTCCTCTGGACACCGTTTCTCCTGTCGTCGAAGGGTTCACATTCTGCCTGTGCCGCCACGATGACGACAGCATGACATCAGAAGGGGTTGACAGTGACGTCACGATGACGTCATGATCGTCGGCATGGAACTTGACCACTATCTCGAATCGGTCCGGCGGAGCGTGGAGAACGCCACCGCCCTGGCCGACGACCAGACTCGTTCCGTGGCCCAGCGCCTCGGGGCCACGCTGGATGACGCGGGCCGCCTGGCCCTCATCTCAGCCCTGTCCGACGCCGCCGGGGAGATCAGCCGCGAGCTGTCCCCCGGTTCGGTCGAGCTCCGGATGGCCGGTGGCCGTCCCGAGTTCGTGGTCACGCCGGCCCCGAGCCAGCTGACCGGTCCGGACGAGCACGACGACCTCGACGACGAGCCCCACACCGGGGACACCGAGCAGGTGATCCTGGACGCCGACGAGCCGACCGCGCGGATCACGCTGCGGTTGCCGATGTCGGTGAAGAACAAGGTGGACGAGGCCGCCGCGGCCGAGGGCATCTCCTCGAACGCGTGGCTGATGCGCACCGTGATGACCGAGCTGAGCGGCCGCGGTGGCCCCCGCCCGCCCCGGCCGCCGCGCCCGCCGCGAGGTGGGATGTTCGGCCCGGACGGACCGCTCGGTCCGAACGGCCCGCTCGGACCCGACGGAGTCTTCGGCCCGGACGGTGTCTTCGGCCCGGGTGGCCCCTTCGGTGAGGAGGGCGTCTTCGGATCGGAGCGCGGCCGGCGTGGCCGTGACCGTGGTGACCGCGACCGCCGCCGCGACGACCGCGACCAGCGGCGCGAGGACAAGGACCGCCGCCGCGAACAGCACCAGCGCCGTGGTGGCCACGGCCCGGGACAACGGATGACGGGATGGGTCCAGTGAGCGGCTTCAGCAGTCAGATCGTCGAGGACGCCGGCAAGATCGACCGGGTCCGGATCGACATCGGCTCCGGCAAGGTCGAGATCGTGCCGAACGACGGCACCGAGACCGCGGTCACCCTGGACGTCGACAGCGGCCCCGAGGACGACGTCGTCTTCACCGTCGAGAACGGTGAGCTGATCGTCGAGGGTCCCCGCAACGTCCGCGGCCGTGGCCCGCAGATCCAGGTCCGGATCGCCACCTCGGCGACGCTGGACGCGCGGATCAAGACCGGCTCCGGTGACATCGACGCGCGGATGCCCCTGGGTACGGCGCGGTTGTCGACCGGCTCCGGCGATGTCACCCTCGACCGGGTCGAAGCCGACCTGGGGATCAGCACCGGCAGCGGTGACGTCAAGGTCGAGCACGCCGCCGGCGCGGTCCGGGCCAGCACGGGCTCCGGGTCGATCGAGATCGGTGAAGCCGCCGACCAACTGGGCCTGAGCACGGGCTCCGGGGACGTCAAGGTCGGCGATGCCGGCGGTCCCACCACCGTCAAGGTCGGCTCGGGTGACATCACCATCGAGCGGATCCGCGACCACTCGGTCGCCACCTCCGGCTCCGGCGACGTCACGGTCGAGATCGCCGACGGGCCGAGCGTCCAGGCCGAGACGGCCCGCGGTGACGTCGAGATCGGGGTTCCCGACGGCGTCCCGGCGTACCTGGACCTGAAGACCGTCACCGGACGGATCCGGTGCGAGCTGGAGCCCGGCGACAAGCCGGCCGAGGGCGAGCGCGCGCTGATGCTGCGGGCCCGCACCGTCTCCGGCGACATCACCGTCGTCAAGGTCTGACACCAAACACCCAGAAGGTCCCGCCGGCCACCGCTACGGCGGCGGGACCTGGGCGAAGCACTGCCGAAAACAGCCAGGAACACACAGCACGGGGACACAGTGAGGGGAGCAGGGACATGATCACCGAACACCAGGAAATCGCACGCTACCGAGTCGCCGAGCAGTTGCGGGCCGCCGAGGCCCGGGCCCAGCGCCACGACCGCAAGCCCGCCACGAACGGCCCGCGGCACGGACTGGCCACCGCGCTGCGCCGGCTGGCCGACCGCCTCGAGCCCGCCTCCCGCCGGCTGGCCGAGCCGCAGCCCCGCCACCGCGGCAACGGCCTGTCCGTCGTCCGATGAACGGCTTGCAACTGACCACCCCGCCGCTCGCCGGCGGACCGAGGCCGCCCGCACCGACGACCGGTGGGCCGGTGAACGGCGCGGGCGCCGCTCTCTACAGCTTGCTGCACCGCCTGGGACTGGTGACGGTGGGGACCCCGGGTCACCGCTGACGACGGCGTGCCGACTGCAGCTTGGTGCAACGCCTGTGGATAACTGCGATCGGGACCCGCGAACACTGCTAGCGTTCAGGCGATCATTCTCGGTCGAGACCTGGGGAGAGTAACCAACAATGCTGCGTCCGATGGTCGCAACAGCCGCCGTCACCGCCGCCGTCGTCCTGCTGGCCGGCTGCGGCGGCGACGACAAGAAGTCCGACGCGAAGGCCGGGGACCGCGAGACCACCTCCGCCGCCACACCCTCGGCGCCGCCCATCGCTTCCTTCGATCCACCCAAGGGACTTACCACCGTCTCGGCGTTCGGTGTCCCGGAGACTACGACCGACAACACCTACTCGACCGAGGCCGGGATGGTCGGCCAGACCGCACTGGTCTCCTCCAAGGCCGGCCTCGTCGGCCGGAACGTCGCCGCCCAGAGCCCCCCGTGGACCGTGCCGTCCACAACAGTCGAGACGACCACGACCTCCGACCACTCCTCGCCGATGGCGGTCCAGCTGGACGGCAAGGACGTCGTCGCGATCGCCTACGTCCAGGACGACAAGGGCAACGGCACCCAGAAGGCCAAGGGGCAGGTGCTGTTCCAATGGCTCGACGCCGCGGACGGCAAGAAGGTCGCCGAGGTGACAGCGGATCTGTCGTCGTTGCTCGGCCCCGGCGGAGTTGGCGCCGACGTGGTGAGTCAGGCGTACGACGCCGCCACCGGTCAGATCGCGGTCGGGGTCTCGGCCGGCTCCGACGGGGCCGCCACCAAGGCCGGCGAGAGCTTCACCGTCTATGCCGACCCGAAGACGCAGAAGGCGACCACCGTCCCGTTCGTCACCCCGGCCGGTCTGCTGAACGGCACCGTCGTCGGCGCCAAGGGCAACAACGCCGAAGGTGCGCACGACGGCACGATCGTGGTCTTCGACGGCGCCAGCGGCAAGATCAGCAAGCAGATCCCAACCAAGCAGAACTACCTGAGGCCGTCCGGCAGCGGCACCAAGCGTGCCTACCTGTCCAGCTCGTCGTACGTCCCGAACAAGAACTCGCTGCAGTCGGTCTACAACAACGTGCTGTACTCGGTGGACATCGCGACCGGTTCCGTCGCCCAGACCAAGCCGCAGATCGGCACGGACGACGCCCTGACCTTCACCTGCCTCGGCGACCAGGCCAGCGCGGTTGTCTGCACCACCGGCGACAACGGCGAGAAGCACGAGATCCTCGGCATCGACGACAACACCGGCAAGAAGAGCTGGGGCTACACCAACGCGTCGGCCAGCCGGGTCGTGCCCGCCGTCACCGCGGCCTTCCACGGCGTCGTCTACGCGAAGACCGACGCCCAGCCGGTCCTGCTGAACGCGACGAACGGCGAGGACATCCCGACCAGCGGCCCGACGCCGAGCGGCACTCCGTCGGACGGCACCACCCCGTCGGACGGCACGACGCCGACCAGCACCCCGACGCCGGACGACAGCAGCCCGACGCCGGACAACGGCATCAAGGACCCGGGCAGCTCGTTCGGCTCGGACCTGTCGCTCTACGACACCAAGCTGGGCGTCCCGTCCCCCACCGCCGTGACGAAGTACGGCGGCGCCTACCTGCAGCAGGCGCTCGGTGACGACCTCGAGAACGACAAGATCCTGATCGTCCTGAAGCCGACCGCCTGATCCACCGACGGCACGACGAAGGCCCCCAAGGTCACCTTGGGGGCCTTCGTCGTACTCAGACGTCGGTGCGGTGGAAGTTCTTGTACGAGCGCGACGGCGTCGGACCGCGCTGGCCCTGGTACCGCGAGCCGTATTTCGCCGAGCCGTACGGGTGCTCGGCCGGTGACGACAGCCCGAAGAAGCAGAGCTGGCCGATCTTCATCCCGGGCCAGAGCTTGATCGGCAGCGTCGCCACGTTGGACAGCTCCAGCGTCACGTGCCCGGAGAACCCGGGGTCGATGAACCCCGCGGTCGAGTGCGTCAGCAGTCCGAGCCGGCCCAGCGAGGACTTGCCCTCCAGCCGCGCCGCCACGTCGTCGGGCAGCGTCACCAGCTCGTACGTCGATCCCAGCACGAACTCACCCGGGTGCAGGATGAACGGCTCGTCCCCCTCCGGCTCGACCAGCCGGGTCAGGTCCGGCTGTTCCTCGGCCGGGTCGATGTGCGGGTACTTGTGGTTCTCGAACACCCGAAAGAACCGGTCCAGCCGTACGTCGACGCTCGACGGCTGCACCATCGCAGCGTCGAACGGATCGAGCTGGACCCGCTTCGCGTCAAGCGCGGCCAGGATGTCACGGTCGGAGAGCAGCACGGTCGCACGTTAGCAGCGCGCGGCCCACCCGCACAGCCAGCGCCCCCATCCACACGCGAGGGGATAACCCTCCGAGTGCAGCCTTCTCCCCTGGTGCTGGAGGGGAGAAGGCACGGTCGCGCGGAGATCTCCCGGCGCCTGGCCGGACCTGCCGTTGGCCCGTCGTTGGTTCCGTCGGCCGGTGGTGGATCATCCGGAGCCCTCAGCTCTCCGGCGGGACCTACCACCAGACCGTCACGGGTGCGGTTCCGGCACTGTTGCGGTGCACCGAAACCGGGCCTGAGGCAACTAATTCAGCCGGCTAGCTTGTTGAACTTCGACACCTGGGTGGCGAAGGTCTTCACCTGCGCCGGCGACCAGTCCTTGAGCAGGTCCTCGATCACCTTGTGCCGCTTCTTGCGGGCCGCCGCCAGCTTCCGCTTGCCGGCCGCGGTCAGCGTCAGCAGAGTCGCCCGCGCGTCCGACTTGTCGGCCGCCCGCTTCAGCAGACCCTCTTCCTCCAGTCGCGCGCAGGCCCGGCTGACCGGACCCTTGTCCACCTCGAGTGCTGCCACCAGGTCGGCCATCCGCACCGGCGCCAGTTCCTCGACGTGGTTCAGCAACGCGTACTGCGCCGGCTCCAGATCCGGATGCGCCTCGTCGGACAGCGTCCGCTGCAGACCGCGCAGCCGTCGTGCCAACGTGACGAGCTCCTTCTCCAGGTTCTCCAGCGCGTCACTTGTGTCTGTTGCCACCGTTCACCCCTTCATCCAGTTGCCCCGCAACCATTTTGTCCGGTCCGTGCGAGGACCGCATCCTCACGTTGCGTCGAATGTTGCCCCCGGCAACGCGTTCTAATCTGCCAGAAGATGACCACCCTGCCCAGTCCTGAGCGCGCCCTTTGTGGAAAACTGCCCAAGAACCCCGATCGCAAACCGTCGGCAGGCCCCTTTCGATGCGTTCGGCATCTTCCGCCGCGACGATCCCCTGACCTCGCAACAACCTTCCATCCGACCACCGAGGCATCGGACCGGACCGTCCGACACCGGTCCCGCACGCCCCTGGCACCGTTCCCCCACGCCGCGCCGCACCCGTCGTGCCCTCGCCCCCGCCGATCGGCTATGCTCGTCAGCGCCTGCCGGTTCCGCCGGCTGCGCGGGTGTAGTTCAATGGCAGAACATCAGCTTCCCAAGCTGACAGTGCGGGTTCGATTCCCGTCACCCGCTCCATTTGTCAGAACATGCCGAACCCAGGTCCTCGACCTGGGTTTTTTGTTGCCTTGGTCCCCTATCTGAACGTCTGCATCAAACGGTTGACTCAGGCAAACGTCGGTTCGGCGTGATGGTCTGGTCCAGCTGGTCGGTGAGGAACTCGCGAAGGGTGCCCCAGCCGTTCACGGACCAGACCTGGCGGGCGCCGGTGAGACAGACGAGGGTGTGGCGGGCAAGAGCGGGTACGTCGGTGTCGGCGCGGAGCTCACCGGCCTGAACAGCGGATTGGTAGAGGCGGGCGCAGCTGCCTACGACGGCGGCGGAGTGCGCCAGGGCGTGCTGCCGGAACTCGGGGTCGGCGAGTTCCTCGCGGAAGTTGAGGTCGGCGACGGCCGTGAGCGCGAAGGTCCGCAGGGCGGCGAGCGGTGACTCGTTCCGGGCCTCTGCTTCCTCGGCGGCGCGGAGCACCATCAGCGGCGATCGAGCGGCCGCGGCGAGCAGCAGACCTCGTTTGGAACCGAAGCGCTGCATCAGCGTCGGCGGAGCGAGACCGGACCGGGCACCGACCGCCGCGAGGGTCAGTTTCACCGGTCCGAGCTCGGCCAGCACCTGGCGGGTCGCGTCCAGAATCGCGTCGTCACTCACCAGCCGCGGCCGGCCCATTCCGCCGCCTTCGAGTTTGTGAACGGCCATTCGCTTAGTGATGAAACAGTAACAGATCCTTGTGCGCTCAGTTATTCAGTGGCAACGGGTGATCGTCGGGCCACTGAGGGTCCCGACGGGAGGGCCCGTTGCCTGGTCCACCCGCCGCGGACCGGGTTCGTCGTACAACGGGAGCCTCAAATGCGTTTCGCCCGCACCGCTCTGGGCCTGCTGCTGACCGCGGCCGGCCTGGTGGTCACCGTCGCCGGCGCCTTGGCGGCCTTCTGGCTGGTCGGCCCGGACAACACGATCTCCACGTCGAGCCGGGAGCTGACCAGTCAAGGCCTGGCCGTCGTCACCGCGCCCGACCTGCTGGACCGGCACGGCCCGACCCTGCACGTGACCGCGACCGGCGACAAGTCGCTGTTCGTCGGCGTCGGGCAGGATCTCGACGTCCGCGACTACCTGTCCGGGTCCGCGCACACGCGACTGATCCACTTCGACCCGCCGGCCACGTTCGGCACCCAGGAGATGCGCGGCCGGGCCACGCAGTTGACGCAGCCCAGCGGGCTCGACTGGTGGGTCGCGAAATCCGGTACGGGTCAGGCGTCGGTCGCCTGGCCGATCCAGGACGGGCGGTACGACGTCGTCGTGATGAACGCGGACGGGAGTCCCGCGGTCGGCGCGCAGGTCCGCTTCGGCGTCGAGATCCATCGCGCGTTCGGCATCTCCCTGGTGGGCCTGGGTGCCGGCATCCTGATCCTCGCCCTGGGTCTCAGCCTCACGTTCCGCCGCCACTCCGCCGCGGTTGCCCCGCTCACCGTCCCGGTCTCACCCCGCATCCACCAGCCCGCCGCCACACCGCTCGCCGTCGCCACCACACCGCTCGCCGCCACCGCACCGCTCGCCGCCGCCACATCGCTTGCGGCCCCCACCGCACTGCCCGCCGCGCCCGAGCCGACGCAGGTCGCGGCGTCGGTCGGATCGTCTCGGGTCGCAGCATCGGCCGGGCTGTCCGGGGCGGCCGCGCCAGTTGTTCCGACGCGTGAGCGCGTGTCTCCGTTCGCACCGCAGCGCGTCAGCCCGTTCGCTCCGGTGCGACCGGCGCCGGTGTCCGTCCCGTCCGCGCCGATGTTCATGTCGGCGGCCGCTGTCGCCAAGGCGAAATCCCCGGTGTTCCTCGCCGCGGTCGGCGCGGGCACCTCCGAGCAAATCGGTCGGGCTTACGACAACCGCGCGTACGACGATCGCTCGCACGATGACCGCGAGTACGACGAGCAGCCCGTGGTGCCGGCCGTGGACGCGCCGGTGGAGGAGCCGGAGACGGTTTCGCTGGCGGAGTCGCCGGAGTTCCAGAAGAGTGACGAGGCGGTGCGGAGGACGGCCGCCCTGCTCGCCAGTGGCGCAATGTTGCTCACCACAACGAGTTGCGGCCTGCTACCGGCCAAGAACAGCGAGGCCGCGGTCGAGACCCGCCCGGCCGTCACGCTCGCCGACGCCCAGGCCGTCGTCCAGCGCTACAACGAGCTGAACAACAAGGCCAACGAGTCCCGCGACGCCAAGGTCGCCGAGACCATCGAGGGGAACCCGACCCTGGCGCAGACCCGGGCTGGGTACCTGATCGGCCGCAAGCTCGACACCGCCGGGAAGGACAAGGACAAGCCGTTCTCGTTCACCGAGCCGACGATCGGTGCACCCGAGTTCGCGTCGTACCCGATGCGGTTCGTGGTCGACTCCGGTGTCTCGGGCGCGCCCGACACCCGTCAGCTCGGCGTCTGGCAACGACAGAGCGCGGGTACGCCGTGGCTGCTGACGAACTCGGTCTACCCGTCGACGGCGATGAAGCTGCCGTCCCTGGAAGGCCTGCGTACCCCGACCGAGGCCGACCTGGACAAGCTGTCCAGCCTGCCGGCCGCGGTCAGCACGAGCCTCGCGGCGTACCTGACCGGCGGCCCGAAGGCTCCGCAGGCGAAGCTGTTCGCACCCTCCCCCGGGATGACGAAGCTGGTCGAGTTGCGGGCCAAGACCAAGGGCACCGACGCCGCCGAGTCATACATCGCGAGCGTCGAGGACACCTTCGCGCCGTCCGGCGAGCCGCTCGCCTTCATCACGTCGACCGGCGAGGCACTCGTCTTCCTCTCCCTGACCGAGCAGTACCTGCAGCGCGTCGAGCCGGGTTCGAACGCCTACTGGACCAGCGGCGAGGCAACCGCCTTCAGCAGCATGGTCAAGTACACCCAAACCCTCCACCAGGACTACCTCCACCAGGTAGCCCTGGTCATCCCCACCAAGACGGCCACCCCCATCCGCATCCTCTCCATGGACGGCCAACTAGTCGGCGCGGGCGGCTCGTAACAACCACCGCCACCGCGGTTGCTCGGTCACCACACACGCAACAGCCAGCAGACCGACCACAACCGCGACAACCACCGGCCAGGCAACCCACGCGGCAACAACTGCAGCCACCAACTGCAGAAGCACGAGCAGGATCGTGACGACGCCGGGCACGGCGACAACCACGCGCGGCTTGTCTCCCGGAGTCTGGAAGACCGTCGGCAACCCGATCAGTACGACGTCCGCCGCAACAGCAAGCAGGATCGAGTGCGGAGCCAGCGCCCACGGGGTCGCGATCCAGGCGATCAGCTCGGTGGTGAACCGGAGGGCCGAGGCGAGGCGGCTGTCCGGTGACGTCTGCTCGGTCACGGCGGAACGATGTCACAGCCCGACCGGCGAATCTGTGGCAAGCGGTTGCTGAAGGATAGTTTCGGCTGGTTGACTCTCGGGGTGAGGTTTTTCCCATCCGCCCGGGAGTATCTGTGGACATCACCCGCCGCCGCCTGCTGTCGTTCGTACCCGCCACCGCCCTGCTGACCGCGGTCAACCCCGCGCCGGCCGCTCGAGCTGCCACCCTGAAGGCCATGGCCGATCCGAGCCAGTTGCTCGCCAACGCGATCGCCATCTACGCCGGTACGGCGGAATCGAACGCGCGCCCCGAAGTCGCCGCCAAGCTCGCGGCCCTCGACAGCACCGCACGGACCTGGCTCGCGGCCCTCGACCGCGCCGGCGCCGGTGAGCTCTTCGCCGGGCTCCCCCTCGGGACCAGCGATCCGAATCTCAGCGCGTCGTACCAGCATCTCTACGAGATCGCGCTCGCGACCAAACGCCCCGGCCCGGCCTCGGACCTGCAGGGCAACGAGCAGGTCCGTGCCCGTGTCGCGGAGAAGCTGGTCTGGTTGCACGAGAACTACTACGGCGACCAGTCGAAGGGGTACTACGGCAACTGGTTCACGTGGGAGATCGGCATCTCGACGTACGTGTCGAAGACGCTCGCACTGCTCGACGCGCCTGCCGACCTGATCGCCCGGTACGTCCCGTCGATGGACGCCTACCTGCGCAACGGCAAGGACGGCGACGTCGACCTCGACTCGCGCTTCCACACCGGCGCGAACCTCGTCGACATCACCGCCAACCGGATTCTGCAGGGCGCGCTGATGGGCGACGACGCGCGGATCCGGAAGGCGCTGCAGGATCAGTTCACCGTGTTCGCGACCGTCGACCCGTACAACCTGCAGCACGGCGTCACCGACGGGTACTACGCGGACGGCTCGTTCATCCAGCACGCGTCGGTCGCCTACACCGGCTCGTACGGAAAGGGCCTGCTCAGCCGGGTTGTGCAGACCATCAAGGTGCTCGCCGGCACCGAGTATGCGCAGAGCGACGACCTGGTCGGCGTGGTGCAGGGCTGGGTCGAGCACGGGTTCGCACCGCTGATCTTCGAGGGCTGGATGATGGAGATCGTCAAGGGCCGCGCGGTGTCCCGGACGGCGACCGGGTACGACGATGTCGCGGTGATCGTGGAGGCGATCGTCGACCTGGCCGACTACGCGACCGGTGCGGACGCGGCCCGGCTGAAGTCGTTCGTGAAGTTCACCGCCCGGCCGACGATCAACCCGACGTCGTTCGTGTCGCCGGTCAGCGTCGCGCGGTTCGCCGATATCAAGACCGACCCGGCGACCGTCCCGGCCGACCTCAACCCGGCCGCGAGCAGTACGGCGTTCAACGCGATGGACCGCACCGTGCATCGGCGACCGGGCTTCGCCTTCGCGCTGGCGCGGAACTCGGAGCGGATCAGCAAGTACGAGTACATGAGTGGCGAGAACCTGCTGCCGTGGTTCCAGGGCGACGGCGCGCACTACCTCTACCTGACCGGCCAGGACCAGACCCAGGCATTCGGCGTCGACTACTTCACGACGGTCTCGCCGTACGCGCTCGGCGGAGTCACCGCGCCGGTGGAGACCCGCAAGACGATCCCGGAGCTGTACGGGACGCCGTACTACGACAACCCCTCGCACCCGTTGAACTTCACGTCGTCATCGGAGTCGCAGAACACGTACGTGTACTTCCCGACCGGGACCAACGTCCACTCCGGCGGCGCGACGCTGAATGCTCTTGGAGCGGTCGGTTGGGTGCAGTCGGACGACTTCGCCTACGCGTCGCGGGACATCCTGCCGGACGACTTCGTGGTCTACCGCAACGCGTCGGCGACCAAGTCGTGGTTCCTGCTCGACGACGAGATCGTCGTACTCGCGGCTGGAGTCGGCGACTCGAGTCGCGCGGTCACCACGACGATCGACACACGCATCGCGGGTGTTGGGGACGCTGTCGCGATCACCGGCGTACGGCGGGATGGCCGATCGTGGACCGGAGTCGGTCAGGTCGACCCGCGCTGGTTGCGGTATGCGAGCGGCGGGGTGTCGCTCGGGTACTACTTCCTGCAGCCGACGCAGGTGTCGGTGGAACTGCAGCAGGTGACGCGGAGCCGACGGGTAGTGCGGACCTCGAACCCGGACACGGCGGTGACCAAGCAGGTCTTCGGCCTGACCGTCGCGCAACCGGCCGGGGCGACCCGATCCTTGGCCTACGCATTGGTGCCTAACGCAACGGAATCCGGACTGCGCTCGTACCAGCACGGCCGGATCGCGGTTCTGTCGAACACCTCACGACTCCAGGCGATCCAGCATCTCGGCCTCCGCGTCACCGCCGCCAACAGCTTCACCGCGGGTCACCACACCCTCCCCGGCCTGCGCATCGACGGCCCCGCGTCCGTCCTACTCCAACGTGCAGCGGACGCCGTCATAGTTGCCGTCTCCGACCCCACCACCGCCCGCGACACCATCACCGTCAACCTCTGGGGGCAGTACCTGCGTTCTGAAGCCCCCGTGCCCGGTGTGCAGGTCACGCGCACCATCACCGGCACTCGGCTGACGTTCACCACGCGCCACACCTACGGACGCAGTCTCACCGTCAAGCTTCTTCGAGCTTGGTGATCAGGGTCTGCATGGTGGCGAGCGTCGTACGGAGGTCGTCGAGGTCGACGGACTTGCTGAGGCCGGCTGACCAGGGGTGCTGGGCGACGGAGATCTGCCGGATCGCCCAGTAGCCGGCCTCGGTGCAGGCGAGGAGTTTGGCGCGGCGGTGGGCCGGGTTCGGGCGGTACTCGGCCAGGCCGCGCTCGACCAGCAGGTCGGCGATGCGCTGGACGGCCTGCCGGCTGACTCCCATGATCCGGCCGACGTCGGCGACCGAGCGCGGCTCGTCCAGGACGCCGCCGAGGACCTGCCACCACGCGGCGGTCAGTCCGCCGTGCGCGGCCAGGTCCTGGGCGGCCTCCATCAGCCGCGCGTTCAGGCGGAAGGTGGCGATGATGACGTCGGTCAACAGCGCACCACCTTCCGTCTGCCCGGCCGGCTGCGGCCAGTCCTCGCGAGGTGGAACCGTCATCCCACCAGGATCGGGTAGGCGGCCGGGTCGGCGCGGTGGAACACGCCTTCGTACGCATCCAGCTTCTGCTCGTCCGCGAGTCCGAGCCGCTGCAGCGTCGCCCGCGCGAACTGCACCGGCGAATCCGGTCCTGCGGTGATCAGGTCGCCGCCGACGACGGCCCGCTCGTCCACGTAGTTGTCGCTGCCCTGGTAGCCAGTGGCCTGCAGGTACTCCTTCACCGCACTGGTGTGCTTGCGCTCATCGAGCAGCCCGGCCCGCGCCAGCCCGGCCGTCGCACCACAGATCGCCGCCACCGGGATCCCGTCGTCGAGGAAGGTCTTCGCCAGCTTCGCGAACGCGTCCCCTTGCCCGTCATCCCAGAACGCCGATCCCGCGAGTACGAGCAGATCTCCGTCATCGGGGTCCACATCCGCCAGCACCATGTCCGGCACGATCCGCATACCGCCCATGGTCACCACCGGCTCCGCCGACTCCCCCACCGTCACCACCTGCCACGGCACCCCAGTGAACCGCCCGGTCCGCAACTCGACCAGCAGATGCCCGATCTCCCAGTCCGCCAACGTCTCGTACACCGCCACATAAGCTGTCTTCATAGACAACACCTTGTCATCTCGACAACATGTTGTCAACAATCACTCGCCCCCAACCCACCTACCCAACCTTCGAAATCGAGTCCGGCCTGACCTCAGGCAGGTACGTCGACGCTCAGCCCGGCAGCCCGAGCAGCGTCGGCGAGACGCTTGTCGTAGGTAACGAACGACGCGAGCCGCGGGTGGATCCGAAGCGCCGTCGCGAGGTGGATTGCATCCAGACTGCGAACGGTCACAGGCTTCACAGTCTGGGCGAGGATCCGGATGCCGGCATCGAGTTCGACCAACTCGATGAGGTCGAGCACCGGATGAAGGCGTACAACGGCGTCCGGCGCGTAGCGGGCCAGCGCCCGGGACGACTCGATTTCGGCCAGGACGGAACTCGTCCACCCCACGTCGGCCCGTTCGTCGAGCCAGTCACGCAGCGCCTGCGACTCGGATTCGGCATGCACCAACTTCACGATGGCGGCCGAATCGAGGTAGATCATCAGCGCTCACCCTCGCGATCCCGGCAGATCTCGGCGGCGACGTCGACGCCGTCCGGTTCACCGAGCGGCATCCGCAGAACCGCGCGACGCATCGCGGCGCCCCGCTCCTTGCGCAGCGCTGCTTCCAGCACGGCCTGCCTGACAGCCGCCGAACGCGAACTGCCGTCATGCGTCAGCACGTCCAGCGCATGCTCGGTCTCCGAGTCGGTGCGAATGGTGATGGTGTCTGCCATGCGACCACTGTAAGACACAACGTCTTACATCACCAGGCTGGTGACGTGATCGCGGATTTGTTGCGGCGACTGTGTAGTTGGGATACGTGGTTAGGTGATCGTCATGTCCCGGTACGAGGCTCGACAGCATCAACTGGGTCGAGGCGGACGGGCATTACGAGAGTGGTGAAGGTGCCTTGGTCGGCTGAGCGGACTACTACTGGGCGGTCGGTGGGGCCGATTTCGAGGAGGACGTCGGGGCCGACGCTGGTTTCCAGGGCGGCGGCGAGTAGGGCGGCGGTGAAGCCGATGCGGGCTGTGCCTGACCCGATGACGTCGAGGCTCACCTCGTCGTCGATGCGTAAGCCGTCCGAGTTGATGTCGAAGGCAACGACCTCCCGGCCTGCCAGCGCGGCCAGCAAGCCGGCGCGATCCACGACCACCCGGCAGCCTGCCGGCGGCAAGCCGTCGAGGATCCCCTGGTACGCCGGATACTCCGCATCCACGACCGTGATCTCGCGGGCGTCGTCGCCTCGCACCAGCCGGGCACCGTCCGCGTCGACCTCGAGGCGCACGACCTCACCGGCGGCCGCCCACCTGCTCACCCCAGCCAGCTCGTCGGCACGCACCAGCACCTGCGCAGCCGGCCCACTGAACTCCACCGCCGGCACCGACCGCACCGCCAACCGATACCGATCGGTGGCCACAAACGTCACCTCATCCGACGCCAGCTCGATCAGCACGCAATCGAGGGCGGGGAACTCATCGGACGCAGACGCAGCAGGCGCAACCTGCCGCACCGCACTCGCGTACTCGGCACCGCCAAGCACCACCGACGTCCGCTCGGCGAGGAGCTGAGTCAGGAGATGATCGGCCGCCGCGCGGGCCGCGGCGGTCTTGGACTCGACCGTACGGAGGTGGGCTCGAACGACATCCGCGAGTACGGCGGGATCGGCGTCGAGCGCGACGCGGACCTCGGCCAGCGGGAGGTCGATCTCGCGCAGATCGCGGAGCAGGCGGGCTCGGGATTGCTGGGCCGGGCTGTAGTAGCGGTAGCCGTTGGAGCCGTCCACGGAAGTGGGCGGCAACAGGCCGCAGTCGTCGTAGAACCGCAGCGCGCTGGGCGCCAGCCCCACCAACCGGGCGAACTCACTGATCGTCAACATGCCGCGACCTTGCTCCTTCGACCAGCCTGAAGGTCAACCGCGGATCCGTCCCCACAGGTTCAGCGTCTTGCCGAAGCGTTCGCCGCGAATCCAGTCGAGGATGCTCTTCGCGGACCGCTCCGGTGAGACATCGCCCCGCACCGACCGCGGCACGTGCTTGCGGAGCTCGGCCGCGTCCGCCAGGGCCTCCTCGATCTGCGCCGGCGGCCACCCGCGCCCGGCCAGCCGTTTCCGCCGGACCGCGTCCGGGCAGTCCAGATGCAGCCACCGTCCCTCGGGCAGCTCTGACGGCATCAACGGCGACAACAGCAGCACGGGGATCCCGGACCGCCGGATCAGCTCGGTGATCCGCAACCACAGCGCGTTGTACGCCGGCCACATCGGAACCGCGGTCGGACTCGCGATGTCGATCCCGAGTAACCGGCCGCGATCGTCCAGTAACTCGTCCATGTCCATCACAACCAGGTTCCCCGGACTCAGCCGCACCAACTCGGGCACGACCGTCGACTTCCCCGAACCGGGCGCCCCGGTCACCACGAACAACCTCGTCACACCACTAGTGTGCGGTCACCCCACCAGGAGTCGCACCGGAGGTCGTGCGTCGCGCTGCACCACCGGCAGCCCACCGAGCCCCGGAGTGACCGAGCCGAGCACGCTCGCGTGCCGCGCGCCGGTGCAGCTCGGCACCGTCCCACCCAGCCCGTGCACGGTCAGGAACCCCAGTACGGCGAACGCGTACGCCTCCTTCGCCGCCGACGGGAGCCCCAGCTCGTCCGTGGTCCGCACCGGCACCCCGACTTCCGAGCCGAGCAGGTGCATCAGCACCGGGTTGCGGATCCCGCCGCCGGACGCGATCACCTCGGTCCCGCCGTACCCCCGGACCGCGTCAGCGACAGTCCGGGCGGTCAGCGTCGTCACCGTCGCGACCAGATCGTCGGCCGGGATCGCCGGCAGGCCCTCCAGGACGCGGGCCAGGTACGGGAGATTGAACAGTTCTTTCCCGGTCGACTTCGGCGCCGGCCGGCCGTAGTACGGATCCGCCAGCAACCGCTCGAGCAACCCATCGTGCACCCGCCCGCGCGCAGCCATCACACCGTCCGCGTCGAACGGGCGCCCGGTCAGGTCCGAGACCACCGCATCGATCAGCGCGTTCGCCGGACCGGTGTCGAAGGCAACAGGTTCGTCGTGCACCACTGTGATGTTCGCGATCCCACCGAGATTGAGCGCAACCGGTACGCCGGGAAGCCCGCGCAACCAGAGCACGTCGATGATGCTGACCAGTGGCGCGCCCTGCCCACCGGCCGCGACGTCCCGCGCCCGCAGATCCGAAACCACAGAAACCCCGGTCGCCTCCGCGATCCAGGCCGGCTGCCCCAGCTGCAACGTCCCGCGTACCGAGCCCTGGTCGACCCAGTGGAACACCGTCTGTCCGTGCGACGCGATCAGATCGGCGGACCCACCGCACAGCTGCTCGACCGCCTGCCGAGCCACTTCCGTGAACGCCTGCCCGATCCCCGTGTCCAGCCGGCACACCTGCTCCATCGTCGTACTTGCCGGTGGCAACGAACTCGCGACTGCGGCCCGCAGCTCATCCGAGTACGGCTGGCTCAACATGCCCAGCGGCGTCAGGACGAGTTGATCCCCGTCCAGTTGCAGATCCGCCGCGGCGGCGTCGATCGCGTCGTACGACGTGCCGGACATCAGGCCGATGACTCGCATGTCAGTCTCGCAACTCCCGTCGATGATCGTCTCCGCGCAACGTGAGCAGCGCGACCACACTCACCGCACACGTCACCATCACGTACCAGGCCTGGATGTCGCGCGCCCGGGTCGGGAACATCTCCGCCAGCATGGCTGGACCTGGGCCTGCCATCAACCCGACGACCAGCGCCGCGCCGGTCACCATCACGGGCCTGCAGGTACGACGGCATCACAACGAGGAACGTGTAGCCGGCCGCCGACCAGCGAGCTGCTTACGGTTGGAGTACTCACCTCGGGTCCTCTCCCGTAACTTTCCCCCACCACCGGAACGATCATCGTCTATTACTGACTACCAGCGCGACCCCGCCTTCCCGCCGGCGGCTCGGTAGCTCTCCGCGCCGAGCCCTTGACACCGGGTTTCCGGCCGATCGATGATCGGTGTCGCTATACCGGTTTATCTCCTGTCGCCGCTTGGACTCCCGGCCGGGCGGCGACAGGAACTTAACCGCTATAGCGCACCGCCCACCTTTGACGAGGAGTCGATCGAATGAGTCCACAGCTCATGCGGAGAAGGACCCTGTTGTCAGCTCTCGCCGCGGGGACCGCCGCGGCCACCACCGGTGTCGCGCTGCCCACCGAGGCCCAGGCCAAACGCTGCCGGGCGGCGAAGACCGGCCCGGTCACCGTCGCCTACATCGAGGTCAACGACCACAGCATGCTGAGCGCCGGCAAGTACACGCTGGCCAAAGGCGGCGCGCAGGTGATCGACGTCGCGGTCATCTTCGCGGCGAACATCAACTACGACGGCACGAACGCCTACCTGTCCTGCAACGAGAACGTCCAGAACGTGCTCGACAACATCGCCACCCAGGTCCGCCCGCTGCAGCAGAAGGGCATCAAGGTCCTGCTGTCGATCCTCGGCAACCACCAGGGCGCCGGTTTCGCCAACTTCCCGTCCCAGGCCGCGGCCGACGCGTTCGCCCAGCAGCTCGCCGACACCGTCAACCAGTACGGCCTGGACGGTATCGACTTCGACGACGAATACGCCGAGTACGGCAACAACGGCACCGGCCAGCCGAACGACTTCTCCTTCGTCTATCTGGTCCAGGCACTCCGCCAGAAGCTGCCGACCAAGCTGATCACCCTCTACGACATCGGCCCGGCCGCCGACCGGCTGACCTACAACGGCCAGAGCATCGCCAACACCTTCAACTACGCCTGGAACCCGTACTACGGAACCTGGGGCGTCCCGAGCGGACCGACGCCGAAGTCGCGCCTGTCTCCGGCCGCCGTGTCGTACACCGCGACGAGCTCGTCGACCGCGGCCAGTCTTGCCCAGCGCACGGTCGACGAGGGGTACGGCGTCTTCCTCACGTACAACCTCACCGAGGCCGACACCCACACCTACATGTCCGCGTTCACCCAGAAGCTCTACGGCAGCGCGACCGCCTACAAGCCCTAGAACCTGTACTCCCATCCCGGCTGCCAGTTGAACGGGGCGGTGATCAGTTCCTCGAGGGGCGCCCGGCTGCCCAGGAGGTGCTCGAAGGACCACCGGTTCGCCGAGTGGGCGACCACGAGCACCACCTGACCGGCGTACCAGCGCTGGATGTCCTCGAGGAACGACCGCGTCAACTCGAGGACGTCCCAGTAGGACTGTCCGCCGGGGAACGGCTTACGCACCCGGTCGACGCGCGGATGCAGCGCGTCGACCGGTGCGCCGTTCAGCTCGCCGTAGTTGCACTCGCGGAGCCGCCAGTCCTGGAAGTGCGGGGCGGCCAGCTCGGCCAGCTCGACGGTGTGCACCGCCCGGCGCAGGTCGGAGCTGAAGACGACGTCGACATCGCGCCGTCGCGGGCCCATCGCTTTGGCCTCCCGGATCCCCTCCTCGGACAGCTCCCCCGGCAACCAACCGGTCGCGACTCCGTTCTCGTTGTCGACAGTGATCGAGTGGGTCTCGTATATCAGCCTGGTCACAGCTCACAGCTAACCCGCTTTTGCTTCATTACCGGCGGGTATATACTCAAGTTACTCGTGAGTACGACGACGCTGCCAAGAGGTAGGGGAATCCTGTGAGCCACTACAAGTCGAATCTGCGGGACATCGAGTTCAACCTGCTCGAGGTCCTGGGCCGTGACGAGGTGCTCGGGCAGGGCCCGTACGCCGAGATGGACGTCGACACCGCGCGCGAGGTGCTGGCCGAGATCGACCGCCTGGCCAAGCACGAGCTGGCCGAGTCCTTCGCCGACGCCGACCGCAACCCGCCGGTCTTCGACCCGGACGCGCACGAGGTCCGGATGCCCGAGGCGTTCAAGAAGAGCTACCACGCCTATATGGATGCCGAGTGGTTCAAGCTCGAGCTGCCGGCTGAGCTCGGAGGTCAGCCGACCCCGCCGTCGCTGCGCTGGGCCGCCGCCGAGCTGGTGCTGGGCGCCAACCCGCCGGTGCACATGTACGCCGCCGGCCCGAACTTCGCGCATGTCCTCTGGCGCAACGGCACCGAGCGGGACCAGAAGATCGCGCACCACATCATCGAGCGCGGCTGGGGCGCCACCATGGTGCTGACCGAGCCGGACGCCGGTTCCGATGTGGGCGCCGGGCGTACCAAGGCGACGCTGCAGGAGGACGGCAGCTGGCACCTCGAGGGCGTCAAGCGATTCATCACCTCTGGCGAGCACGACCTGACCGAAAACATCGTCCACCTGGTGCTGGCCCGGCCGCAGGGCATCGAGGGTGTGGGTGGTCCGGGGACCAAGGGTCTGAGCCTGTTCGTCGTACCGAAGCACCACTTCGACCTGGAGACCGGCGAGCTGACCGGCGAGCGCAACGGCGCCTTCGTGACGAACGTCGAGAAGAAGATGGGCATCAAGGTCTCCACGACCTGCGAGATCACCTTCGGCGACGGCGTCCCGGCCAAGGGCTGGCTGCTCGGCGAGGTGCACGACGGCATCGCACAGATGTTCCAGGTGATCGAGTACGCGCGGATGATGGTCGGCACGAAGGCGATCGCCACGCTGTCCACCGGCTATCTGAACGCACTCGAGTACGCGAAGGAGCGGGTGCAGGGTGCGGACCTCACTCAGCCGGCCAAGGATGCGCCGCGGGTGACGATCACGCACCACCCGGATGTTCGTCGTTCGCTGCTGACCCAGAAGGCGTACGCCGAGGCGCTGCGGGCGCTGGTGTTGTTCACGGCGACGTACCAGGATCGCGCGGAGCAGGCCCGGTACGCCGGTGAGCACGACACGGTCGCCGAGGGGGTGAACGACCTGCTGCTCCCGCTGGTCAAGGGCTACGGCTCGGAGAAGTCGTGGACGCTGCTCGGGACCGAGTCGCTGCAGACCTTCGGTGGATCCGGCTTCCTGCAGGACTACCCGATCGAGCAGTACGTGCGGGACGCGAAGATCGACACGCTCTACGAGGGCACGACGGCGATCCAGGGCCAGGACCTGTTCTTCCGCAAGATCATCAAGGACCAGGGCAAGGCGCTGGGCCACCTGGCCGAGCAGATCCAGGGCTTCGTCGCCTCCGAGGCGGGCAACGGCCGGCTGAAGGAAGAGCGGGCGCTGCTGGCGAAGGGCCTTGAGGACACCCAGAAGATCTTGGGCGTGATGGGCCAGGCGCTGATGGCGAGCAACCCGCAGGCGGAGAACGGCGACCCGCGCAACATCTACAAGGTCGGCCTGAACACCTCGCGACTGCTGTTCGTCCTCGGTGACGTGGTCTGCTCCTGGCTGATGCTGCGGCAGGCCGAGATCGCGCTGAACGCGCTCGGCGGCGAGCTCTCCGCGAGCGAGCAGGACTTCTACACCGGCAAGGTGGCCGCGGCTCAGTGGTTCGTGCGCTCCACGATGCCGACGGTCCGCGCGGAGCGGATCAAGGCCGAGCTCACCGACCTCGACGTGATGGACCTGCCCGAGTCCGCCTTCTAACCCCAAAGACACCTCCGGCTCGGACCCTTGCGCGGCCCGAGCCGGAGGCTTCCAAACTCGGCGCCCTTCGGGCGCCGGAGCTCGGGGCAGATTGATCTGCCCCGGGTTGCCCCACGATCTGCCCTGGTGAGGAACTGCGGTTTGTAGCAGCGTTTCTGCCCGTGGCAACACCGCGACCCTGGCTTGGCTTCCCCTGTCCGAGCCAGGGCCGCGTCACGTCCGGGGACGGAACCGCCTGTCCAGGTAGTGCGTCCGTGTGATCGTGTCCCGGTCCGCTCGTCGTACGCTGTCCGCGATGCTCTCCCGCCTCCGCAGCCTCACAGTGCTGCTCGCCCTCCTGGTGGTCCTCCCGGTCACTCCGGCACGCGCCGCCACGCCCGAACTGCCGGATCGGATCGCCGCCGGCTGGCGCACCGACCGGATCTACCTGGACCCGCGACTCGCCCCGGCGTTCCCGGCCGCCGAGCTGACCCGGATCCGCACCGCGGCCAGCACGGCCGCCTTCGGGGTGTACGTCGCCCTCGTGCCCCAATCGCCGTACACGCGAGAGCACCTGGTCGACCTCCCGACCCTGCTGCAGGCACGCGTCGGGCAGCCGGGCCTCTACATCGTCCGCGTGGTCTCGGACGACTACTGGTCGGGCGAGGAGGAGCTGTTCCGGGCCGGCGGCCTCAAGGGCCGCAGTCTCGTCAGCGTGCAGCTCGACGACGAGAAGCGCTACGACATCATCGACAACCGCCCGGCGCCGGGGATCGTCCGGACGATCCAGGAAGCGGCGACGGCGTACGACGGCCGGCCGCTACCCGAGATCCCGGGGGCGGATCTGGAGCCGGAGCGCGAAGACCGCGGCCTGTCAGTCACGGACCGCGAGGACCTGTCCGCCTACATCGGTATCGGGGTCGGCGCGGTGGCCGGGTTCGCTCTGACGCTGTGGCTCTCCCTGCGCCGCAAGCGACGCAAGCAGGATCCCCGCGGACCGTTCGGCAAGCCGTCGGTCAGCGTGGCGCAGCTGCGGACGAAGGCGGATCAGTACATCCGCCGCGCCGACCGGGCGATCGAGCGACCGGGCTTGCGTACCAAGTTGTCCGTGCGGCAGCTCGATCAGCGCGACGATGCCACCCGCCGGCTGGACGCCGCGCGTGCTCTGCGCAATCGCCAGCCGGACGATCTGCTCGCGTTGGCCGGCGCTTTCGTCCTGGCCCGGCAGGCGGAGCAGATCGCCGGCGGGTCACCCGTCCAGCCGCCCTGCTTCTTCGACCCGACCCATCAGCCCGGTACCAGGACGGTCACCTGGCAGGACGACGTCGAGGTGCCCGGATGCACGCACTGCGCCCAGGCGTTGGCCAAGGGCCGCCGGCCGCTCGGGCTGCGGGTCTGGCGGAAGACCGGCCGGTTCGGCCACGACCGCGAGATCGTCTCCTACTGGAACCTGGATCCCGAGGACAGCCCGATGGTCGCGACCGGCTTCGGTGCGCTGTCCGACGACCTGCCGGAGCTGGTCGCCGAGCGGCAGGACGAGCCCCGGTGAAGCGCGCCGTACTGTTGCTCATCGCAACGATCATCGCGCTCGGCCCGGCGCTGCCCGCCGCGGCCGCGCAGCCGGCCGACCCCCGGATCGCCGCCGCCGTGGCCGCGTGGTCCACCGGCCCGTTGTATGTCGATCCCGACTTCGCGAGCATCGTCGACGAAGCTCCCCTGCTACAGGCGATCGCGACGGCCAAGGTCCGGGTGTACGTCGCGGTCGTACCGACCGGGAAGTGGTTCCCCGAGCAGGGCGACACCGCCTTGCTGGCCGGCTGGCTGGCAGCGGGCAACCACCAACCCGGTCTGTACGTCGTGATGGACGGCGACACGACGTACGGTGTGGCCCACGAGATCGCCGCGAGGGCAGCGGGCAGCACCTGGGCGGAACCGAAGCAGGCGATGAGCGGCCAACTGTCCGACTACCTCGGCGAACTGCGGGTCGGCGACCGCTACCAGCCGGAACCGGCCCGGATCGAACCCCTGCCGCCGGAGCCGGAGCGGACGTACCCGAAGGAGCGGTTCACCGTGGGCAAGGCGATCGGCAACGGCGCCGGGGGCGGCGTGCTCGGCCTTCTCGGTGGAGCCTTGCTGGCCGGCCTGGTGCTGGGAGTGGCGGCGATCGTCGCCGGACGACGCGAAGGACGGTCATGAGAGCCCGGAACTGCCTGATCCTGCTGACGACGGCGCTGGTCGCGTTGCTGCCGGCGCTTCCCGCCGCGGCCGGGACCACCCAGACGCCGGCCGAGCGGGCCCGCGAGATCGCGACCGCGCTGGCCAAGGATCCGCTGTACATCGATCCGGCGTACAAGTCGGCCCTGCCGGAGACGCTGCGCACCGACGTCCGGGACAAGGCCACGGCGCTCGGCTACCCGGTCTACTCGATCGTGCTGCCGCTCACCCCGAGCGACGCGTTCCAGGGCAAGGAGAGCACGGTCCTCACCCTGGTGATCGATGCCCTGCGCAAGCCCGGCCTGTACGTCGTGGTCGACGGCGGCAGCCGTTTTCCCTGGTACGAGGCGCACGACCTCCCGCAGCTCGACGAGAGCCGGCTGAGCGCGGTTCGGGACCGCGCTCTCGACGACACCGGGTACGACGCCGGGCCGACCGAGGTGCTGGCCCGCATGTACGAGCTGCTGGCGTCGCCGACCCTTCCCTCGAGCACTCCGACGATCTCCACAGGCTCGGGCTCGAGGGGTGACGAGGACTCGGATGACTCGTCCGGCTCCGGTGCGAAGGTGGCGCTCTTCATCGTCCTCGGGATCGTGGCCTTGGTCGTCCTCGGGCTGGTCATCGGTCTGCTGCGCCGGAGGTCCGGCGGTGGGGCGTGGCGGGAGAAGGCGTTCCGGATCCCGCCGCATGTCGCGGCGACCGTCGCGGCCGAGCGTCGCCGGCGGCTGGTCCGCGAGAACACCGACCAGCTCACCAGTCTCGGATCGCAGCTCGCGGCGCTGCCGACCGTCGAGGGTCCGGGCCTGCGTCATCAGCAGGCCGCGCTCGACTACTACGCTGCCGCCGGCAAGGTCCTCGACTCGTCGACCTCGCTGGTCGACCTGGTCGGGGCGATGGTGCTGCTCGACAAGGCGCGCCGCGAGTACGACGTGTCCGTGGCGATCGCGGCCGGCCGGACGGCGAACGCCGTACCGGAGCTGTGTGCCTTCAATCCCTTGCACGGAAGGGCTACCGGCAAACCGACCCAGGTCGAGGCCGACGGGACGACACTGACGCTGCCCCTGTGCGCCGAGTGCCGCCGGGCGCTGAAGCGCGGGAAGGCGCCGGCGTCGTTACCGGGCGACGACGGGCCGTACTGGTACGGCGACACCCTCTGGGCCCGGACGTTCTACGGCACGACCGGTGACGACCTCGCCGCGGCCGTCTCCCGGGGCGAGTTGCGCCGCTGACCTCGGGCTTCCCTGGGGACCGGCTCAGGGGCGGCTCGGGGGATCTGCCGGATCCAGCGGGGCCGGTCCGCGACCTACTGTCGAGCGGACAAGGTGGGCGGGGCGGGAGAAGAGGCGGACGATGGCGGAGAGCAAGCAGCTCGGGGCGATACTTCTGGTGGCCGCGGCCGGGCTGGCGTTCTGGCAGTTCGGGGACCGGGACTCCGACGACCGGCACCAGATCGACGAGAAGATCACCACGGTCCAGCTGGCCGCCGAGCACGCCGACATCAGCATCCAGGTGTCCGACGACGACACCACGACGGTCCAGGAGAAGCGCACGTACTGGCTCTGGAAGCACGGCGACACGTATTCGGTGAACGACGGCGTACTCAAGCTCGACGCCGACTGCGGCTGGCAGTGCAGCGCCGACTTCGTCGTGACGGTCCCCCGCGGTACGAAGGTCACCGGGGAGAACGGCAGCGGCGACCTCTCGATCACCGGCGTCAGCGGGGTGGACGCGAAGTCGCGGTCCGGCAAGATCGAGCTCGACGACGTCACCGGCGACGTGAAGCTCGACCTCACTTCCGGCGACGTCGAGATCGGTGATCTCACCGGCAAGCTGGACGTGAAGGCGAACTCCGGCGACATCAAGGCCTCCGGTCTCAAGGGCGGCCCGGTGAAGGTCGAGACCAGCTCCGGCGACATCAAGCTCCGGCTCGACGAGGCGAACGACGTACGGGCCAAGGGCACGAGCGGGGACATCGAGGTGACCGCGCCGTCCGGCGGGTACAAGGTCACCACCGACACCCGCAGCGGTGATGTCGACAACGAGCTCGGCAACGATGCGAACGGCTCGCACAGCATCGAGGCCACGACGGTGAGCGGGGACATCGACCTCAGCGGCAACTGATCCCGCGCCGGTCCCGACGGCGCAGGTTTGACGCCGGGTACCGATTGGATGCCGGGTGGTGCACAAGACACCCGATGTCATGGATTACGTCGTCGTGGCGGGGTAGCGTCGACAGTGTAGGGACGACTTCACGAGGAGGCTCTTCGGATGAGCATCGGTGTGGGGATCTTTCTGATGGTGGTCGGCGCCGTACTGGCGTTCGCCGTCCAGGACTCGTGGGACGCGGTGAACCTGACCGTCGTCGGCTACATCCTGATGCTCGCCGGTCTGGCCGGCATCGTGCTCTCGTTCTACATCACCAACCGGCGCCGTCGCGTCGAGACCGACGCCATCGACCCCGCGGTCGAAGAGGAGTACCGCGTCGTCGAGGAACACCACCGCGACATCAAGGAGTAGTTGCTCCCGAGAGGACCAGCTCCAGCCGGGCGGGGCCGTCCGGGGTGACGCGGATCGGGACGCCCCAGTCCTGGCGATGCATGTGGCAGGCGGGGAACTCGACCTCGGCCGAGTCGTCGCACGAAGCTGCTTGGACGGCGACGTGCAGGACGCCGTCGCCGACGCGTTCGTCGATGACGAGCCGGCGCGCGAGGTCGGTCGAGTCGCCGGCCCCTTCGCGGAGCAAGTTGTCCGGGGTCGATGACACGAGTAGTCGCGTCGACGGGCCGTACCGATCGTCCAATTTCTGGCCCGGCGGCGGCGTGAACACGACCTCCAGCGTCACCTCGCCGGCCGCGATGTCCATCGGCGGCCGCTGCGTCCGCGTGCTGAACTCGTCCGCTTTCGCTGACGCCCCCAGCGGGATCCGGGTCAGCCGGTGCGCGGCCGACTCGACCACCAGCAGTTCGTTGCCCACGACAACGGCGCCGCTGGGCTCGGCCAGTCCGGTCGCCATCGTGTCGACCACCTCGGTGCGCGGGTCATAGCGTCGTACGGCGCCGTTGTAGGTGTCGGAGATCGCGATCGAACCGTCCGGCAGCACGGTCACCCCGAGCGGATGCTGGAGCAGCGCCTCGCTCGCCTTTCCGTCCCGCAGCCCGAAGTCGAACAGGCCGGTGCCGACGGCGGTGTGCACCTCGGTGTCGATCCACCGCAGCGCGGAGATCTCCGAGTCGGCCAGCCACAGCCGCTCGCCGTCAACCGCCAGACCGCTCGTCTGCGCGAACCACGCCTCGGCCAGCGCGCCGTTCTTCAAGCCCTCGTTGGTGGTGCCGGCGGCAACTTCCGTGACCTTGGTGTACGGATCGTAGGTCCACAACTGATGGACGCCGGCCATCGCGATCCACACCTTGTCCTGCCACCATGCGACATCCCACGGTGAACTCAGCACGTCCGTGGCGTCGCCGTCCATCCATTGCTTGCCGGTGCCAACCAATGTGGTGACCTGACCGCTGCCCAGGTTGATCCCGCGCAGCGCGTGGTTAACGGTGTCGGCGACGACCACGTCGTACCCGAGCTCGGCGGCGACGTCATCCGGGAGCAGGGTGAGCCCGTTCGGCTCGGAGAAGCTGGCCTGGTCGGCGGCGCCGTCGGCGAATCCACGGCGGCCGGTGCCGATCCGGCGTACGACGGTCTGCGCGTCGGCGGCGAGCTCGACGATGCTGTGGTTGCCGGCGTCGGCGACCAGGAATCCGTTGTCCAGCGCAACCACCTTCGCCGGGAACCTCAAGTCCGTGGGTTCCGCAGCGGGAGCGACGTACGGCGACTTCCCGCGGGTCAGCGTGCCTGCCTGCTCGTGCTGGGCGATCAGCTCCGCCAACTGCGCGTCCAGGGCGTGCTCGTGTCCTTCACCGGAGTACTGCGCGACGATGTATCCATTCGGATCCACCAGTACGAGCGTCGGCCACGCGCGCGCAGTGTAGTTCTGCCAGGTCACCAGCTCGGGGTCGTCGAGCACCGGGTGCGCCACCTCGTACCGCTCCACGGCCGACCGGACCGCCGCCTCTTCACCCTCGTGCGCGAACTTCGGCGAATGCACGCCGACGATCACCAGCGCATCGCCGTACTTCTCCTCCAACGGCCGCAACTCGTCCAGCACGTGCAGGCAGTTGATGCAGCAGAACGTCCAGAAGTCCAGCAGCAGAAACCGCCCCCGGAAGTCCGCGAGCCTCAGCTCCCGTCCCCCCGTGTTCAACCACCCACGACCCTTGAGCTCCGGCGCACGCAAATACATACCCCCATTCTCCGCCGCCCCTCAACCCCATCCCCCACCCACCCACCATCCGACCCCACCCCCACGCGCCGGCGGGGCGGTGCGCTCGGGGTTAGCGGGGGAGGATGAGGGTGTCGGTGAGGAGTTTGGCGGTTTTGCGGAGGGTGGCTGGGGAGGAGGAGAGGTCGGCGGCCAGGGCGTAGGGGGTGAGGGGTTCGCCGGGGCCGACCAGGCGGTGGCGGTGGGCCAGGAGCCAGACGATGGCCCGGGGCCAGGTGGAGAGGCGGGCTTTGGTCAGGAGGTCGGGGGCGTCGCGAACCAGGCGTTCGGCGATGTCGAACGCTTCGGGGGCGTACGCGTTGCCGAGGGTCTCGCCGGCCATCAGCCAGGCGTGCGGGGCCAGGACGGACAGGGTGGCGGCTTGGGACTTGTCCAGGCCGTGCAGGTCGGGCTGCGGGGGTGAGCCCAGGCCGGACAGCGCCCGGTAGGCGTCTTCCAGGTCGTTGGTGGTGTCGTCGAGGAAGACCCGCTCGCCGGGTTTCGAGCCGATCGGGTCGATCATCGCAGCGGCTTCCAGCGCGGGTGTCCACACGTCCACCGCGTCGACCGCTTCGTCGACGGCGTCCAGCGGCAACTGGGTCCGCTCCCCGGCGAACTCCAGCCACGCCTTCACCGCAACCGGCACCGCTTCGAAATAGGTGCTATCGGCAAGCACCTTGCGGGGCAGCCAGTACGCGAGGAACAGCTCCACCAGTACGGCGCTGACCCGCAACGGACCGCCGACCGTATGGTCCACCGCGTGGTCGATCCACAACCGGACAATGTCCGCGGCGTCCTCCGGCAAGCCCACGGCGTACCGCGACTCGAGGAACTCGTCGACCAGCTGATCGCGTTGCCGCGGTGACAGCAACGGCCGGATCGGTGGCCGGATCGGGCGCTCCGGCAACTGGGTCAGCCGGTTCACCAGCAGGCCGGAGAAGAACTCGAAGTCCTCGCTCACCGGCGGATCGTCGTAGTCGTTGGTCTCGCCGAGCGCCTGCAGGATGATCCCGGCCGCGGTCGGCGGGCGCACGGTCCGGATGCTCACCCGGCCGCCGCGCTGGTACGCCTCGAGCACCCGGTCCACCGGCGGGCCGACGAACACGTCCTTCACGATCGCGCCGAGGTTGTTGTCGATGAACACCACGACGGTGTGCGGATGCTGCTCGTCGTCGTAGTCCAGTACGACGCTCAGCCCGTCGCCGGTGATGTCCTCCGACACGATCGCGCTGGTGAGGCGGAACCCGGCGATCCGGGTCACCCACTCCGGCACCTGGGCCTGGGTGCGCAACCGGGACAGATGGGCGCGTTGCAGCGGCAACCGACCGGCCGGGCCGACCGTGCGGGCCAGGCTCGTCAACAGGACAAAGGAATCCACGTCCCGGCGCTCGCCGAGCACGCGGGCGGCGTCGGCCCAGAAGAACCGCTCCACCTCGCCGATCTCGTCCGGGCGCCCGGCCGGCCACAGTTGGTCGGTGAGCATCGCCGCCGACCGCGCCACCGAGGCTTCGGCGATCACCGGGTGCAGCGCGCGGGGTGCGGCGGCCAGGTCGAGGGCCAGCGTCTCGAGGAGGGTCTCCAGCACGGCGACACTCGGCGTGATGTCGACATCGACACCCGCCGTGGGTCCGTGGGCCGGACCGGGGGTCGAACCGACCAGCCGCAGATGGCTGCGTCGTCCGTCCCGGTCACGAGGAGACTTGGTCACCTCCGTGAGATTACCCGCCACCAGCAGTCCCCCGCAGGCCGCTGCGCGCGTCCTGTGGACAACTCGATCGACACACCGTCACCAACAGACTGCGGCCCGTGCCTCAAGGAGCACGGGCCGCAGTCGGGAACGATCAGCCCTTCAGGGCTCCTGCCATCAGGCCGCCGATGAACCAGCGGCCCAGCAGGATGTAGACCAGCAAGGTCGGGAACGAGGTGATCAGGGCGCCCGCCATGCTGGCCGCGTAGTCGACCTTCTGACCGCCCGCCAGCGCCGCCAGGCCCAGCGTCACCGGGCCGTTCTGCTGTGTGGTGAGGAACAGCGCGAACAGGAAGTCGTTCCAGACCGAGGTGAACTGCCAGATCAGCGTCACCACGAACCCGGAGATCGAGATCGGCAGGATGATCCGCGCGTACGTCTGGACCAGTCCGGCGCCGTCCACCCGGGCCGACTCGATGATCTCGTTCGGCACGATCGTGGCGTAGTAGTTCCGGAAGATCAGCGTGCAGATCGGGATGCCGTAGATGCAGTGCGCGATGATCAGCGTCGGAATTCCCCGGGTGATGTCCAGCTCGGTGAACGTCGTCCGCAGCGGCAGCATCACCGCCTGGTAGGGGATGAACATCCCGAACAGGATGAACGCGAACACGAGGTTCGCGCCCGGGAACCGCCAGCGGGCCAGCACGAACCCGTTCACGGATCCGATCATCGACGAGATGATCGCGGCCGGGATCGCCAGCGACAGCGACCGGACCATGTACGGAGCCAGCACGTCCCAGGCCTTGCGCCACGGCTCCACCGTCCAGATCTGCGGAAGGTTCCACTGCGCCGCGGCGGTGGTGTCACTGGACGTCTTGAAGCTGCCGACCACCACGACGTACACCGGGATGAGGACGAACAGCAGGAACAGCAGCAGCAGGAGGTATTTGACGGACCGGCTCAGCCGGGTCGTCCCATCGGCACCGGTCCGCGGCTTGTGACGGATCGCTGCCGCGGTTGTGCCGGTGGCGGCATCGACGGCGGTCATTCGTTGGTCTCCTGCCGGACGGTGTACGCGACGTACGGGATGACGAGTACGGCGACGACCGCGAGCATCACGATCGCGATCGCGGCCGCCTTGGCCTGGTCGCCGCGCAGCAAGGTGTTCCACAGCAGGATCGAGGGCACCTCGGTGCGGAACTGGTTCGGCCCGGTGATCGCGTAGATCAGGTCGAACAGCTTCAGCGACATGTGGCCGAGGATGATCAGCGCCGACAGCGCGATCGGCGACAGCTGCGGGAACAGCACGTGCCGGTACAGCTTGAACTCCGAGGCGCCGTCGACCCGCGCCGCCTCGCGCAGCTCCGGCGGGATGCCCCGGAAACCGGCCAGGAACAGCGCCATGATGTACCCGGACAGTTGCCAGACCGCCGGTAGGGCGATGGACGCCATCGTCGTCCATCTGCTCCCCGCGGTCCACCACGAATTCTCCAGGAAATGCAGCTGGAGAATCTCGAACAGCCGGTTCAGCCCGCGCGCGTCGTCGCCCTGGGACGGGTTCAGCAACCAGCCCCAGACGACACCCGAGGCGATCATCGAGATCGCCATCGGGAACAGGAAGATCGACCGGAACACGCCCTCGCCGGTGACCCCCTTCTCCAGCAGCAGCGCCCAGATCAGGCCGAAGATCAGCGTGCCCACGATGAACAGCACCGTGAGCACGCCGAGGTTCTTCAGCGAGTTGAGGAACCGGTCCTCACCGAACAGGTTCGTGTAGTTCTCGAACCCGACGTAGTTCGCCGAGCCCTTACGGGCGGTGTGCCGATCGGTCAGTGACGTGTTGAACGTCCACGCGATCAACCCGTACACGAAGTACCCGAGCAGCAGCACGGTCGGCAGTAGCACCAGGGCACCGGGTCCCCAGGTGCGGATTCTTCCGTGCATGCTCAGCCCTCCGTCACGACGACAACCACGTCACCGGTCCTCAACTCGCCGCACATCAGCTCGTCTTCATCGCATTGGCGAGCGCTGTCTGCAGCTTGGCGACGTCCGGGCTACCGCTGAACTGGCTGATCGCGGACAGGATGTCGTTGTTCTGACCCAGCGTGCAGGCCGCACCGTGGGCGCAGGACGGCACGATCGTGTTGCTCTTCCAGTCCGCCATCGCCGTCTGCTGGTACTTCGGGTAGTCCGCCGGGTTGGCGTCCGACCGGGCCGGGATCGAGCCCTTCTTGGTGTTGAACGCCTTCTGGCCCTCGGCCGAGCCGACGGTCTTCAGCCAGCACTTCGCACCGTCGGGGTCCGCGCCGCCGGTCGGCAGCGTGAACGAGTCGGCCAGGAACTGGAAGTCGCCCGAGGTGCCCGGCGCCGGCCAGTAGGTGTACGCCGAGTCCGGCACCTTGTCGGCCAGCTGCTGCGCGGCAACCCAGTCACCCATCAGCGTGTAGCCGGCCTGGCCCTTGTTCACGTACCCCAGCGCGTCCGGCCAGTCGATCGCCTCGCGGTCGGCGTTGGTGTAGGTCAGCAGCGTCTTATACTTGTTCAGCGCGGCAGTCACGTCCGCACCGGTCCAGTCGGTCTTGCCGTCCCACAGACCCTTGAACTTGTCCGGGCCCAGCTCAGCCAGCAGTACGGCCTCGACCAGCATCTCCTGGGCGAAGCCCTTGGAGATGGCCAGCGGCGCCTTCACACCGGCGGCCTTGAGCTTGTCCATGTCCGCGATCCACGCGTCGACGCTCGCCGGCGCGGTGGCGCCGTCGATGTTGGCCTTCTTCAGCACCGTCGGGTTGGCCCAGACCACGTTCGCCCGGTGGATGTTGGCCGGGATCGAGTAGATCTTGCCGTCGACGGTCAGGTTGTCGATCAGGTTCTGCGGGAAAGCCTTGTCCAGCCCGTAGTCCTTGTACAGCTGGCTGACGTCGTCGACCTGCCCGGCGTTGATGTAGTCCTTCAGCTCCGCACCGGCGTGCGCCTGGAACGTCGACGGCGGCTTGCCCGCCTGCAGGTCGTTGGCCAGCACCTGCTTGGCGTTCGCCCCGGCGCCACCGGCGACCGCGGAGTTGACGAACTTGAAGTCCTTGCAGTCGGTGTTGAACACCGAGACCATGCCGTCCAGACCGGCCTTCTCGCCACCGTCGGCCCACCAGGTGAAGACTGTGACGTCCTTGCTCGCGGAAGAGTCCCCGCTGCCGCCGCTGTCGTCGCTGTTCCCGCAGGCGCTCACCGCGAGAAGACCCGCTGCACCCACCAGCGCCAGGGTCTTACTCAGACCACCACGCATGATTCACTCTCCGATCAGTTGATGGAGCCGCCTGTGACAACGATGCCCCCTTGACGGTGCAACTCTGGACATGCCGCGCGCCGAGTGTCAACGCTCCGCGCAGGCGCGTTGCGCAGACGTGACCCCACGCGATTCACTGGTGTGAGAGCGCGCACATTCCACGCCCGATCGGGCACTGTGCGCAGTCCGGTTGCGCGAAACTTTCCTACGGACGCAGGAGAACCTTGATCGCCCGGCGTTCGTGCATGGCTTTGTAGCCCTCGGCCACTTCTTCCAGCGGCAACTCCAGGTCGAACACCTTCCCGGGGTCGATCTCGCCGGCCAGCACGTCGGCCATCAGGGCCGGGAGATACGCCCGCGCCGGCGCCATCCCGCCGGCCAGTCCGACGTTCCGCCGGAACATGGTCCCGAGCGGGACCTCGACCCCGTGCGGTACCCCGACGAAGCCGACCGTCGCCCCGGCGCGGGCCACGTCGAACGCGGTCGTCATCGCCTGTCCGGTGCCGACACACTCGAGTACGGCGTCCGCGCCGACCCCGTCGGTCAACTCCAGTACGGCGTCCCGCGCGGCGTCACCGCGTTCGGCAATGATGTCCGTGGCACCGAACTCCACCGCCAGCTTCTGCCGTGATTCGTGCCGCGACATCGCCACCACCCGCTCGGCGCCCATCCGCGCCGCCGCGAGTACGCCGCACAGCCCGACCGCACCGTCGCCGACCACGACCACCGTGTCGCCGGCCTTCACCCGGGCCGCCCGGGCGGCATGCCACCCGGTGCCCATCACGTCGGAGAGCGTGAGCAGTGAGGGGACGAGCGAGTCGTCCGGCACCTCGGGCGTCGCCACCAGCGTGCCATCGGTGTACGGGAGCTTGACGTACTCACCCTGGCCGCCGTCGGCCTGGTCGCTGCCGAAACCCGCCAGGTTCTGGCAGGCGCTCTGGTAGCCGGCCAGGCAGTGTGGGCAGGTGCCGTCGCTGATCACGAACGGCGCGATCACGAAGTCGCCCGGCCTGACCGTGCTGACCTCGCTGCCGATCTCCTCGACGATGCCGACGAACTCGTGGCCGATCCGGCTGCCCGGGCGGATCTTGTTCTCGCCGCGGTACGGCCACAGGTCGGAGCCACAGATGCATGAGGCAACGACTTTCACCAGCGCGTCGGTCGGCCCGCCGATCGCCGGATCCGGGACGTCTTCCAGCCTGATGTCGTACGGCGCATGAATCGTCGTGGCACGCATGGGTTCAACCTTAGATCGTCGTGTAGCGGCCGCGGCGGTGGACCAGGGGTGGGATCTCGTCGGGGGCCAGTTCGACGTGCGCGATCTCGAGCTGGACCTGCAGCGCCCAGCCGGCCTTCGGCGGATCGGGTGAGAGCAGCGTGCACCCGGCCCACGTACTGACACCGACCGGGGCGGGGCCCCACTCCGTGTCGATCCAGTCGATCAGCCGGAACGGGCCGCCGGGCGCTGGAGCGACGAAGCCGAACGCGTCGGCGAGCTGTTGATGTGGTGCACCGAGCAGCGACACCACCGCGGTCCTTGCCTCACGCAACATTTCCCACAGGTCCGAGTCCGGGTCGATCAGTCCGATCACGGACCCGGGCTCGCCGTCAGCCACCAGCATCGACGACACCGTGAGCCCGGCCCGCTTGCCGCCGTACGCCGTCGTCCAGAGACCGACCGGTGACGGCAGTCGCCCGCGCAACCGCCGTACTGGACTCCGCTCGGACTCGGGCGGCAAGAACGGGTGATCGCCGTGGATCGTCATACCCGCAACTTACTTACCGCACGGTGACCCGGGTGGGCAGGGTGAAGGTGTCGATGGGGAGCGAGAGCAGGCCGCTGGAGCCCCGGACCGACTCGGGCTTGCCGTCGGCGTCGAAGGTGTAGCGGTAGGTCTCGCCGTACGAGCCGTAGCCGGAGCCGCCGGTGACGCGCAGGTTGTCGCCGTCGGGTTCGAGCGTGGTGGGCTCGGCCGCCGGGTCCGGGGAGGTCGGGTCGATCGCGTACAGCCGCCCGCCGAGCACGACGATGTCGGTCACGCCCCAGAGGTTCGCGAACCGCCCGGTGAACCGGCCCAGGCCGTCGGCAGCGCCGCGGTCCTCGGACGTGGCGAGGTCGATCAGCTTGAGCGCCGCCTCGGCCAGCGAGGTGGCCGGGCCGTCGATCGCGTTGGTCAGCACGGACACCGCGAGCCGGCGTTCGCCGTCGACGAAGGTCTTGGTGATGTGCCCTGGGTACCCACCGGCGTGACCGAAGACCTCACGGTCGCCGACCTTCGTCACCTGGAGGCCGAGCCCGTACCGCGGCCCGTCCTCCTTGCCGGTCTTCCACAGCGGGTGCTGCATCTCGCGCTTCGACTTGTCCGTGAGCAGCCGGTCGTCACCGGGCAGGTGCGCGGAGAAGTAGGTCACCAGGTCGCGGGCGTTGCCGAAGAACCCGGTCGCCGAAGCCAGGGCCCGGGTGTCGACGTGCTCGATCGGCACCCGCTGGTCGGCGTACGCGAGCGCGCTATAGCCCGCGGCGTACTCACCCAGCCGGGCCGGATCCAGCTCCGGCCCGAGCCCGGACAAACCGAGCTTGTCCACGATCGCGGTCTGGACGTAGGAGTTGTACGACGTCCCCGCGGCCGCCTCGACGACGAGACCGAGCAGGCCGTAGCCGATGTTCGAGTATTTGAAGCGGTCGTTCTCCGGCAGCACGGCCGACGACTCCTGCCGCAGCACCGCGAGCAGCTCGTCACGGTCGGGGAAGCTCGTCTCCAACTGCCACCAGTCGGCCGCCTGGCTGTCCCGGGTAATGCCACCGGCGTGCGCCAGCAGCTCGCGGATGGTCCGCTCACCCAGCGGCGTGTCCACGATCTCGGTGACATGCTGGGACGCCTTGTCGTCCAGGCGCAGCCGGCCCTGCTCGACCAGCTGGAACACGGCCGTCGCGGTGAACGTCTTCGAGTGCGACGCGATCCGGAACAGGTGCTGCTCGGTCAGCGGTACGGCGTTCTCCACGTCGGCGAAACCGTACGCCGCGGAGAACGCGATCCCCTCCCCGGCGTACACGGCGGCCTGGACCCCCGGCACCCGCTGGTACCGCTGATTGAAGGCCAGCCAGCTGTCGTAGTAGGCAAGTGCCTCGGTCAAGCTCGGTGTCACGGCGGTCTCCTGGACGGGTCGGCGGATGGCGGTACCACTGTCATATCCTCCGTTTCAGGGTCAGCTCAACGACGCTTCGGCAGCAACTTCAACACCGCGAGTCCCACGAACAGGGGCGTACGGCGCGGTGGCCCGGTTGAGGCCGTAATCCCGGAGGTTCTCGAGTGCTCCGCGCTGCCAGCGCAGTCGCCTGGTTCAGGCCGCCCGCCTTCTTGTCCACGTTGCCGACCGTCTCGAAGACCTCCGCACCCGCGGACAACTCACTGTGAGTGCACGATCCCTTCTCAGCGAGATCACGCAGTGTGTCGGCGGGACTGAATGACGCGGAAGCGACTCGCAACGTAGGCGCCGTCGGTGAAGGTCGCGTTGGCGGCCGGATTGGCGCCGGTGCCGTGGAAATCGCTGAAAGCAGCCGATTGGTTGACGAACACCTGGCCGGTCAGGTTCTCCGACAGTGCGACACCGGCGTCGAGCGCGGCCTCGCGGGCCTCGTCGAGCACCTTCGCGTCGGTGGAGTAGATCCCGGCCGTCATCGCGCCGCCCTCGGTGACGGTGGACCGGAACAGCTCGATCGACTCGGCGGTGTCGGCGGTCTTGACCAGGAACGACACCGGCCCGAAACACTCCCGCCCGTACACCTCGGCGTCCTTGGCCTCGATCGCGACCAGGAGCGGAGTGCGGACCACCGCATCCGGGAAGGCCGGGTGCTTGATCGCGCGCGACTCCAGCACGACCTCGCCGTACTCCGGGGCGAGCTCGAGCCGGCTGATCACGGCCTGGTTGACGATGCCGCCGAGGATCTCGACCGCACGGGCGTCGTCGCCGAGCAGCTTGCTCATCGCGCCCGCGATGCCGGCGCCGACCTCGTCGAACGACTTGTGGCCTTCGTCGGTCTCGATGCCGCCGGCCGGGACGAAGATGTTCTGGGTCGTGGTGCACATCTGGCCGGAGTACAGCGAGAGCGTGAACGCCAGGTTCCCTGTCAACGCTTTGAAAGAGTCGGTGGAGTCGATGATGACCGCGTTCACACCGGCCTTCTCGGTGAAGACGGTCGCCTGGGTCGCGTTCTGCTCCAGCCACTCGCCGAACTCACTGCCGCCGGTGAAGTCGATCAGCTTCACCTCGGGCCGGGTCGCCAGCGGCTTGGCCAGGCCGTCGCCGGCCCGCTCGACGGCCAGGGTGACCAGGTTCGGATCGAAGCCGGCCTCGGCGAGCACCTCTCGGCACACCTCGACGGTGATCGCCAGCGGCAGGACGGCCAGCGGGTGCGGCTTGACGACCACGGCGTTGCCGGTGACCAGGGAGGCGAACAGGCCCGGCCAGGAGTTCCAGGTCGGGAAGGTGTTACAGCCGATCACCAGCGCGACGCCGCGGCCGGTGACGGTGAACGTCTTGGTCATCCGGATCGGGTCGCCCTTGGCGGGCTTCTCCCAGACCGCCTCGGCCGGGTAGCGGTTCATCTCCTCGTACGCATACGCGACCGCCTCCAGCGCCCGGTCAAGGGCGTGCGCGCCGCCGGCCTGGAACGCCATCACGAACGCTTGACCACTGGTGTGCTGGACCGCGTTGGCCAGCTCGAAGATCCGCTTGTGCAAGCGGTCGAGGATCTCCAGGGTCACCCCGGTACGGACGTCGATCCCGGCCCGGCGCCAGTCCGCGATGCCGTTCTGGGCCGCCGCGAGCAGCTCATCCAGCCCGTCCTCGACCACGCGCGGGTAGGAGACGTCCATGGTGATCCCGTACGGCGACTGCTCGGTGACGACCGTGCCGCGGCTCCCGGGGGTCTCCAGGGCGTACGCCGTACCGCGGTGGGCCTCGAACGCGGTCTTACCGTCGGCCGCCGCGGTCTCGCCGTACACCCGCGGGCTCGGCGACTCGGGGAAGGCAGAGTGGTACCCGCGGCCGCGGATCGCGGTCAGAGCGGCGTCGAGGCGTTCACGATGAGCGGCGAGCAGATCGGTCATAGTGCGATGTTACAGTCGTTGACGCAACC
Source organism: Kribbella sp. NPDC026596 (assembly GCF_040638415.1). Classification (NCBI taxonomy): domain Bacteria; kingdom Bacillati; phylum Actinomycetota; class Actinomycetes; order Propionibacteriales; family Kribbellaceae; genus Kribbella; species Kribbella sp. NPDC026596. Next base: position 147,335 of record NZ_JBEZYF010000004.1, on the reverse strand, counting down.
GGCAATAGAGTGTCACAAACCTTCTTCTCGACAGGGCAGCTTCTCGATAGGGCAGATCCATGGGTGACGGACTGGCGGCGCGGGTGGCCGCGGCGATGTGGGCGGAGGACACCGCCAGCGCCGGCCTGGGTATGCGGCTGGTGGACGTCGCCGACGGTATGGCCCGGATCGAGATGCCGGTGCGCGAGGACATGGTGAACGGGCACGGGATCGCGCATGGTGGATTCGTGTTCTGCCTCGCCGACTCCGCGTTCGCCTTTGCCTGCAACGCCCGCAACCAGGTCACCGTCGCGCAGGCCTGCGACATCGTCTTCGTCGCCCCGGCCCGGCGCGGGGACCTGCTCGTCGCCGAGGCCCGCGAGCGAACGGCGTTCGGCCGGAACGGGATCTACGACGTGACCGTCCGGCGCGGCGACGAGGTGATCGCCGAGTTCCGCGGCCGGAGCCGGCAACTGTCCGGCACGATCATTGGTTCGGAGGATTCATGATGCGTGAGGCCTATCTCGTGGACGGCGTCCGTACGCCGATCGGACGGTACGGCGGTGCGCTCTCCGCGGTCCGGCCCGACGACCTGGCGGCGCACGCCATCTCGTCGCTGCTGAACCGGCAGGCCGTCGACCCCGCGCTGATCGACGACGTCATCCTCGGCTGCGCGAACCAGGCCGGCGAGGACAACCGGAACGTGGCCCGGATGGCGGTGCTGCTGTCCGGCCTGCCGGTCTCGGTGCCGGGTACGACGATCAACCGGCTGTGCGGATCGGGTCTGGACGCGGTCGCCTCGGCGGCCCGGTCGATCATTGCCGGAGACAACGACATCGTCGTGGCCGGTGGGGTCGAGTCGATGTCACGAGCACCTTTTGTGATGCCTAAGGCAACGACTGCCTTCTCCCGGCAGGCCGAGATCTTCGACACCACGATCGGCTGGCGGTTCGTCAACCCGGCACTCAAGGAGCAGTACGGGATCGACTCGATGCCCGAGACCGCGGAGAACGTCGCCTCGGACTACGGCATCTCTCGCGAGGACCAGGACCTGTTCGCGCTGCGGAGTCAGCAGCGGGCAGCCAAGGCTCAGGCCAACGGGCGGCTGGCCGAAGAGATCGTGGCCGTCGACGTGCCGGGTAAGCGTGGCGCGATCACCGTCGTTGATGCCGACGAGCACCCGCGGGAGACTTCACTCGAAGCCTTGGCCGCGCTGAAGACTCCGTTCCGCTCGCCGGGCACAGTCACGGCGGGCAACGCGTCCGGAGTGAACGACGGTGCCGCCGCGCTGCTGGTGATGAGCGGCGAGGCGGTCGAGCGGCACGGGTTCACCCCGCTGGCGCGGATCGTCGGTACGGCGGCCGCCGGGGTGCCGCCGCGAATCATGGGGATCGGGCCGGCACCCGCCACCCGCAAACTTCTCGATCGCACCGGTGTCGCACTGGCCGACGTCGGCGTGATCGAACTGAACGAGGCGTTCGCCTCACAGTCCCTCGCCGTACTGCGCGAGCTCGGTCTGCCCGACGACGCCGAGCACGTCAATCCGAACGGCGGCGCCATCGCCCTCGGCCACCCGCTGGGGATGTCCGGCGCCCGCCTCGCCCTCACCGCCGCCCTGGAGCTTCGCCACCGCGACGCCGGGTACGCGCTGGCAACCATGTGCATCGGCGTCGGCCAGGGCATCGCGACCCTGCTCGCCCGTCCGTAGGAGGAGTTTCATGCTCGGTGAGGCTTGCCCCGAGGAACTACGGGACGCCGGTGAGCGGCTGTCCGTCGACGAACTCCGGTCGCGTCAACTGTCGTTGCTACAGGCAACTGTGCGGGGTGCGTACGAGAACGTTCCGCACTATCGCGCCGCTTTGGACGCGGTCGGCTTCAAGCCCGGGGATTTGCAGGAGCTCTCCGACCTCAGCCGATTGCCGTTCACCGCGAAGAAGGATCTGCGGGACAACTATCCGTTCGGGATGTTCGCCGTACCGCGGTCCGAGGTGGTGCGGGTGCACGCCTCATCGGGTACGACGGGACGGCCCACCGTGGTCGGGTACACGCGGCGGGACCTGGACAACTGGGCGGATCTGATGGCGCGGTCGATCCGGGCCGCCGGCGGGCGTGCGGGCGATGTGTGTCATGTTGCCTACGGCTACGGTTTGTTCACCGGCGGCCTCGGTGCGCACTACGGAGCCGAGCGGCTCGGGTGCACCGTCGTACCCGTGTCCGGTGGGATGACGGAGCGGCAGGTCGATCTGATCCGGGACTTCGGTGCGCGGATCATCATGGTCACACCGTCGTACTTCCTGTCGATCGTGGACGAGATGGCCGCACGGGGGCTGGATCCGCGGGACACGTCGCTGCGGATCGGGATCTTCGGCGCCGAGCCGTGGACCGAGCAGATGCGTACTGAAGTCGAGCAGCGCACCGGGATCCACGCGGTCGACATCTACGGACTGTCCGAGGTGATGGGGCCGGGCGTCGCGCAGGAGTGCGTCGAGACCAAGGACGGGCTGCACATCTGGGAGGACCACTTCTACCCAGAAATCATCGACCCCGTCACCGGCGAGGTCCTCCCCGACGGCTCCGAAGGCGAACTCGTCTTCACCACCCTCACCAAAGAGGCCTTCCCCGTCCTCCGCTACCGCACCCGGGACCTGACCCGCTTGCTCCCCGGCACCGCCCGCCCCGGGATGCGCCGGATGGAGAAGATCACCGGCCGCACCGACGACATGATGATCGTCCGCGGCGTGAACGTCTTCCCCACCCAGATCGAGGAACAGATCCTCCTGGTCGACGGCCTCACCCCTCACTACCTCTGCATCCTCACCCGCCCCAACCGCCTCGACGAACTAACCGTCCAGGTAGAAGCCGCCCCCGACCTGACCGACCGCGCCACCGCAGCCACCAACCTCTCCCGCCGCATCAAGGACCGAGTAGGCGTCACGGCCACCGTCGAGGTCCTCGCCCCCCACGCCCTGGAACGCTCCCTGGGCAAAGCCAAACGAATCCGCGACGACCGCAACATCTAAACCCGGGGTGCTACAGGAGGACTTCGGACTGGGGTAGCGCAATGCGAGTGCGGCCTCGCCGATCGCCTGCAGGGACAGGCCGGCCTGGCGCAGGTGCCGCAGCATGTGGGTTTCGACCAGACCGGCGAAGGTGATCGTCGGCTCTCCGCGACTACCACTGCGAGCCTCGAGCGCTCCCGAACGCAGCCAGTCGCCGAGCGTGGTCGCGGGCAGTCCGAGGTGGAGCGCGACCTCGGCACGGGTGTAGAGCGGCAGGTCGAATCGTGGATCCACGTCTCACCTCGATGCGCGGTGCCGGCGCCGTACTCACCCCGAGCATGCCATCCCCCGGATCTCACTTTGTGCACCCACCGACCGTTTCGCGGCCGGAAATATGGTTGCTGGGTGCACAAGGTGGGGGTGTACGGTGCTCGTGCCGGTGGACGACACCGCCGGCGGCGGAGAGGAGGTGAGCGCGATGTCGAGTCCGACAGTCGTGCTGCCTGTCCGCCGTACCCGCGGTTGAGACCGGGTGGCTCCCATCACCACAGGAGCTTTCGAATGACCGAAGTACAACGTCCTCCGCTGACCGCCGATGAGCGCGTTCAGCTGATCGGATGGCTCGACCTGCAGCGTTCCTTCGTCCGGATGAAGTGCGAAGGGCTGAGCGAAGAAGATGCCCACCGCAAGGTTCTCGGGACGTCACCGTTGATGACGATGGCGGGACTCGCCGCGCATCTGCGCTGGAACGAGTGGGCCTGGTTCCAGCTCAACCTGGTGGGCGTACCCGACACCGGCCAGAGTCCGTGGACCGAAGGTGGTCACCCGGACGCGGAGATGTTCGTGGACGACGTACCCCTCGCCCAACTGCTCGACGAGTACGACGCCGCGTGCACGCGATCCAACGAGGCCATCGCCACGCTGTCCCTCGACACGGTCGAGCAGGGCCCGTACGCCGCCAAGGGGGACGCCGCCTCACTCCGCTATATCCTCTGCCACATGATCGAGGAGACCGCCCGCCACGTGGGCCATATGGACATCATCAGAGAGCTCCTCGACGGCCGGACCGGCTACACGAAGCCGGACGAAGCATGAGGCCGCCGCTGACCGCCGACGAGCGGACCCAGTTGACCGGCTGGCTCGAGCACCTCCGGTCGCTCGTCCGGACGAAGTGCGAAGGTCTGAGCGAGACCGACGCGCACCGGAAAGTGCTGCCGACCTCGCCACTGATGACGGTGGCGGGACTCGTGGCCCACATGCGCTGGGTCGAGTACTCCTGGTTCACCATGAACCTCTTGGGTACGCCGGACACCGGCCAGACCCCGTGGACCGACGAGGGCCACCCCGACGCGGAGATGTTCGTCGACGAGGTACCGCTCGCCCAGCTGCTGGACGAGTACGACGCGGAGTGCGCGCGATCCAACGAGATCGTCGCCGGCTTCGACCTGGGCGACGTGGAGCGGGCCGAGGTCCGCGACTCCGGTCAAGCGTCGGTCCGGTACATCCTCTGCCACATGATCGAGGAGACCGCCCGCCACCTGGGGCACCTCGACATCATCCGGGAACTCCTCGACGGCGCGACCGGCTACGAGAAGATGAACTGAGCCTGACCGGGTCGGTCTTCGCGGAGACTGACCCGGTTACAGCTGCGCCGCACGGTGGATAGGATGTCCGACATCTGGCACGGGGTAGCGACAAGAGGTGTGATGAGGGAACCCTCCGTACGCCGTTATTCCGGGCGGTCGGTCGAGGAGTGGAAGGCTGCGCGCCGGGAGCGACTGCTGGCCGCGGCACTGGAGTTGTTCGGGACCGAGGGCTATCCGGCGACCTCCGTGGAACGCCTGTGTACACAGGCGAAAGTGTCGACCCGGCACTTCTACCACGAGTTCCAGAACAAGGAGGCCGTGCTACTCGCGGTGCACGCGCAGGTCATCGAGCTCGCCGTCCGGAGCACTGGCGACGCGCTCCGCGCGACCGCGGACCGACCGGTCCGGGAGCGGATCACGGCGGCCGTCGACGGGTACCTGCGGACGATCATGACGGACCTGCGCCGGGCCCGGATCTCGTTCGTCGAGGTGGTCGGTACGAGTCCCGCGGTCGAGGAGCAGCGGATCGCGTTCCGGGAGCTGCTGATCGGCAGTGTGCGCGACCTCGGCGACACCGCGGTCGAGCGCGGCGAGATCAAGCGCAAGGACTTCCGCTTCCTCGGGCTGGCGTTCTTCGGTGCGGTCAACACCGTCGTCTACGACTGGATGCTGGCCGATCCGCGTCCGCCCGAGCAGAAGGTGCAGACGTCGTTGCGGGAGCTGGCTGTCCAGCTGATCACGAGCTGACCGGCGTCACGACGAGCTGAGGCGCTTGCGGAGCTCGGCGACCGCCTCTTCCGGGGTGAGCGATGCGCCCGCGTCGTACGCGGCGTCGAACGCTTCGTTGCCCAGGGCATCGTGCAGCCGGTCGGAGGTGCTGCGGACGTCGGCGTCCGGGACGGTCCGCATGCCCCGCATCGCGGCCGCCAGCCCGAGCGTACGCGCGGCTTGCTCGGTCTCGCCGGCCCGCAACTGCACGTCCGCAGAGGCCTCGATGATGATCGAGGCCAGCGGCATGTCCTCGGTGGTGAGGGCGAGTTCGACCGCCTGCCGGTCGTAGCGCAGGGCCGTCTCGAGCTCGTCCCTGGCGACGTGCACCCGGCTCAGGTTGGCCAGCAGCATCGCCTGGCCGTGCGGCGCCATCCGCTCCGCCTCGAGGTCGAGCATCGAGTACGCGCGTTCCGCGAGTTCTTTGGCGTCGTCGAGCCGGCCGGTCCGGCGGGCGATCCGCGACATCCCCAGGTAACCGAGCGCCTGGCCGGCGCGGGAGCCGGTCTCCTCGGACAACTGCATGGCGCGCTCCAGATCCGCGCGGGCGCCGTCCAGGTCACCGAGCTCGATCCGGCTGGCCGCGCAGGAGCCGAGCAGTTGCGCGAGGCCCTCGGTGGTGCCGAGCTCCTCGACCAGCCCGATCGCCTCGCGCAGTGAGGCGAGTGCATCCTCGTGGTCGCCGAGATTGCCCTGGTAGCTGGCCAGGCCTCGCAGCGCCAGCGACGTACCGAACCGGTCGCCGATCGCCCGGAAGCCCTCGAGCGCGATGGCCAGGTCGGCCGCCATCTGCTCGACCTCGCCGTCGTTCTCGCGGAACATCGCGGTCATCATCACGCCCATGTTCCGGGTCCACGGGTCGTCGTGCTCGCGCGCCGCCTCGAGCGCCCGGAAGCACCCGGCCTTGTCCCGCCGGACCGCCGCCCACACCGCGTTGGTGAACAGGCCGACACCGGACTCCGCGACCTGCGCATGACGCCGGCTGAGCCAGCGGACCTCGGCCAGCCCGCGGATCACCCGGGGGAACGACCCGGCCTGGTCGTCACCGGTGGACAAGGTGCCGAGCGAGAGCAGCATGACCGCCATGGCCCGGTCCAGCGGAGAACTCGGACCAGGTACGGCGAGTGCCGCCTGCATCCAGTTGACCGCCTCGGCCGGGCGGCCGCTCATGTTCCAGTACTCACCGAGCGCGGCGACCATCTGGACCGCGCTCCGCGCCGAGCCGCTGTCGATCGCGGTCCGGAGGGCGTCGAGCAGGTTCTCGTTGTCCGCGGTCAGCCGGGCGATCCACTGGATCTGTTCGCCGGTGAACAGTTTCGGCCGCGCCCGCCGCAGCATCCGGCTGAAATACATCGTGTGGGCGTGCCGGAACCGGTCGTACTCACCCGAGGCCTTCAACTGCTCAGCGCCGTACGCGCGAACTGTCTCGAGCATCCGGTAGCGCACCGAGCGGTCGTCGGCCGCGGCTTCGACGAGCGATTTGTCGACAAGTGACGCGAGGACGCCGAGCACGGCCTCAGCCGGGAGTTCGTCATCGCTGCAGATCTGCTCGGCGGCGTCCAGCGTCGCGCCGCCGGAGAACAGGGACAGCCGCCGGGCGACCGCCTGCTCTTCCGGATCGAGCAGATCCCAGCTCCACTCGACCACGGCACGCAGGGTCTGGTGCCTCGGCAGCGCGGTCCGCGAGCCGCTCGTCAGCAAGCGGAACCGGTCGGCCAGCCGGTCGACGATCTGCGGCGGGGTAAGCGCCCGCAACCGTGCCGCCGCCAGCTCGATCGCCAACGGCATCCCGTCCAGCCGGCGGCAGATCTCGGCGACTGCCTCACGGTTGCCGTCGTACAGGGCGAAATCGGGTCGTACGGCGCGGGCGCGGTCGACGAACAGCTGCATCGCCGGGTATTCGTCGTCGACGCTGTTCTCGGGCGGCATGCCCAATGGCCCGACCGGATGCAGGTGCTCACCGGGAATGCTCAGCGGCTCGCGGCTGGTCGTCAGCACCCGTAGCCGCGGGCAGGCGGCGAGCAGCGAGTCGACCAGGTCGGCGACCTCCTGCACCAGGTGCTCGCAGTTGTCGAGGACGAGCAGCACGCGGCGATCGCCGATCACCTCCACGAGTCGCTGGGTCGCCGCGCGGCTGGTCGGGAACGGCTGGGTGAACTTCGTCCGCGGCAGATCGACGTACTCGCTCGCACCCAAGGTGGACAGCACGGCCGGCGCCACATCGGCCGCGTCACCGAGCGGGGCGAGTTCGACGAACCAGATGCCGTCGCCACTCTGGTCCACCAGAGTTCGGCCGGTCTCCGTTGCCAGTCTGGTCTTCCCGGCGCCGCCTGGGCCGACCATTGTGACCAGTCGAGTCCCGTTGCTGAGCAGTCGGGCAAGCTCCGCCACATCATCGCGCCGGCCGACGAAGCTCGTCATCGGGGCTCTGAGGTTGCTGCGGGGAGGTGCAGGCGGTGCGACCGGTACGGCGTTCGTCTTCGCGGCCGGATCGACCGAGTCCCCCCGAAGTATTGCGACATGCAGGTCGCGCAGCCGGGTGCCCGGGTCGGCGCCGAGCTCGTCGGCCAGTGTGGTGCGGACACGTTCGTACGCCGCTAGTGCCTCAGCTTGCCGGCCATCGGCGTACAGGGCTCTGATCAGGAGCTCGTGGAGACGTTCGCGGAGCGGGTGGGTGATGGCGAGGTGTTCGAGGTCGGTGATCAGGTCACGGGCGTGACCGCAGGTGACCGCGGCCTCGGCCAGATCCTCGGTGGCGGCGAGCCTGAGCTCGGCCAGGCGGTCCGCCTCGACCGCGGCGAACGGCAGGTCGCGTAGGTCGGTGAGGGCTTCACCGCGCCAGAGCTTGTCGGCCTGGGTGAGTAGCTTGTGCGCCTGCTCCGGGTCGGACGCGAGCAGGCCGCGACCACGCCGTACGAGGTCTTCGAACTGCAGGGCGTCGACACAATCCGGGCCGATGGTCAGCGTGTAGCCGGCCGGGCCGGATTGGACCGAGATGCTCGACTCGGTCGCCGGGAGGCCGGCGCGCAGCCGGGAAACGAGTGACTGCAGAGCGTTCGCGCTGGGCGCCTCGCTGCCCCACAGGCCGTCTACCAGGGTGTCGACGCTCACCGGCCGGCCGGCACTCAGCGCGAGGCGTGCGAGCAGGCCGCGCAGCCGGACTCCGCGGACGTCCAGCGGAGTCCCGTCAGCCGCCCACATCGCGAGAGGCCCAAGCACCGCTATGCGCACCCCACCAGCCTCGCACATGACCCCGACCAAAACCCCTGCCTTTTGTCATTTGGTTCCTTGTAAGGTCGGCAGGCGTGACACATATCGACGCGCAGACGCAGACCGCTCTTACTCGCATCGTGGCCGGACGGCAGGCCAAAGGCCGGATCCCTGGAGTGGTGGGCGCTGTCGCCCGCGCCGGGTCGCTGGCCTGGTCGGCTGGGGCCGGCTCGGCCGATCTGGCGAATCCCGGCGTACCGCCGACGGCGGACTCGCAGTTCCTGATCGCGTCACAGAGCAAGACGCTGACCGCGGTCGCGATCATGGCGCTGCGCGACGAGGGCAAGCTCAGCCTGGACGACACCGTCGAGAAGCTGATTCCGGAGAGCAAGCACGAGGGCATCACAGTGCGGCAGATGCTCAGCCACGCCAGCGGCATGCAGCGCGAGCCGGTCGGCGACGTCTGGGACCTGATGCAGTTCCCGGACCGCGCCGAGCTGGTGTCGGGGTGGAACGAGGCCGAGCGGATCGGGAAGCCGCATCACCGGTTCCACTACTCGAACCTGGTCTTCTCGCTGCTCGGCGAGATCGTCGCCCGGCTGGACGGACGGACCTGGTACGACGCGATCAAGGCCCGGATCCTGGACCCGCTGGAGATGCGCCGGACCACGGTCGGGATGGACGGCGGACCGGCCGCCACCGGGTACTACGTGCCGCCGTTCTCCGACGTACCCGTGCGGGAGCCGCTGCTCGACCTCGGCGCGATGGACGCCTGCGGCGGGCTCGCCTCGACGGCTGAGGATCTGGCGAAGTGGGGCATGTTCGTCGCGAACCCGGTCGACGAGGTGCTGTCGAAGGACACCCTCGAGGAGATGTGCCAGGTGCAGATCATGGCCGACGTGGACCGCTGGCAGCTCGCCTTCGGCCTCGGCTTCATGCTGTTCCGCCGCGGCGAACGCGTCTTCGTCGGCCACGACGGCGGGATGCCGGGGCACATCACGTCGACGTTCGTACACCGCGAGTCCGGTACGGCGGGGATCGCGCTGTTCACCGCGTCCTCACTGGCACCCAGCGCGCTGGCGACCGACCTGATCATCAAGGTGCTCGAGGACGACCCGCTGCCCACCGAACCGTGGGTCCCCGGCTCGTCCGTCCCGGCTGAGCTGGCCGGCGTCCTCGGCACCTGGTTCACCGAGGGCAGCCCGTTCGACTTCTCGGTCAAGAACGGCGTACTCCAGGCCAAGTCCCCCGCCGCCCCCGAGCACCAGTCGCCCGCCGTCTTCACCCGCATCTCCGAAGACGTCTACCGCACCACCTCCGGCCGCGAAACCGGCGAACTCCTCCGCATCACCCGCACCCCCGATGGCACCCCCGAAAAGTTGCACTGGGCAACCTACCTCTGCACCCGAACCCCCCTCGCCTTCGCCGAACTCCAGAGCTAGACCACGCAGAAGTCGTTGCCTTCTGGGTCTTGGAGCCAGAGGTGGTCGAGGGTGGGCGTGTTGTCTACGGGGACTTCGCGGATGAGGGTGGCATCGGCGGCCAGGAGGGTTTCGGCGGTGGCTCGGATGCGTTGTTCGCGGAGGACTTGGGGTTCGGCGCGGCCGCCGCTGACCTGGAGGTCCAGGTGGAGGCGGTTCTTCACCGTGCGGGGCTCGGGGACCTTGAGGAAGGACAGCGACGGGAGTACGCCGTTCGGATCGGAGATGGCGGCGCCGTCGTTCCACTCCTCCTCGGGGACGTTCTGGTCGGTGAGGAACGCCTCCCAGGTGTCCCAGCCCTTCGGCGGATCCGACTCCACGTAGCCGAGCGCCGTACACCAGAAACGCGCCACCCGGGCCGGGTCGGCGCAGTCGATCGTCATCGTCCACTTCGTCGTCATACCGCTCACTCTGGCGGACGGAACGGACAGAAAGGGGGCCGGTTTCCCGGCCCCCTTCTTTTGGGAGGGTTCAGGTGCGGCGGCGGTAGGCGCGGATGGCCAGGGGGGCGAAGACCGCGATCAGGCCGATCATCCAGGCGAGGGTGATCAGGAGCGGCTTCTGGATCGGGCCGCCGAGCATCAGGCCGCGCATCGTGTCGACGAGGTACTTGACCGGGTTCACGTTCACGAACGCCTGCAGGAAGCCTGGCAGAGTGCTCGTCTGGACGAAGACGTTGCTGCCGAAGGTGAGCGGGAACATCACCAGGAAGGCGACGCCCTGGACACCCTGCGCGGTCTTCAGGGTCAGCCCGAGCCACACCCAGATCCAGCACATCGACAGCGCGAACAGCAGCACGATCACCAGCGCCAGCAACCCGTTCCCGACCCCGTTGTGGAACCGGAATCCGAGGACGAACCCGGTGGTCATCAGGATCACGATCGACAGCGTGTACCGCACCGCGTCCCCGAGGACCGCACCGACCAGCGGTGCGATGCGGGCTATCGGAAGCGAGCGGAACCGGTCGAACACGCCCTTCGCGAAGTCGTCGTTCAGCGCCACCCCGGTCCCCATGGTGGAGAACACCACGGTTTGCACGAGCAGGCCGGGCAACAGGAACGGCAGGTAGTCGTGCCAGGTCCCGCCGTTGGCGATCGCGCCGCCGAAGACGAACAGGAACAGCACCAGGAAGATGATCGGCTGGAACGTCACGTCCGCCAGGGCTTCCGGGTTCTGCCGGATCCGGACGATGTTCCGCCAGGCCAGGGTCAGGCTCTGCTGCACCCAGGCGAACGGACGGGTACGACGACCCACGTGGGCCGGCGCATCGACAACAGCGGCACTCATCGGCCCGCTCCTTCCAGGACCGCGTCCTGCGGACGCTCTTCGGCGGTGTGACCGGTCAGGGCGAGGAAGACCTCGTCCAGGCTGGGCAGCCGCAGGGACAGTTCGGTGACCGCGATGCCTTCCTCGTCCAGGCGCCGTACGACGACCGGCATCGAGCTGCCGTCCGTGACCGGCACGCTGACCAGCGCGTTCACCACGTCGACGGTCGGCCGCGCACCGACCGACTCGGCGACGATGGCGGCAACGCGTTCGATATGCGCGGGCTCGGTCGGGCGGACGTCGAGCGACTGCTTGCCCGCCTGCGCCTTGAGCTCGGCCGGCCGCCCGGAGGCGACCACCGCACCCTTGTCGAACACCACGATCGAGTCGGCCAGCGCATCGGCCTCCTCCAGGTACTGCGTGGTGAGCAGCACCGTGGTCCCGTCGAGGACCAGGTTGCGGATCGTCTCCCAGACGCCGTTGCGGGCGTGCGGGTCGAGACCGGTGGTGGGCTCGTCCAGGTACAGGATGCTCGGGTGGCCGACCAGGCTTGCGGCCAGGTCGAGGCGCCGGCGCATGCCGCCGGAGTACGTCTTGGCGATCCGGTCACCGGCGTCGGTCAGCTCGAACCGCTCGAGCAGTTCGTCGGCCCGGGCCCGGGACTGATCCCGGGAGTACCCGAGCAGCCGGCCGATCATGATCAGGTTCCGGCGGCCGGACATGTCCTCGTCGACCGAGGCGTACTGTCCGGTCAGCCCGACGATCTCGCGAACCCTGCCGGCCTCCCGGACGACGTCGTACCCGCCGACCGTGGCATGTCCGGCATCGGGCCGGAGCAGGGTGCCGAGGATGCGGACCGCCGTGGTCTTGCCGGCGCCGTTCGGGCCGAGAACCCCGAGGACCGTGCCGGTCGGCACACTCAGGTCGACGCCGGCCAGGGCGGTGGTGTTGCCATATTTCTTGACCAAACCGGTTGCCTCGATGGCGACCTGGTTCGTTGTGGTCATCGGTTCCTCCCAGTGGACTCACTTCACTGGGATTACCGTCTCCCGGCGTACTGGCACCGCCCTGGCACTCGGCTGTCAGCCCGTATCAGCGGGCTGGCATCAGCCTTTTACGGGGACGATCTGGTTGGCCAGGAGGGCTTCGTAGGCCTCGGGGTTGTAGCGGGCCAGGTGGCCGCGGGCCTTGCGGCGGTACTTGAGGATCTGGCGGGTGCCGATGGCCCACAGCACGTACTGGAAGGCCAGCGCGAACTTGAAGTCCTCGATGGTCTGCGGCGCCCCACCCGACGACGTGTCGAGCAGGATGCCGACCATGCCGATGCAGAGCAGCGTCGCGATGAACCCACCCGTGTTGACCATCCCGTTGGCCGCACCGAACCGGGTGGCCGGGTTGAAGGTCCGCGCGTAGTCCAGCCCGAGCATCGACCCCGGCCCACCAGCGGCCTGTACGACGATCAGCAGCAGGATCACCGGCATCGGCGCCTGGCCCGGCCAGAGCAGTACGACGGTCCACATCAACACCGAGCCGCCGATCACGGCCAGCACTATCCAGGACCGGTAGAACGGGAAGCGAGCGGCGTACCGCCCGACCAACGGGCCGTAGCAGAGCCCTGCGAGCACAGGGAGGATCAGCATCGCCGCAGCGGTCGTCGGGGCGACACCTTGGCCCTGGACGAGGAACGGGTAACCCCAGAGCAGACCGAAGGTGCTGCCGGAGAAGCTGGTGGTGAAGTGCGTCCACAGGCCCAGCCGCGTCCCGGGCTCATTCCAGGCTCGCCGCAGGTTGTGCCGTACCTCGCCGAGTGACTGCTTGGTCCGTCGCAGCGGCTCGTCGTACGGGCTGTCCTTGATCAGGAACAGCACCGCGAGACCGGTCAGCAGACTCAGGATGCTGGCACCGGCGAACGTGCTGGTCCAGCCGAAGGAGTGGAAAGCCGCAGCCATCGGCACGGTCGAGACGATCGCACCGAGACCACCGAGCATTCCGGTCGCCTGAGTCATCACCGGCTGCCGTAGCGCCGGGAACCACGCCATGACGACCCGCAGCACGCTGATGAACACCAGTGCGTCGCCGACACCCAGTACGGCGCGTGCCGCGAGCGCAGCGGGGTACGAGTCGACCAGACTGAACGCCGACTGCGCCACGAAGAGCAGTCCGGATGCGGTGATCAGCAGCCGCTTGGATCCGTACCGATCGAGCAGTACGCCGACCGGAACCTGCATGGCGGCGTACACAGTCAGCTGTACGACGGTGAAGCTGGCCAGCGCGGATGCGGAGATGTGGAAGCGTTCCGCAGCCTGCAGGCCGGCCACGCTCATGGAGCCGCGGTGCAGGACGGTCACCAGATAAGTGAGGACAGCAGCGGTCCACACCGCCCAGGCCCGACGTCCGCCCAGGGGGAAGAGGAGTTCGGTCACCGAGTGCCCCGCAGGTCCGCCGCGGCGGTGTCGATGTGGGAGACCACGAGGTCGCGGAACCGCTTCACGCTGTTGCCGCCGAGGGCGTCGATCATCTCCTGGTGCGCGACGATGGACTTGTCCATCCTGGCCGGCTGCATCTCGATTCCGGGCACGCCCATCCGGACCTGGCGGTCCCGCAGGCTGTTGTAGAGCTTGGCCAGGATTTCGTTGCCAGCGGCACCGACAATGGCCTCGTGGAAGGCCCGGTCGGCCTCCAGAAAGCTCTTCGCGTCACCGGTCTTACGGTGTGCGCGCATCTCGTCGACGCGCTGGGTCAGGGTTTCGATCAGCTGCTTGCGCCGCGGCCACACCTTGGCGGCGGCGTGCGTCTCGATCAGCTCGCGGGCCTCGAGGACGTCGTCGATCTCCTGCGGCACCACCGGCCGGACCAGCGCACCCTTCTTCGGGTACAGCTTCACCAGGCCGGACTCCTCCAGCCGGAGCAACGCCTCGCGCACCGGGGTGCGCGACACCCCGACCGCGGTGGCCAATTCGCCCTCGGTCAGCAACTCGCCGCCCGGATACGTCCGGTCCAGGATCGCCGCCTTGACGTAGGCGTACACCCGCTCTGCCGCGGGGATCTTCTCCACCCCCGGCGCCGCCTCGACCACCACCCGGGCGATCTCCGCGGTCTCGTCACCTAATTCCAACGCCACACTCGCCGGCTCGTGTTCCGGCACCCCGCTTGTCACAGATCTCCCATACGACTCGTATCTCTGTTGTATCTATCCTACACACACAGCTAATCCACCGGCGGGGCCAGGTATTCCCCAGCTTGTCCACGAGTTATCCACAGGCCGATCCACAGCATGTGGGCAACTGAGCGTGAACGGATGGACTCTCGGTAGTGACAGGTGCAGGGTTTCCCCTGCGTTGTGGATGAAGAACTCCGCCGGTCCGGAATCCGCTCTAAAGTCCGGGGTACCGAGCCTGGGCCCGTCCGCCCTGGCCCCGCCCCTGAGGAGGCAGCGTGTCCCGAACTTCCCGTCCCCGACGGCTGACGGCCGGCTTGGCCGCGGCCGCGCTGGCATTGACGACACTTGGTGCCGCCACGGCGCACGCCGTACCGCAAACCGCCGCGGCCACGCCTGGACCGCTGATGAACTATGTCATCAACACCAAGGCCTCGCCCGGACACGTCCGCAAGGTCGAGCAGGCGGTGAAGGCGGCCGGTGGCACGGTGGTCACGGCGTACCAGCAGCTCGGCGTGGTGATCGCGCAGTCGACCAACCCGGACTTCCGCACCGACGTCCGCGCGGGGCACAACGGACGTGAGGTGCAGTCCGTCGGCGCCACCCGGACGGCCGCCGTCAGCGAAGGCCCGGTCGGTGCGGCGTCTGCCGCCGGCGCCTCGTCAGCCGGCGGCGTCAACGCGATCGACGACGCGGAGGCGACTCCGGTCCTGGACCCGCGTGAGGGCGAGCAGTGGGACATGGTCCAGATCAAGGCGGACCAGGCCCACGCGGTGACCGACGGCTCCCGGCAGGTGCTGGTCGGCATCAACGACAGCGGTGTCGACGACACCCACCCGGACCTCGCGCCGAACTTCGACGCGAAGGACTCGGTCAACTGTGTGGACAACGGCGTACCCAACACGACGCCCGGCGCCTGGCGGCCGACGACCAGCTCGCACGGTACGCACGTCGCCGGCACGGTCGCCGCGGCCCGCAACGGTGTGGGCATCGTCGGCGTTGCGCCTGGTGTGCGGATCGCTTCGGTCAAGGTCGTGAACGACGACGGGTTCATCTACCCGGAGTACTCGATCTGCGGCATCGTCTGGGCCGCCGAGCACCACATGGACGTCACGAACCACAGCTACTTCATCGACCCGTGGGAATTCTGGTGCAAGGACAACGGTGACCAGGGTGCGGTGCAGGAAGCGGTCCGGCGCGCGTACGCCTACGCGACCGGTCGCGGCGTACTCTCGGTCGCGGCGGCGGGCAACTCGAACTACGACCTCGCCAACAAGACCACCGACAGCGGCAGTCCGAACGACACGACCCCGGCCACCCGGACCATCAACAACGACTGCCTGGACATGCCGACCGAGCTGCCCGGCGTCATCACCGTCGCCAGCACCACGCAGGCCCGGGCCCGCAGCAGCTTCTCGAACTTCGGCCTGAACAAGATCGACGTCGCCGCTCCCGGAAGCTCGATCCTGTCCACCCTGCCCGGCGGCAGGTACGGCCTCTCGAGCGGTACGTCGATGGCGTCGCCGCACGTCACCGGCATCGCGGCCCTGATGAAGTCGACCCACCCGTGGTGGGGCCCGAGCCAGCTGGAGTCGGCACTGCGCAAGCAAGCCGACGACACCGCCTGCCCGGTCACCCCCGACGCCCGCTGCACCGGCACCACGGCCAACAACGCCTTCTTCGGCGAAGGCATCGCCGACGCCCTCGACGCCGTCAACTGACTGAGTGGGGGTCCCCCGCCCGGGACCCCCACTCCTCTATACAACTGTGGTCCGCCCCACCCACCCTTGGCTACGCGCTACCGCGCTTCATCGACCACCCCGCGGACCCGCCAACTCGTGCTCCACGAGCAGCACCGTGGAATTCGGTTGCGCTTGTGTGAGTCTCGTCGGTTGACTGCCGGTTATGGCCGATAACGCGGCACTGCCGGGCACGGTTCACGGCATCGCTTCGGCGGGATGCGACGGAGAGGCTCGGCCGTGAGGTGGTTGGCGGAGGGCTCGTCCGCGGCGGTTGCCGGGGCGCTGAGGCGTGTTGCGCCCGGGCTGGGTGACTATCCGATCGCGATTCGCGAATCGATCGGCGAGGATCCCTTGTGGTGGTCGGCAAGCGCGATGGTCGGCGGGCGGTTCGTTGCGAAGTTTGCGTGGTCACGGCCTGCCGGGCTTCGGTTGGCGCATGAGATCGCCGTCTTGGAGGCGTTGGCGCGTGAGCCGGCGGTTCCGTTTCTGCCGGAAGTGGTTGCCAGCAGCACCGATCCACTGCTCCTGGTGACCAGGCTGGTGCCGGGCGAGGCGCTGTTCGAGGTCGTGGACTCGATTGACCGGGACCTTGTGGGTCGGCAGCTCGCTCAGTTTCTGGGTGAGTTGCACCATCCGGCGACCCGCGCACGCGTCGAAGGCGCCCTCGGTGAACTTGCCCCTGCCGCACTGCAACCAGCCACAGGCGACGCCTTACGCGACGGGTTCGTGAAATGGGCTCGTCCAGATCAGCATCCCGCAGTCATCAGGTGGTGCGACTGGGCAGACGACGTACTGGCGACGCCGCGACCGAGCGTACTGGTACACGGCGATCTCCATGGCGGCAATCAGGTATGGGACGGCGAGCACCTCCGCGTAGTCGTCGACTTCGAGACCGCGGGCCTCGCCGAGGCGGAGTACGACCTGCGCACCTTCCCCGGAACAGGTCCGGGTGTCGAACTGCTCACGGCCACCCTGCGCCACTACACGCGGATCACCGGCCGCGAACTGGCAGTCGACCGCGTGATGGCCTGGCATCTGCGAACCGCCCTCGCGGACGCATTGTGGCGCAGCGAAGCGGGCGTCCCGCTGCCGGATCACCGGACACCGCCAGAGTGGGTCGATGACCTCGCCAAGCGATTCACCGCACTGGGAATCGACCCGGACACGCCCACGAAGCAACTGTGACGACGGGCTCCCGCTCGTCAGGGTTCGACGCGTCTGCGCCGCGCGACGATAGCGGCATGGGGTCGCTTCTCGTCACTGCGGGTTTCCGTTGCTTCGACCTGGAAGCCCGATTCCACGAGCCGCTGTGACATCTCCTCGACCGACCAGAAGTAGGCGGTCGTCACCCTGTGGTCGAACGGCTCCACCTGCGGGCCTTCGCACATGCCGAGAACCAAACCGCCACCGTCGCACAGGCATCGCGCGAACTCGTCGAGAATGCGCGGCACGTTGTCCGGATCGGTGTGGATGATCGAGTACCACGACAGGATCCCTGCTACTGAGCGATCGGGTACGCCGAGGTCGTCCAGCTCGCCGACACGGTAGGAGACGGCGGGGAACCGCGATCGGGCGATGTCCACGAAGCGCGGCACCAGATCAACACCCTCGACGTCGCAGCCCAGGCCACGCAGGAAGTCGGTCCACTGGCCTGGCCCGCACCCCGCGTCGATGATCCGGCCCGTGATCCCACCGGCCCACTGCGACACCAGCTTGCGATCCAGCTCATGCGTAGCCTCCATCGAGGCGAACATCTCGGCGTACTCCTCCGCCCACCGCCCATACGCATCCCGCACATCATCCACAGCCACAGACAACCCCCAGCTCGATCATCGCCGACGGTTGAACCTATAACGCCTACTCCCGGCGCGATCGGATCCGCTAGGGGGCGGCGCGGAATTGCTTGACGCGGCGCAGAAGCCGACGGGGCACGATCGCGTACAGATAGAACGACATCGCGCCGCCGGCGCCGAACAGCAGGACTGCCCACCAGGACCCGGATGCCGCGGCGAGGCTGGCGACGATCACCATCACACACACGGAAGTGACCCTGTGCCAGCGATGGCGCCCGGCCTCGGCGAGATCGCGCGAGGCGACTGTGATCGCCGCGGACCGGAGCCCGGCGTCGTCCGGTACGTCACCACTCGACAGAGCGCGCCGTGCCGCACGCTCGAGGTCGGCCGGGACCTCGGCCGCCTTCTCCTGCTGCTCGCGACGCCAACGCGCACTCCACCAGACCATGCACAGCCCGAATGGGATGCCGCTCGTCACCATGAACCCAGCACCGAGCCAGCTATCGCCGTCAGACTTTGCCGTCAAACCCATCAGCAGTCCGAACGGCACGCCTGCCACGAGGAATGTCAGCCACCGCGGCGGATCTTGCAGGGAAACGCGCATGCCCCCAACATCGGACGGCAGCCGCCCTCGTTACGAAAGCCGCAACTTCTCCACGGTGACCCACGTCGGACTTGCTGCATCTGGGACTCGGTAATAGGGCGACGCGGCGCCCGCAACGGCTAACGAAACAGAGTTCTCCGGTTCGGGCAGGACGAAGGTCAGACCGTTGCCGCGGGCTTCGAGCTCGGCGGCGTAGGCGGGATCAACGCGGTCAAGCGTGATCATGATGAGCCCGGACACCGGGTGCGGCCCCGTCGAGGTGACCTTGGTCGGCAGATCGAGATCGTGCTGCCGGCGCATGAGGCCCAGCACCCATTGCAGGGTCCACTCGGTCTCCTGCTCGGTCGGCTTCCAGCGTCTGAAGCGCAACAACTCGGGGAACTGTACGAGCGACGGGATCTCGAGCTGCGCTCGGAGCATGGCCTCCTGAACCGGAAAGCTGACGACAAGAACCACCCGATCACCGCCGTGCTCAACGGTCTCCGTGAGCCTGGCGCTCGCGTCCGGATTGCGCTCGACCCACTGCCGGACGACCGGCAGATCAGGTGAGGCCGTCGCCGGACCGTCCCGATCACGCATACCAAGCACCTCCCTACACCCGAGCCTTCAGGAAAGCACGCCCCGCAGCAGCAGGTACAGACAGCGTGCTTCGCTAGGAGGTGCTGATGAGGACTATGCCGGTTACTACGACTGCGGCGGCCAGGGCTCGGCGGGGGCCGAAGCGTTCGTTGAAGAAGACGGCGCCGATGATGGCGCCGAAGATGATGCTGGTTTCGCGGAGGGCTGCGATCGCGGCGAGGGTGCCTCGGGTTTGGGCCCAGAGGACGAGGCCGTAGGCGACCATCGACACGATTCCGCCGCCGAGGCCGGTCAGGATCGCGGACCGGGGTTGCCGGAAGACAGCCGGGCCGCGCCAGCAGAGTGCTACCACCGGCACGATGAAGCCCTGGATCATGAACACCCAGCCCATGTACGTCGCCACCGGCATCTTGTGGACCGCGAGACCGTCGACAACCGTGTACGCGGCGATCGCGAGGCCTGTCCCGGCGGCGGCGAGCAGGGCCGCGGTCTGCGCACGTCCGGCCGACCGTCCGATGAACACCAGCCCGATCAGCCCGGCGGAGATGAGCAGCACGCCGGCGAGTTCGACGGGCGCCAGCATCTGATGCAGTACGACGATCGACACCACGGCGACAACCCAGGGCGACGTACCGCGGGCCAGCGGATACATCTGGCTGAACTGACCCAGCTGGTACGACGCCAGCAGGCCGCCGTAGTACACGCAGTGCAGCACGATCGACGCGACGATGTACGGCCAAGTGCCCGCAGGCGGTGGACCGGTGAAAACGATCGCAATGAGCCCGGCAGTCCCCGACGCCACCCCCAGCAGCGCGAATCCGGCCAGCCGATCCGGCACACCGTGCGCCATAGCGTTCCACGTGGCGTGCAACACCGCCGCCCCAAGCACCACCACCAGTACGAGCACGTCCCCCACCTTCTCACCCAGGACCGCGACGGTTCAGCCATATTTCACGAGCTGCTAAACCGTCTGCAGCGGTACAGCGGCGAAAACACGATGCGGGTCACTGGGCCGCTCGTGCAGGGTTGCAGTGATGATGACGCTCGGAGAGATCAACAGATTGGAGCGTACGGTCGACGCGGCCGACCGCTCCTCCGTGGCGGATGCGGTCGCTGCCCGCTGGGGGTACGCGGCCGGTACTGCTCGTTGGTGGCGCTCCAGTGCGAGTCACGTCTTCGTCGTTCCCGAAGGCTCCCCGGCGCGACCGCGGTCGTTTCTCCGGTTCGCGCCAAGGCAGTCACACGATGGACTGGCCATCGTGGCCGAGCTGATGCAGAGTCTGGCCGATGGTGGCGTTGCGGTTGCCAGGCCCAACGATCGGCCGGCGGTGTGCTGGTGGAGTCCGTCGACAGCGGCCTCGGGCCTATGCACGCCATGTGTGTTGCCGCCGCGCCCGGCCGGCAGTTGGGGGTCGACGTACTCACGCTCCCCCAAGCGCGTGCGTGGGGGACGGAGCTTGCCCGGCTGCATGAGGCGGCGGGCGAGTTCGGCGATGGTTTGCCGGTGGGCTTCGCCGAGCTGGAGCAGGTCGCCGGGCTGGATGACCCGCCGCTGGTGGATTCCGTTCGGCGCCTCGTCGACCGGCTGGACCGACTGCCTCGTGATCCGTCGCGCTACGGGGTGATTCACGGAGACTTCGAGCTGGACAATCTGGCGTGGGTCGGGGACACACCTACGTCGTTCGACTTCGACGATGCCGCCCGATCGTGGTTCGTCGCGGACATCGCTCTCGCCGTCCGAGACCTGACCTCGGCCGGCACACCAACACCGACGTACAAGGGACGGTTCGACGCGTTCCTCGCCGGCTACCGACAGCGTCGGCCGCTACCCGAGGCAGACCTGGCTGACCTGCCGTTGTTCGCCGCCGCGGCTACCGCGGCCCGGCTGATCAAGCTGTATCCGGTTCTGCACACCGACGGCGCTGATGAACTCAACGAGCTGCGCATCAAGCTCACCAAGATTGTCGCGGAGGATCGCCGCGCTGTGCTGACGTTCGACGCCTGACCCGGCGAAGGCCCAGGTGGTGTTCACCTGGGCCTTCGCGGAGTACGCGTACTAGAACATCAAAGCTCGGGCTGGGTCTTCGAGGATGCTGGATACGTCGGCGAGGAAGGTAGAGCCCTTCTCGCCGTCGATCAGGCGGTGGTCGAAGGAGAGCGCGAGCGTGGTGATCCAGCGGGGGACGATCTCGTCGTCGACCACCCACGGCTGCTTGCGGACCGCGCCGAACGCGAGGATCGCGGCCTCGCCGGGGTTGATGATCGGCGTACCGGCGTCGACGCCGAAGACGCCGACGTTGGTGATCGTGAACGAGCCGCCGGCCTGGTCAGCCGGTTGGGTCTTGCCCTCGCGGGCGATGGCGACCAGGTCGTTCAGCGCCCCGCACAGCTCGGGCAGGGTGAGGGCGTCCGCGTTCTTGATGTTCGGAACGATCAGCCCGCGCGGGGTGGCCGCGGCGATGCCGAGGTTGACCGCGCCCTTGTAGACGATCTCCTGCGCCTGCTCGTCCCAGGCCGCGTTGACGATCGGCGTACGCCGGGCCGCCAGAGTGACCGCCTTCGCGACGATCAGCAACGGCGAGACCCGGAGCTCCCGGAACGCCTTGTCACCCTTGAGCCGGTCGACCAGCTCCATGGTGGCGCTGACGTCGACGGTGATCCACTCGGTCACATGCGGTGCGGTGAAAGCACTGGCCACCATCGCCTGTGCCATCACCTTCTGCACACCCTTGACCGGCACGCGAGTGTCTTCGCGCCCGCTCACCACCGGAGCAGCCTCGTACGCCGGTGCCACCGGAACCTCAGCCGGAGCACTCGCGTGCGCTTCAACATCAGCCCGGGTGATGATCCCACCAGGACCGGTAGCCGTCACACTCGCCAGCTCGATCCCCAGATCCTTGGCCAGCTTCCGCACCGGCGGCTTCGCCAAGACATGCACCGCACCTCCGTTGCCTCCGGCAACGGACGTGGAAGAGGAGCGCGCAGGCGCGGACGCGGCTGGGGCCGGCGCGACTGCGGCTGGGGCCGCGGCGGCGGGAGCCGCAGGTGCCGGGGTGGGGGTGGTAGCTGGGGCAGCACCGCCCGCAGCCGGAGCCAGCGCCGAGCTGGCGGAGGCTGCGGGAGTCTTGCGGGGGCGGCGTTTGGCTTCGGTGGTGCGGGGGCCGTAGCCGACGAGGACTGCGGTGCGGCCGCCGGTGGGGTCTTCCTCGGGGATGGTCGGTACCAGGTCCTCGGGGGAGCCTTCGGCGGAGTCGGTCTGGACCGCGATGATCGGCGTACCGACCGGGACTGTTTCGCCTTCAGGCACCAGGAGCTCGGTGATGGTGCCGGCGAACGGAACGGGAAGCTCGACCAGCGACTTCGCGGTCTCGATCTCGACGACGGTGTCGTTGAGCTTGACCGTGTCGCCCGGCTTGACTTTCCAGCTGACGATCTCGGCCTCGACCAGGCCCTCACCCACGTCGGGGAGTCGGAACTGCTGGATGGCCATCAGTACCCCATCACCCGGTCGACCCCGTCGAGCACCCGGTCCAGGTCGGGCAGGTACTCCTCCTCCATCCGCGACGGCGGATACGGGGTGTCGTACCCGGTGACCCGCAGAACGGGCGCCTCGAGGTGGTAGAAGCACTCCTCGGTCACCCGCGCCGCGATCTCCGACCCCGGGCCGAGCGAGTACGGCGCCTCGTGCACGACAACCGCACGACGGGTCTTGCGCACCGAGTCGTAGATCGCCTGCAGGTCCAGGGGCGAGATCGTGCGCAGGTCGACGACCTCGAGCTGCCGGCCGTCCTCGACCGCGGCCTCGGCCGCCTGCAGACAGGTCTTCACCATCGGGCCGTAGCAGAACAGCGTCGCGTCGGTACCCTCGCGGACCACCTTCGCCTGGTGCAGCGGCAGCGCCGGCGGCACGGACTCGTCCAGCTCCGCCTTCTCGTGGTAGCGCCGCTTCGGCTCGAAGAAGATCACCGGGTCGTCGGAGGCGATCGCCTGCTGAATCATCCAGTACGCGTCGACCGGCTCACTGCACGCGACCACCTTGAGTCCGGCGACGTGCGCGAACAGCGTCTCCGGCGACTCCGAGTGGTGCTCGACCGCGCCGATGCCACCGCCGAACGGGATCCGGATCACGATCGGCATCCGGATCTTGCCCATCGACCGGTAGTACATCTTCGCGACCTGGTTGATGATCTGGTCGTACGCCGGGAACACGAAGCCGTCGAACTGGATCTCACAGACCGGCCGGTACCCGCGCAGCGCCAGGCCGACCGCGGTCCCGATGATGCCGGACTCGGCCAGCGGGGTGTCGATCACCCGGTCCTCGCCGAAGTCCTTCTGCAGTCCTTCGGTGACCCGGAAGACTCCGCCGAGCTTGCCGATGTCCTCGCCCATCACGACGACCTTCGGGTCGGCCTCCATCGCCGCCCGCAGACCCATGTTGATGCCCTTGCCGAGGCTGATCTTCGCCATCTGCTCAGCCCTCGCCCTCTGAAGAGTCACTGAACGATGCGGCGTAGGCGGCGAACTGGGCCTTCTGCTCGACCAGTTCCGGCGTCTGCTCGACGTACACGAGGTCGAAGAAGTCGGTCATCACCGGGTCCGGCATCGACAGGCAGCCGGCCCGCAGTTCGGCGGCAACCTTGTCCGCCTCGGCCTCGACCTCGTCGAAGAAGTCGTGGTCGACGCCGGCCGTGCGGACCAGGTACGCCTGCACGCGCTCGATCGGGTCCTTGAGCTTCCAGTGCTCGAGGTCCTCGCTCAGCCGGTACTTCGTCGGGTCGTCGGAGGTGGTGTGGGCGCCCATCCGGTAGGTGTAGGCCTCGATCAGGGTCGGCCCGCTGCCCTCCCGGGCCCGCTTCAGCGCCTGCTGGGTGACGGCGTACGTCGCGAGTACGTCGTTGCCGTCGACACGGACGCCGGGGAAGCCGAAGCCGGCCGCGCGCTGGTACAGCGGGATCCGGGTCTGCCGGTCGATCGGCTCGGAGATGGCCCACTGATTGTTCTGGCAGAAGAACACGACCGGGGCGTTGAACACCGACGCCCAGATGAACGCCTCGTTGACGTCACCCTGGCTGCTGGCGCCGTCGCCGAAGTACGCGATCGTGGCCTCGCCGTTCTCGGCGTCACCGATGGAGTGGTCGCGCTGCTGGCCCATCGCGTACCCGGTCGCGTGCAGCGTCTGGGCGCCGATCACGATCGTGTACAGGTGGAAGTTGTTGTCCTTGGGGTCCCAGCCGCCCTGGTCGACGCCGCGGAACAAGCCGAGCAGCCGCAGCGGGTCGACGCCCTGGCAGAAGGCCACGCCGTGCTCGCGGTAGGTCGGGAAGACCATGTCCTTGGAGTTCAGCGCGCGGCCGGAGCCGATCTGCGCGGCCTCCTGACCGAGCAGCGACGCCCACAGGCCGAGCTCACCCTGACGCTGCAGGGCGGTCGCCTCGGTGTCGATCCGGCGGACCAGGGTCATGTCCCGGTAGAACCCCTTGATCGCCTCGTCGTCGAGCTCGAAGGCGTAGTCCGGGTGCTCGACGCGCTCACCTTCGGGCGTCAGCAGCTGGACGAACTCGACCTCTTCGGAGGCCTGGGATGGACTGACCGGCGCCTCGACGGGCGCGAAAACTTCCGGGGCAATTCCCGGCACCGACTCACTCACATGCACTCCTCGGGTTCGAGCGCGGGATCGCCGCGACCGCAACGTTGCACGGGGCCGGCCCGTTGCGCCGGATGAGGCATTCGCAGGCAGGACCGCGTGATTCCAGGGGTTGATGCACTGTTGGCAGTGGACCTCCTCACTGGTCTCACCACCATCTTGCCGGACACCGTACCCAGCAGGTGCCTGATCCGCTAACTGTCTGGACGCGTCCGGGTACGGCGGTACCGAAACGGGTCTCAGGATGAGACACCAGTCCATCCACTGGTCCTATGTCCGCGCTCATATTACAGAGATCAGCCGGTCTTGACGAGATGTGTCACAAATGCGTCTCGATCAGGGCAGTTTCTCCAGCCGGACGAGCTTGAAGTTCGTGCCCTCGCGGTCGCTGTCACCGGGCGTGTTCTCGCCGTCATGGACCGCGAACAGGCCGTGCGGGAACCGCGACCCGAGCGGCTGAGTCGTCACCGCCGCACCGTCACTGTGCTGTACGCCGTCCGCCGCCGGACCGTCGATCACCTCGAAGCCGGCGCGGTACGCCAGTCGGCGTCCGTCCATCCCGTAGACCGCGAACGTCGAGTCACCCTGGCTGGATGCGTAGAGCGTCCGTACGCCGTTGCGATAGGCGATCGTGAGTCCTTCGGCGTCGGCGCTGAGGTGCTTTCCGGCGTCCGGACTGACCGGTCCGGTCGGCTCGCACTCCTCGGTCTCATCGTTGTAGACGGCTCGCTGCCCGAACTCGCGGACCTTCTCCAGCAATTCCGGCTTGCCGTGCTGCGGGATCCGCCAGACGCCGACGTCCTCCTGAGCGGCGTACAGGTCGTTGGTGGTGCGGTCGAACACCATGCCCTCGAGCTGCGGCCGGTCGCCAGGCTCCTCGCAGGGCGACCAGGTGCTGCCGTCGGAGAGCTTGAAACTGCTCGGCAGGTCGACCGTGCCGATCGAGCGGTAGGTGATCTTGCCGTGGCCGTCCGGAACCAGCGCGAGGAATCCGACCCGGGTCTCGCTGCGCCGCGTCACGGCGACGACCGTCCGGCCCTTGATCTTCGTCGCCGCGAGCCCGTAAGCGGTCCGCTGGTCCTGGACCTCCGCGGTGTCCTTGCTGAACACGAGCGGCGCCGTGGCGCTGGTCACATCGGTGAGTCGCCCGGCCTTCACGGCGTACGTCCGGAGCTGGTCGCGACCGCGGTCGGTGACGATCGCCAGATTGTCGACAATGTCGACGTTGTTGAACCGGCCCGGCTCCTGACCCGGCTCCGGCGCGGGCGGCGTGGCGAACCGCTGCACCTGCTTGCCGGTCAGGTCGAAGACCGTCAGGCCGCCGTTCTTCAGCGTTCCGAGGACGACGCTCCGCTCGGGGTGCTGGGCGTCGACCCAGATGGCCGGGTCGTCGGCGTTCGCGTTGCCACCGGCGTCGTCGTCCCAGTTCGGCGCGGTCTCGGCGGCGGCGGTCACCTCCGTCAGCCCGCTCGCGTACGCCGGGCAGGTGCCCAGCGTGACGGTCATCGCAGCAACCAGGACTCCGGCGATCCGCATCCAGCTCTCCTCACGATCAGGGTCGTACGGCAGGGTCGTTGGCACCCTGCCCCGTACGCATGGCCTGGCGGGAAACAGCGGATTGCTGGCCGGATACCGGCTTGCGTGGCGGATCGGGCAGGCTTAGCGTAAGCATCGTCTTTGCATGACACCCCTGACAGACACTTTTGACGCAACTGAGGAGGCCTGGATGGCCGCGCCTGCCCCGGCCGTACTCCCCGAGACCGGCGCCAAGCCGGCGTCGGGCGCGATGATCTGGACCGCGCTGGCGGTCGTGTACGTCGTCTGGGGCTCGACCTACCTGGCCATCCGGGTGGTCGTGGACGCGGACATCCCGCCGATGCTCGGGATGGCGACCCGGTTCCTCACGGCGGCCGTCCTGCTGGCCGCGGCACTGAGCCTGAAGTCGGGGTGGCGCCGGCTGCGGATCACCCGTCGGGAGGCGCTCGGCGCGGCCACGGTCGGCATCCTGCTGCTTGCCTTCGGCAACGGTGCGGTCGCGATCGCGGAGCAGACGGTTCCGTCCGGTCTGGCCGCGCTGCTGGTCGCCGCGATCCCCTTGTGGCTGATGCTGCTGCGGGTCGGCGGTGGCGAGCGACCTCGTGGGCTGACGTGGGTCGGCGTACTGATCGGCTTCGGCGGTGCCGCGTTGCTCGCGTTGTCCGGCGGCAACACCAGCGCGAAGCCGCTGTCGGTGGCGATCCTGGTGGTCGGCACGATCTCCTGGGCGATCGGATCCCGGTTCGCCCCGCGGCTCGGACTGCCGCGGGACCCGCTGGTGACCGCGCTGTACGAGATGGTCTTCGGCGGTACGGCGATGGTCCTGGTCGGCGTACTCCGGGGTGAGCCCGGGCGGCTGCACCTCGGGGAGATCGACGGATCCGGGTGGGTCGCGCTGGCCTATCTGGTCGTGTTCGGATCACTGCTGGCGTACTCGGCGTACTCGTATCTCCTGGCCAACGCGCCGATCTCGCTGATCGGTACGTACGCGTACGTGAACCCGGCGGTCGCCGTACTGCTCGGGTGGCTGATCCTCGGCGAGCACATCACCTGGCAGATCCTGGTCGGTGGCGCGGTGATCATCATCGGGGTCGCGCTCGTGGTCACGGCCGAGCGCCGGCGTAGCTGATTCCGGACAAAGGAAAGACCCGGGCCCCAAGGGACCCGGGTCTCCCACCGCTGCCGATGCGCGCGGCAGCGGGCCTGGTCTGCCGGGCGGCACCCTGCCCCGAAAAAAACATGGTGCGAAACTCCGGCAATGTTGCAACGACATTCCGATTCATCATGGTATTGCCTATTCGGCGACCACCGAGCCCACCGAGAACAATCTTCCGAATCACCGGGTTCATCCGTCACCCGCGCTGACTCAACGAGATAGCCGGGCATCGGTTACGGGCCGTTCCATCTCAACTTCCGCTCACTCCGGCGACCGCCTGGTTGCCGGTAAGTTGCCTGGTCAGCACGGATTTCGTTGCCCTGTCAGCGAACTCATCACCGGTCGGCTATGAGCCCCGTGAGTACCGAAATATCTGACAAAAAAGTTTGTAACGCCCCTCGCCAGGTGTCGTTAGCACTAAGACGAATCCGTCAAACCCGAAAGGAAACCTGGCATAATGCAGGTAACTCGCAAGATCGCCGCAGCCGCGGCTGTGGCGACCGTCGCCACGCTGGGCCTGGCCACCGTTGTGAGCGCGAACGTTCTCGACGACACCCAGCAGAAGGCACAGGACACCGGCCTGGCCGACGCGGCGTCGCTGGCCAGCAAGGCCTACGGCAACCACGGCTGGTACGGCGTCAAGCGGAACGGCGACCTGGTCGCCCTCGACGACAACAACGTCGGCCCGTTCCAGGCCTGCCACCTGTTCGGTTCCGGCACCGGCATCGGCGGCAACGTGCCGGCCAGCGATGTCACCGGCATCGTCGGCTTCTTCAACAACGGCAACTCGGTCACCGCTGTCAAGACCTGCGAGCAGGGCAACGCGCAGGCCAACAGCAAGTGGTACAAGCGGGGCGACAACGGGCTGCTCTCGGTCAGCCGCAACAACGTCGGCCCGTGGCAGGCCTGCCACAACGAGCTGTCCGCGACCGGCATCGGCGGCAACGTCCCGCTGACCAACCTGGCCGGCGTCCTGGGCGCGTTCAACGACGGCAACTCCGTTGACACGCTGAAGACGTGCGAGCAGGACTCCGCGCAGAACAACTGACCCTCCCTGGTCAGTGATGCGGACCCGAGAGAGTCACCTCGGTGGGGTGACTGATTCGGTAGCACCACCCAGCGGCGCCGGGAGCAAGCCTCACTCCTCCCGGCGCCGCAACTACAACCCGGCCCCCGTCCCAGCGGGGCCGGGTTCTCTGCGTGCCGGGCTGGGACAGAACCGTGGGCCGGCACAGGAACCGGTGGGCTCGGACAGGAACCAGGTGGGTTGGACAGGAACCAGGTGGGTTGGACCGGAACCAGGTGGGTTGGACCGGAACCAGGTGGGTTGGACCGGAACCGGTGGGCTTGGACCGGAACCGGTGGGGTTGAACAGGTTATTGCTTGTCTACGGCCACCAGGAGGGGTGCCGACCCCCGCGAGCTGGCGCCTCCGTGCCACGGAACTGCCCCCGGACGCACAGGCCCCCGGGCCCACGCGCTGAGCGCGCCTACAGGTCTCGGAGGTCCACGCAGCTGCCGTTCGGGAGGTCTCGGGTCAGGAGGGACCAGATGCCGGCGGCTGCGGCGGTCGGCGTACTCAGGGAGCCGGTGCGCTTGAGGTCGTGGAAGCGCTCGACGGAGGGGAACGCCTGCTCGTCGGTGGAGCGGATCTCGGTCTGCATGGCGGTGTCGACGACACCCGGGGCCACCGCGATCACGCGGCACCCGTCCGGCTGCTCCAGCGCGACCGTGCGTACCCACTGCTCGATCGCCGCTTTCCCGGCCGTGTACGACGACCACCCGGCGTACGGCGTCTTCGCGGCACCCGAGGAGAGCATCACCAGGTGCCGTTCACAGGTGAGGTGCGCCGAGGCACGGAGAAACGCGCTACCGAGGATCTGCGGTGCGGCCGAGTTGAGCAGGACCGCGCGCCGGTAAGCGTCGCGGTCGACCGCGTCCGCGCGACCGATCGGCGTGATCGTGCCAGCGTTGTGGATGAACACGACACGATCACCCTCATAGGCCTCGAGCTCAGCCTCGAAGTGGCGCTCGACCCGCGACCAGTCGGCCGGATCGGACAGATCCACCTCGAGGTGTTCCGCCGTACCGCCGCCGCTGCGGGACAGGTCGATCACGCGCGCGTCCCGGTACGGCGTGGCCGCGGCCAGGGCGGCACCGATCCCGGCGGATGCTCCCGAGATCCAGATGATCGACGGAGGTTTGGCCGTCACTGGCGCCAGGCGCGGGCCACCGCGAGGAAGAGGTCGTTGGCCTCGCGCTCACCGATGGTGACGCGCGCACCGTCACCCGGGAACGGGCGGATCGACACACCTTCGGCCTGGACGGCCTGGGCGAACGCCGCCGTGTCGTCGCCGAGGTCCAGCCAAACGAAGTTCGTCTGCGTCTCCGGCACGTCCCAGCCGGCCGCACGCAGTTCGTCGACGACCCGGGCCCGCTCGACGACCAGAGCATCGACCCGCTCGAGCAGTTCCTCCTCGACCCGGAGCGACGCGATCGCGGCCGATTGCGCGACGTGGCTGACGCCGAACGGGAGCGCGCACTTGCGGATCGCCGCGACCACCGGCGGGTGGCCGATCGCGTACCCGACACGGAAGCCGGCCAGGCCGTACGCCTTGGAGAAGGTCCGCAGCACGACGACGTTCGGCCGATCGCGGTACACGTCCACGCCGTCGACCACATCGGGATCGCGGACGAACTCGCGGTACGCCTCGTCGAGCACGACCAGCACGTTCGTCGGTACGGCGTCCAGGAACGCGAGCAACTCGTCGCGTCGGACGACCGGGCCGGTCGGGTTGTTCGGCGTACAGACCAGGACGACCTTGGTCCGGTCGGTGATCGCCGCCTCCATCGCCTTGAAGTCGTGGCGGGCGTCGACGGTCAGCGGGACCTGCACCGAGGTCGCGCCGGTCAGCTGGACGGCGATCGGGTACGCCTCGAACGAGCGCCAGGCGTAGATCACCTCGTCACCGTCAGCGACCGTCGCCTGCAGCAGGTGGTAGAGCAGCGCGACCGATCCGGTGGCGACGGCGAGATCGCTCACCGGCACGCCGAACCGGTCCGACAGCGCCTCGAGCAGGTCGACGGCGCCCATGTCCGGGTACCGGTTCATCTGCCCCGCGGCCTCGATCGCGGCGGCGAGCACGCCCGGCAGCGGCGGGTACGGGTTCTCGTTGCTGGACAGCTTGTACGTCGGCCGTCCGTCGGTGCGCGCGGGCGGACGACCGGGCTTGTAAGCCGCAACATCGTCCAGGCAGGCGCGGAAGCGAACCTCATGGTCAGGGGTCATGCCCGCAGGTTAATCCTTACCTCACCCCAGAACCACCCTCTCCGGAGCGACCTCCGGCACACCGTTTGACTCGGCGTACGGCGAGCCTCAAACTGACTGATTGTCGGACAATCAGGGGATCTGGCAATAGATCTCAACAGTCAGAAGGGGTGCTCATGGGTCAGCCGCTGGAGTGGGGTCGCCGGTATCTGATGGTCCGCCCGGACCACTTCCGGATCGACTACGTGATCAACCCGTACATGTCCACGCACGACCAGCCGGATCCGGCGCTCGCGCTGAAGCAGTGGGACTCCCTGCGCCAGGCAATCGTGGACGCCGGCGGTGAGGTCGACGTACTCGCGCAGCGCGCGGACTCACCGGACATGGTCTACGCGATGAACCTCGGCCTGGCGACGGCGGACGGCCGGGCAATGCTCTCGCACATGCGCTTCGAACCGCGCCGGAAGGAGTCGCTGACCGCGGCCGAGTGGTTCACCGGGGACGGGTTCACCCTGAGCAGGCCCGGGAGTGAGGGCGTCGGGCCGCACTTCGAGTCCGGTGACGCGTTCGTCTTCGGCGACAGTCTGGTCGTGGGATACGGCCCGCGGACCGAGGCCGAGGCGCTCAAGCACCTGGCGACCGAGTGGAACATCCGCGTCCGCGGGCTGCGGATCGCGCACGAAGGCATGTACCACCTGGACCTGCCGTTCTGCCCGGTGGACAGCACGCACGCGATGATCTACCCGCCGGCCTTCGACGAGTCCAGCCAGGCGGAGCTGTCCGGCATCGTGCCAGACCCGATCGTGCTCACCGACGAGGAGGCGTTCGCGTTCAGCGCCAACTCGATCGTCGTCAACGAGACGATCATCATGCCGGCATGCTCCCCCCGCCTGCACGACATCCTCACCACGCTGGGCCTGCGCGTCGTCGTCCTCGACCTGTCGGAGTTCCACAAGGGCGGCGGCTCCATCCGCTGCCTCACCAACCCCCTGGACTTCCCACTACACCCCATCACCACCCCAGGCGGCGACCTGATCCTGCCCGTCTAGCTGGTGGTGGTGTAGATGATGTCCAGGGTGTTGGGGTCCCAGCCTTGGCCTTGGATCCATTGGAGGGCTTTGGTTTTGCCGTCGGCGGTGTAGGTGGCGATGACGATCGAGATCGCCTCGGGGTTCTTCGGGTCGGACTTCGAGGCTTCGTAGGTCGCCTTGAAGCCGGGCCCGAGGTACGGCAGGGCGGCCATGATCGGGTACTTCTCCCGCAGCCGCTTGTTGATCTCGTCGTAGCGCCGTCCGGCCTCCTCTTCGGCCTGCAGCGTCTGCTCGGGGTGCTTCTCCGCCCACTCGCGCCCTTCCGGGCCGTTGGCGTACAGGTACATCTTCACGCTCAACGGGTCGCCGCCTTCCGCGGTCACCGTCTGGCTGTAGCTCTCGAACCCGTTCCGCTCCGCCGCGAGCGTGTGGGTGCCGGCCTTCACCTTGACCTCGCCGTTCGCCGCGATCTGCTTCCCGTCGAGCGTCAGCGTGAGGTCGTTGGGAATCGACGTCACGGTCAGCTTGGACTCGGGTGCGCCGCGGAAGAGCAGATAGCCACCGATCAGCACCACAGCGATCACGATGGCCGTCGCGCCGATCAGGACGGGTCGCCGCTTCTCCTCGAGCATGCGTTCCTCCTTCCTACTTCTTCTTCAGCCGGGCGGCGGCGAACCCGCCCGGGATACCGACGTCGTAGGCATTACTTGCCTCCGGCACGTGGTCTCCGAGTGAGCCGGAGGCCGAGTTGAAGCCGTTGCCCCACGGCCCGACGAACAGGTACGTGTGACCGGGGCCGATCAGGATGTCACCCGGCTGCAGGTCCGCGATCTTGATGCTGTCGAACACGTCGTACTTCCCGGAGGTCCGAAGGTAGTTCTCCTGCGTGGGGGTGTACACCATCGGGTAGTCGGGGTCGGCACCACTCATCCGCATCACGGTCGCGACGAACCGCCCGCAGTCGGTCCAGACGCGGTCGCCGCTCTCGCTGTTGTACTTCGGCAGTGCCGCCCGGTACTCCTTCGTCGCGAGGGATTTGTCCGTGCCGTCGTGCCCCGAGGTCGGCCAGGCCAGCGTCTTCGCGACGGCGGCGATGTTGCCGCTGCCGGCGCCGCAGCCGCCACCGGATGGTGCGCCGTCGCCGAACGTCGACAGGACCTCCTTGGCGGCGGCCTTGCGCTCGGTGTAGCGCGAGTTGCTCAGGTCGTTGGAGCCGGCGAAGCGCTCGTAGTACCGGCCGAAGGCGACGGCGGCGTCCTCGACCGTCTTGGCCGCCTTCACCTGGTCGCCGGCAGCCTTCTCCGGGATCGCCGTCTCACCGTTGAGCTGCTTGCGGAGGAAGTCCAGCTGGAACTGCAGGGACACGATGGTGGCGTCGTCGATCCCGGCCTGGCGGGACGGCTTGATCATCTTGCCGGCCGGCGTCCACTGCACGATGCCCCAGCCCATCGGGCTCTCGACCGCGTCGGACGGGTTGGTCACCTTGCCGGACGGGGTGCCCTGCAGCCGGCCCGGCTCGACGCTGGACTCGTGGATCATGTTGCCGACGATCCCGGCCGCCTGCTCCTTGGAGTACCCGCTGGAGGCGAAGTAGTTGAACGCCTTCTGCGCGTTGTTGTTGCCGGTCAGGTCTCCGCCGCAACAGCCCGCGCCGCCCTCGTCGCTGGTGGCGGCGTCGTCGCCGAACGAGTCGTCCTCGGGCTTGGTGTTCTTGAGGTTCCCGTCGTTCTTCTCGTCGACCCATAGCTCGAAGTGCAGGTGCGAGCCGGTCAACCCGGGGGTGGCCTCGTCACCGGAGCCCGAGGTGCCGATCTCCTGGCCACGGCTGACCGTGGCGCCGACCCTGACCTTGATGTCCTTGAAGTACTTGTAGCGGGTCTCGACGCCCTTGTCGTGCTTGATCCGGACCTCGTCGTTCGCGACCGAGGTGACCGTGCCGGCCTCGGCGGCGTACACCTTGCTGCCCTCGTCGACGTTGAAGTCGAGACCGGAGTGGCTGTTGCCCTCGGAGTCGGGGTCCTGCCAGCCCTGCTCGATGTCGTGCTTGTCGGTCGGCCAGGCGAACGCCTTGCCCTCGGTCTCACTGGTGCCGCAGTCCGACGCGCTGGCCTCCATACCGGCGAGGCCGCCGACGATCAGCGCGATCACGATCAGCAGAGGCAGGAACAGCACCAGCATGACGCCGCCGAGGATCGGCAGGGCTTTGCTGTCACCCACTATGTGCTCCTCGATCGCTCGGTGGCTCTCCACGCCGGTCCGGGGAGAGGGGCGGCCACAGAGGAAAATGCTGCCCTAAAACCAGGTCATTGTGTCGAGAGTTATCCACAGGCAGCCGCCAGGAGCGGCCCGCGAGCCGGGTCGCGCGCGACAACGGACCTTGACTGGACGAGAATCGCCCTATGTACGAACGGCTGCGGGTGGACCGCTCGACCACGGTGGACCGGGTGGTCGACGCGCTGCGCGCCGCCCTGTTCGCGGGAGACCTCGAACCTGGTACGCCGTTACGCGAACAGCCACTCGCGGAGGCGCTGGGAGTTGCCCGGAGCACCGTTCGCGAGGCGATGACCATGCTGGTCACCGAAGGGCTCGCGGTCCGGGAGCCGAACAAGGGTGTCAGCGTGGCGATCCTGCACCCGGACGCGGTGGCGGACATCTGCCGGGCCCGGTTCGTGCTGGAGTCGGCCGGGATCCGGGCGTGGTTCGACGCGGACGAGGCAGCGCGGGAGCGGGTCCGCGAGGCGATGCGGGTGTTCGCGGCGACCGCGAAAGATGGTGCTGACCCGGAGGCGATGACGGAGACGCACCTGGCGATCCACCGAAGCCTGGTCGCGCTGACCGGCAGCGAACGGCTGATCGCGACTGCCGACTCGGTCACCGGGGAGGCTCGCCTCGCGCTGGCGCGGGTGGACGCGCTGCGGCAGGACGCGCGCCAGCAGGTCGCGTCCCACCGCAAGCTGATCCGCCTGCTGGAACGCGGCGAGCTGGACGAATGCGTCGAAGAACTCCGCCACCACCTGGAAGGCGCCCAGGAATCCCTCCTGGAAGCCATAGCCATGCCACCTAGCTAGCGCTGGGTGATTCCTTCGGCGGAGACGTCGTAGGTGTTTGAGCCGACTCGGAGGCCCCGGAGCTGTGCGTTGGGGTCGAGGGCTGTGACTTGGGGGTTGGCGGTGACTGTGCCGTCCAGGGCGATCTCGAGGCCGAAGATGCCTTCCAGGACGAGGCTGACCCAGGAGCCTGACGAGGAGCAGGCCCAGTCGATCAGGTACGGGAATTGCGGCGGGGACTTGCGCGCGCCGCCGGACATCAGCGGAGCGGCTTCCTCGACGAAGTGGGCTTGGCCGCACGGCCCCTGGTTCGCGGTGCGAGCCAGCCCGGGGAGCCATTCGAGCGCGACATCGCCACGACCCAGGGCGAACAGAGCACGGGACGCATCGGCCGGCCAGGCAGGGTAGGCGCCGTTCCACTGGTGGTCAGGGCGCACGCTGAAGGCCGCATCGGCGTCGTACGGCGACAACGCGCGCATCCAGGTGGGCGTCTGGAGCTCACGCTGGAAGAACGACACCATCTCGGCCCGCTGGGACTCGGAGAGGTCGTCGGCCATCGTCGTACCGATGATGTTGAAGTCGTAGCAGTGCCGCACCGGGACCAGTGAGCCATCCGGCTGCCGAGCGTGCCAGAAGCCCGCGCCCTCGATGTACAGCTCGTTGACATGGCCGGCCTGCTCGTCCGCCTCCTTGCGGAGCAGTTCAGCGCGATCGGCATCACCAGAGCGATCGGCGACCTCCGCAGCGACGCGGAGACACCACACGTTGGCGGCGTTGAAGCTCGCCACCTCGTGCACGTAGCTGCTC
Organism: Kribbella sp. NPDC026596; assembly: GCF_040638415.1. Taxonomy (NCBI): domain Bacteria; kingdom Bacillati; phylum Actinomycetota; class Actinomycetes; order Propionibacteriales; family Kribbellaceae; genus Kribbella; species Kribbella sp. NPDC026596. The sequence continues at coordinate 111,683 of NZ_JBEZYF010000004.1, read as the reverse complement.
ACGCACTCCAGCAGGTTATCGATACCTCCGTAGTCCGCCAAAGCATGCTCACCCCGCAGACCGCGCCACGCCGTCGCCCAGTCCTGCAGGTGCTCCGCGACCGGCTTGGGACCGACCGACGCGTCCAGGAACCCGGAGTCCCCGGTGAAGCGCACGTAGTCGCGGACCAACCGAGTCATGGCGAAGTCGTTGACCGAGTACCAGTAGCCGACCGGTCCTCCGGTCAGCCACTCGGTCCCGAAGTGCTTGTGGATGTCGAGGTCGATCCAGTGCTCGATGTGCTTGCGCATCGGCTCCGGGTCAAGCAATGCGTGGGTCAGCGACGAGAGGCTGTAGTCCCAGATGAACGTCGTGGTCTGCCAGTAGCGCGGCATCAACGTGTCGTAGGTCCGCCCAAGCACACTCGCCGGGTTGTCCCGCCGGAACCAGATCACACCCAGAACGCCCCACCAGTACAGTTTTCGCAGTGCGTCGTTCGTGGTCTCCAGGATCGGCAGTGAACCGCTGAAGCCATCGCTCGACGGATCGAAAGCATCCGCCAACGCCTTGTCCCACAGGCCTTCCGCAGCAGCAATCACCGCCGGTACGTCGGCCACACACATGTCGAAGTGCGTCGTCGCGTCACTCAGATCCTCGGCCAGCACGTGCACATACGAGAGCTGTCCCTTGCCCGCGGCATCCAGAACAATCGTTGCCTCAAGCATCGACCGGTCGGCAACCGCCGGCACGTCGAGGCCCTGCAGGCTGACCGCGGAAGCGGATGCACCAGTGCCGGCAACCCGATTGTCGACAACCCTCAAGTCGTTCGGCTCCGACGGCGGCTCCGGCTTCAACCATCCACTCTCGGACCGGGTCGCCGTGCTGTCCAGCGCGAACCCGAGCCGCACCGACCGCCCAGGCGCACCTTCCAGCTCGAGCCGTACGACGACAGCCGGCCGACCGGGCGCACACGCGGTGACCGACCGCAGCGTCAGCCCGTCGACGACGGTCGATCGGACCACGCAGTCCGGCCGCCACACCACCTCGACGGTCCCGCCGTACGAGCGGGCCAGCCGGCCGTCGACGTACAGCTGACCGGTGATGCAGTCGCCGTGCGAGTATGGCGGGAAGTTCACACTGCGGATCGCGACCACGTCCAGGTCGACCTGCGCCGTACCCAGGAAGTTCGTCAGCCCGGGCGGGTTGAACATGTCGTCGTAGGTGTGAGTCAAGACGTCGCTGGCCAGGTCGGCACTGCGAGGGATGGTCATGAGGGGTCGGCCCAATCGGTGTTCGGGAGCAGGGGGTACCAGTCCGGACGTGCCGGGTCCCGGTCGTACGGGTACGGGCCGAGTTCGCGGAACAGTTCGGCGTACTCGGCCAGCTTGTCGCGGTCCAGCTCGACGCCGAGCCCGGGTCCGTCCGGGACCGCGATCGCGCCGTCGACGTACGGACGTTTGCCGCCGGCAATGATGTCGTCACGCAGGTGGTGGTAGTGCGCGTCCGCGGCGAACGAGAGGTTCGGTACGACGGCGCCAAGGTGCAGCATCGTCGCCAGCTGAATGCCGAGCTCGCCGGATGAATGAACGGCGACACCGAGCTGGAAGGTCTCGCAGACGCCGGCGGCCTTGATACACGGGCGAATGCCGCCCCAGAACGTGGTGTCCAGCAGGATCACGTCGACTGCGGGATCGCGGACGTTGGCCGCGAGCTGCTCGAAGTTCACCACCACGGTGTTGGTCGCCAGCGGGATCGACGTCTTCTCGCGGACTCGCCGCATCCCGTTCAAACCCCAGGTCGGGTCCTCGAGGTAGTCGTTGTCAAGGTCCTCGATCCCGCGGGCGAACCGGATCGCCTCCTCGACGCTGAACGCGCCGTTCGGGTCGAAGCGGACCCGGTGCCCGGGGAACGCCTCGGCCAGCGCGCGGAAGCACTCGCGCTCGTAGTCCGGCGGAAAGACACCGCCCTTCAGCTTGTGCACACTGAACCCGTGCTCGTCGACGAGCTGCCGCGCGTGCTTGACCAACTGCTCGGCCGTCCGGATCTCACCGGTTCCGTCGTCGGCCGGGTGCCGGAAGAACAGGTAGCTCGCGAACGGCACCCAGTCGCGGACCTTGCCGCCCAGCAACTCATGCACGGGTACGCCGAGTTGCCGGCCCTGCAGGTCGAGACAGGCGAACTCGATCGCAGCCAGCAGCTGGGTTCGGTTGTTGTACAGGCTCGCAGTCGGGTTGGCGAGCATCCAGCGGAGCGCCTCGGTCCGAGCAGGATCGTGACCGACCAGGTACGGCTTGAGCCCGGTGACGGCGGCCTCGGCACTCTGACCGCCACCGCCCATCTCGCCGAGCCCGATCAGCCCGTTGTCGGCCTCGACCTCGACCACGGTCCGGACGAAACGCCCCCAATGCGCACCATTGCTGTGCCGCAACGGCGCCTCGAGCGGCATCGTTACAGTCGTGGCGCGGATGTCGACAATCTTCACTTCGTGTCCTCCGGCAGTACGACGGCCAGCCCGGCGGTCAACCCGCCGTCGACCTTCACGTCCGCCCCGGTGACGAACGCCGCGGCCGGGGACGCGAGGAAATGGATGACCTCGGCGACTTCTCCCGGTGTCGCCACCCGCCCTAGCGGATGCGACCGGCCCCACTCCGCGACCACGTCATCCGTCGACCGGCCGCCTCCGAACTGGGCCGCCGACGTCCGCAGCATCGGTGTGTCCACCGAGCCCGGACAGACCGCATTGACGCGGATTCCGTCCGCCGCGTGGTCCACCGCCATCGCCCGTACGAGGCTGAGCAGCGCGCCCTTCCCCATTGAGTACGCCGCGACGCCGTGCTGCGCCGCATACGCCTGAACGGACGACACCACGACGACACTGCCGCCGCGTGGGAGCAGCGGCACGAACGCCTGGCAGGCGAAGAACACTCCGCCGACGTTGACCGCCATCACCTCGTCGTAGACGGACCACGAGGTATCCACAACCGTCCCGTACCGCTGGACTCCGGCCGCACAGACGAGGGCATCGACGTGCTCCACCTGCTGCGCGGCCGCGGCGAGAGCCTCACGATCTCCGACGTCCACGGTGATCCCACGGACTCCGAGCTCCTTCTCGAGCCCAGCAAGCGCCTCCGCGTCCCGATCCAGGGCAACAACCTGATCACCGGCTTGGACAAACCGTTCGACGGCACCTCGTCCGATCCCGGCGGCGCCACCGGTGACGACGACTGTGCGGCGGCCCCCGCCCCCGCCGCCGAAGGCGGCGCTGTTTGCAGAGTCCTGCATTTGTTTCCTTTCAGAACTGACCGAGGGCTAGACCCCGGGAGAAGAAGCGTTGGGCGGCCAGGAACAGGATCACCGTCGGCAGAGAGACAAGGAGCCCTCCGGCCAACACGGTGGGAAGCGCGGCGCCGCCGTACGTGCTCTGCAAACCGGTCAGCGCCGGCATGATCGGGCGGACCGACTCAGACTGGCTCAGCGTCAGCCCGAGCAGGAGGTCGTTCCAGACGAAGGTCGCCTGCAGGATGAAGATCGCGGCCAGCGCAGCCCCCGCCATCGGCAGGTAGATGCTCCGGAAGATGCGGAACAGCCCACCACCGTCGACGATCGCGGCCTCGAACACGCTGCGCGCGATACCGGTGAAGAAGTTGCGCATCACGAACGCCGAGAACGGCACACTGATCGCGGTGTACACGATGATCATCCCGACCCGGGTGTCGTAGAGCCCGGAGTCGGCGTACCCGGAGAACAGCGGCATCAGGATCATCTGCAGCGGGAAGATCGTCCCGCCGAAGATGAACACGAACCACAGGAACCCGCGTCGCAACCGCAGTACGACGATCGCGTACCCGGCGGCCGCGCCGATCAGCACGGCGATCACCGGCGCGATGACGCTGTACATCGTGGTCGCTACGAGCGTGTCGCCCAGCGCGGCCTTGCTCCACGCGTCCCCGAAATTCGTGAACAGCGCGAACCCGGCCGGTTTCCACACCGTCTTCGCGTCGAACCCGTCGACGGACTTGGACGCGTTCACGACCAGCAGGTACACCGGCGCCAGCCAGATCAGCCCCAGTACGACGAGAATCGCAGTCTTAACCTTGCTCACGCGACTCCCCCAACTGGTAGCGCAGATAGAGGATCGACGCGGCGAACGTGACCAGGCTCAGGAACAGCGCGATCGCGGCACCCTGGCCGTAGTCGTTCAGTACGAACGTCTCCTTGTACATCGAGAGCGCGAGCGTCTCCGACGACGTACCAGGACCGCCTTGCGTCATCACCCACACCACGTCGAAGGTCTTGAGGCTTCCGACGATCGACAGCCCGACGACCACCGTCGTGATCGGCCGGAGCTGCGGCCAGAGCTGGTGCAGGAAGAGCCTGAAGCCCTCAGCGCCGTCCAGGCGGGCAGCCTCCAGCGGCTCCGCCGGGATGGACTGCAACCCGACCACGAACAGCAGGGCGTTCACACCCGCCGCCTGCCAGGTGACGGCCACGATCATCATCAGCGTGTTGCCCGGGCCGGCCTGCAGCCAGCCGGTGTGCGCACCGGGAAGGCCGAAGAACCCGAGCACCTGACCGAGCGCACCGTCGGGCTGCAGCACGAACCCCCAGATGACGCCGACGGCCACACCGGAGATCGCGTACGGCAGCAGGAACGGCAGCCGCAGCCACGTGCCCCACTTGTGTCCATAAGTCATGACGGCGATCAGCAGCCCGAGCACCACGGGCAGAGTCACCATGCCGACAACCCACAGCAGCGTGTTGGTCAGCGCCCCGACCAGGTCCGGGTCGCTGAACATCGCCTTGTAGTTCGTCAGCCCCGACCAGACGGGTGAGGCCAGGCCGTCGTAGTCGGTGAAGCTGACGTACGTCGTCCACAGGAACGGCAGGTACAGCAGCAGTGCCACCACGCCCACGGCCGGCAGCCCGAACAGCGGCGCCATGCGGGCGCCGGTCCGGGCCGAGCGCTGGACGCTCACCCGTGGCTTGACCGGCGCCCGCTCGATCGTCGAAGTCACTTCTGCTTGGCCCAGTACGCGTCCGCCTCGGCCTGGATCTTCTGCAGGCCAGGCATCGGGTCGCCCGGCTTGGTGACGAACGCGCCGAACACCTCGAGCGCCTTGTTCGCGACTGGCACCGGCGTCGCCTCGAACCAACGGTTGATCAGCCGGTAACTGGCACTGCCGTCGCCTCCGACATCTTTGTTGAGCGCCGCCAGGCCCGGGTCCTTGACCTCGGCCTTCGGGTTGAACGACAGGTCACCGCGGGAGTTCGCCCACGCGGTCTGCGCCTGCGGCGTGACCCACCAGTCGGTCCACTTCTTCACCGTGGAGGCGTGGTCGCTGGCGGCGGCCGAGCAGACCGGGCCGGTCTCGAAGATCATCGAGGTCTTCGGCAGGTCCGGGTTCACGTTCGGGATCACGAAGAAGTCGTAGTCGGTGCCGGCCTTCATCTTCAGCGTGTTCAGGTTGCCGCTGAACCAGGTACCGAAGTTGATCATCGCCACGTCGCCGTTCTTCAGCTGCGCCTGCGGCTCGGTCTTCGAACCCGGGTCGCTGAAGTAGCCGGCGTCGATCATCTTCTTCCACTCGTTCATCACCTCGACCACGCCCGGGTCGGTGTACTTCGCCTTGCCGGTGGCGAGGGCGTCGTACAGGTCCGGGTCCTTGCCGGCCAGCAGCGTCTCGAACCAGACGAAGGAGAACAGGATGTTGGTCTGGTAGAACGGCTTGACCCCGGCCGCCTTGACCTTGTCGGCCACCTGGGTCAGCTCGGCCCAGGTCTTCGGCGTCTGGGTGATCCCGGCCTTCTTGAAGACGGCCTTGTTGTAGTACATCACCCAGTACCCGGCGTTCAGCGGCACGCAGTACTGCTTGTCGCCGTAGGTGAAGTACTGCTTGAGCTGCTCCGGGATGTTGCCGTCGGCAACCGCCTTGGTCCACTGGTCGGTGGTCTCGGCGACGAGCTTCTGGTCCACCAGGTCCTGAAGTTCCTTGCCGGTGTGCCAGCTGAACAGGTCCGCCTTCTCCTTGGTCCGGAACGAGGAGCGGATGAACGCGGTGTAGGTGTTGGAGTCGGAGTAGCCGACCGGCTCCATCCCGACGCCGATATCGGACTTGCTCGCCGCGCCGACCTGGGTGAAGGCGTCCTTCCAGCCACCCTTGTCGTTGTAGAACTTCAGCGAGTCGACCGGCTTGTCCTCGCCCTTGGCGGCACCGCCGGCGGCCCCGCCGCCCCCACAGGCGGACAGCGCGAGCGCACCGGCCACTGCGAGGGCGGTGAGCGCTTTGCGGTTGATCTTGCGTTGCATGGGAGTGCGTCCTTCCAGCTCAGGGGTGCTGAAGTCGTTGGTTGATGACGACGAGGACGCCGTCGAGGTGTTCGCGGGTCAGGCGTTCAGCCAGTTCGGTGTCTCCGGCGCGGACCGCGTCGTAGATGGCGCGGTGCTCGTCCAGGTCGGTCTGCCGGTCGCCGTGGATGTGCAGGATCTCCAGCTGCTCACGCGCGTTGACGACGGTGACGGACTCGACCACCTCGGCCAGGGTCGCGTTTCCGGACGCCTGCGCCAGTGAGCGGTGGAAGTCCATGTTCACCTCGGCGAGCTGGGCATGGTCGCCGGATGCGATCAGCTCGGCCGCTGCGGCGAGGTCCCGTTCCATTTGCTCGAGTGCGGTCTCGGCCCGGATCTGGGCGGCCAGCGCAGCGACCGGCGGCTCGATCAGAGCGCGTGCCTGCAAGAGTTCCACCAGCCGTTCCGCGCTCGGCGCCAGCGCCAGGGGGTTGGCCAGGACGAGACGACCGACGTTCGGACCGACGTACACACCGGAGCCGTGCCGCAGCTCCACCGCGCCGGTTGCCTCCAGTCGGCGAAGCGCCTCCCGGATGGTGGGTACGGCGACCTTGAACCGCTCGGCCAGCGACCGCACGGACTCGAACTGGTCACCCACCGACAGTTTCCGGTCCGCGATCAGTGAGAGCATCGACGTCGCCAGATCGTCCAGCAGGCTGCGGCGTACGACGCCACCCGGGGTGCTCACTGCGCCGCCGCCAGGGTGACGGTCAGGAACCGCGGGCGGTAGATGCTCACATCGGCGTACAGGTCGTCGCTGACGAGACTGTTCACGTTGTAGCTGACCAGGAGCTCGTTGCCACGGCGCAGGTCCGGATGCTCATGTGAGTTGTAGGTGATGATGTTCCCACCGGTCTCCGGGGTTTGGTACAGCTCGACGGGCTTCACGAACGGACCGGTCGGCGAGCAGGAGAAGTACCCGAGGACTCGCTTGCTGAACAGCTCTGTCGTGTCATGCGTGACCAGCAGATAGCCGTCACCCCACTGGGTCACGCTGTGCTCGTTGGCGACACCTTCGAGCACACGTGCGGAAGCGGTCTCGTCCGCCGACCAGCCGGAGCCGGTCCAGTACTCCCACGCCTTCGCGGTCAGGTCGTCACCGCGGACTCGGGCGACGTGCTGGTACTTCGAGGAGCCGAGGTCCTCCACGCCGTAGATGTAGGTGTAGCCGTGGTCACGCAGCAGCCAGCCGGACCACTGCACGTTGGCGGCCGACGGGAGCGGCTTGAGGCTGCGCAGCTTGAACGTCTTGCTGTCGAACCGGGCGAGGTAGTTGCTGGCCCAGTGCCAGTCCCACTGGCCCGGTCCGGTCTTCTCGAACCGCAAGGCAATGACGTCAAGGTTCCGGCCGGCGTTGCTGGTCTGCGCGGCGCCGAACCAGTACCAGCCGTTGGACGGCGGAGGTACGAGCGCTGTCGGGTTGGTCGCCGTACCGCCGGTGACGGTCTTCAGCTTCCCGCCCTGCTCGATGACGAACGAGTTGTTGATGAACGGCGTCGTGGTCGGACGGCTGCCGTCCGGGTTCACCGGGCCGAGGAAGGTGTCCGAGAAGACGAACGCGGTCCGCCCACCCGACAGCGGCACGGAGTACGTGCTGTCCGCCCCGGTCCACCCCTTCCCGGTGTCGCTGTAGGCGTTCAGAAGGCCCTCGGGCGCGGCGTGCGGCTGGGCCTGGGCGGTCCAGTTCGTGCTCACGGCGCTGCAGCTGGAGGGGTCGGCGGAAGCAGCGGGCAGACCGAGGCCCGCTGCCGTGAGTGACAACGCGACTACCCCAACCAATGGACGGAACATGAAAATGATCAGATCACTTGGTCATTTCCGTGTCAAGAGTCAGGTTCGGGTCAGGGCGCGTACCGGGCGTAGAGGCACCGGTGGGATGGGAGGATCGACCGCATGAAGAACTTGGTCATCAGACTCCTCGCCAACGCGGTCGCGCTGGCGATCGCGACCTGGGTCGTCGCCGGGATCACTCTGGAGGGTGCGACCACCGGACGGCGGATCCTCACGCTGCTGATCGTCGCCGCGATCTTCGGCGTCGTGAACGCGATTGTGAAGCCGATCCTCCAGTTGCTGTCGTGCGCGCTCATCGCCCTGACGCTGGGGCTGTTCCTCTTCGTCATCAACGCGGCGATGCTGCTGCTCACGTCGTGGATCACCGGCAAGCTGGACGTCCAGTTCCACGTCGACGGCTTCTGGTCCGCGCTGCTCGGCTCGGTGATCATCACCGTCGTCGGCATCGTGCTGAACATCGTTCTTCCGGACAAGGCCGAGATCAAGTAGTGCCCAGGCACGTCGAGATCGTCTGCACCGGGAACATCTGCCGGTCGCCGATCGGCGAGGTCGTGCTGCGCGCGAAGCTCGCCGAGGCGGGGATCGACGACGTCGAGGTGACGAGCTCGGGGACGGGCGCCTGGCACGTCGGGGATCGGATGGACCCGCGGGCCGCGGCCGTGCTGCGCAGGCATGGGTACGACGGCAGCGCGCACCGGGCCCGCCAGTTCCGGCCCGGGTGGTTCGCGGACCGCGACCTCGTGCTCGCGATGGACTCAGGACACTTGGCCGAGCTCGGTGGCGACGCCCGGTTGTTCGCCGATGACGACGTACCGGATCCGTATTACGGCGACGACGCCGACTTCGACGACGTCCTCGCGCAGATCGAGAAGGCGGCCGACCAGTGGGTCGGCCGCCTCAGCACTCAGGCCTGACCGATCTCCGCCTTCAGCGCGACGAACCAGTCGACGCCCGGGTCGAACTCCTTGCCGCCGGCGATCCGCGGGAACTCGATCGCGCGCAGTTCGTCACCGCGCTCCTCGTCGTGGCCGACCACGCCGCTCTCACCGCGCAGCGCGGCGTCGACCGCGTAGTCGGTGCACTCCTTGATCAGAGCCAGGTCGCGGTCGTTGGCCGCGGCCGAACGGCTGAAGTAGCCGCTCTTCTGCACCATCGTCTTCTCCGCGCCGATCCGCTCCGCGAACTGCTTGGCGAACCACGCGCCCGGGTTGATGGTGTCCAGCTTCACGTGACCGAACGGGTCCCGCCCGACCTCCTCGCCACGGGCCTCCATCTCGGCCACGATGGACGGTACGCCGGCGCCCTCGGACAGGAAGATGTTGACGCAGTCGTTCTCGTCCATCACCTTGCGCAGCCGGTTCGCCTCGGCGTCCAGGTCGATCGTTGCCTCCGGCACGTACACCGCGTGCACGTCCCAGCCGCCCTGGTCCAGGCCGATGCCCGGGTTCCACTCCTGCGTGTCCAGCCAGTCCCGGTACGCCCGGGCCGTTGCCGCGGTCAACCATCCGCAGTTGCGGCCCATCACCTCGTGGACGATCAGCATCCGGGGGTTCGAGCTGTGCTCGGCGATGATGTTGCGGGCGAACAGCGCGCCCTGATCCGCCGCGGTCCACGCGCCCAGGCTCTGCCGGATCGGGATCACGTCGTTGTCGATGGTCTTCGGCAGGCCGACCACGGTCAGGTCGTAGTCGTGCTCGTGCAGGTACGCCGCCAGGTCCGCGGCGGTGGTGTTGGTGTCGTCACCGCCGATGGTGTGCAGGACGTCGACCCCGTCGGCGACCAGCCGCTCGGCCGCGACCTGGAGCGCGTTCTGGCCGTCGGCGATCAGGCCGCGCTTGACCAGGTCCGCGGTGTTGGTCAGCTTCACCCGGCTGTTGCCGATCGGGCTGCCGCCGAACTTGTGCAGTACGGACGCCTTCGCCCGGACCTCCGGCGTCACCTCGACGAACCGGCCGCTGAGCAGGCCGTGGTACCCGTTCAGGTAGGCGATGATCTCCACGTCGGGCGCCACCTCGGTGTAGCGCTCGATCAGCCCGCCGACGGCGGACGACAGGCAGGGCGCGAGCCCGCCGGCGGTGAGCAGGGCAACTCTGCGAACAGACTTGTCAGCAGCCATGGGTCGGGGTCCTTCCAAGGGTCACTAAGTCGCCACCACATTAGTGATGCAGACCACCCTCAGCGGTGGTTGGGGTTCACCCCAACGGCACCGAGCGCGGGGGCACCGGGGTCGAGACGATGAACGAGCTCGTCGTCTGGCCGTGGACGAGGAACTTGTCGAGGACGTCCTCGAGCGACGCGATCGCGGGAACCTGGACGCGCATCAGGAAACAGTCCTCGCCCGAGATCCGGTGGCACTCGACGACTTCCGGCGTACGCGCGGCCAGCTCGATGATCTTCGGGATCTGCCCCGGACCGGGCCGCAGCCGCACCCACGCCGCGACCGGTAGCCCGAGCGCGGCCGGATCCACCTCGAGCCGGTAGCCCCGGATCACCCCGGACTCCTCCAGCCGCGCGACGCGTTCCCGCACGGTCGGCGTGGACACGCCCAGCCGGCGGGCCAGCTCGGTGGTCCGCAGCCGCGGGTCGGCGGTCAGTTCGGCCAAGATCCGGGTATTGAGCTCATCGAGCACTTGGCTTTTCGTTTCAGTAAGCAAGACCGCCATTTCGACTCCGATCCGGCATGGGAAAACTGAGAGCTGGTTCCTAGGGTAGTCAGGGTGACTACCATCGTGGAAGCTCCGCCCAGGAGCGGCCTCGCGACCGCCGCGGCGGCCGTGACCGTGGTGCTCTGGGCTTCGTCGTTCGTCGCCATCCGGCACGCCGGCACCGAGTTCTCGGCCGGCGCTCTGGCACTGGCCCGCCTCGGCCTCGGCAGCATCTTCCTCGGCGCGTTCCTCTTCCTCCGCCCACGGCGCGAGGTGGCCGGACGCCGCTGGCCGGCCGCGCGCGACTGGCCGCAGTTGCTGGCCTGCGGCCTGCTCTGGTTCGGCGTCTACAACCTCACGCTCAACGAGGCCGAACGCCGTCTCGACGCCGGGACCGCGGCCATGCTCGTCCACATCGCCCCGCTGCTGATCGCGTTGCTGGCCGGCCTCACCCTCGGCGAGGGCTTCCCCCGCCAGGTCGTCATCGGCAGCCTGGTCGCGTTCGGCGGCATCCTGCTGATCGGTACGTCGACCTCCACCGGCCGCGCGGAAACCTGGGGTGTCGTCCTCTGCATCACCGCGGCCATCTCGTACGCCGTCGGCGTGGTCACGCAGAAGCCCCTACTGGGCCGGCTCCCCGCGGCGGAGGTCACCTGGCTCGCCTGCACCATCGGCGCCGTCGTCTGCGTCCCGTTCGCGCCCGCACTAGTCGACGAGCTCGGATCCGCGAGCGCTGGGACGATCTGGTGGGCGGTCTACCTGGCCGCCTTCCCGACCGCGCTCGGATTCACCACCTGGGCGTTCGCCCTCCGGCGGACCAGCGCGGGCAAGATGGGCGCCACGGTCTATGTGGTCCCGGTCGTCGCCATCGCGCTCGGCTGGCTCTTCCTCGGCGAGACGCCCGCGTTGCTCGCACTAGTCGGCGGCGCGGTGTGCCTGGCCGGCGTCGCGATCTCACGTCGTACCGGGAGGGCCCGATGAAGTTCGGTGTCTTCGTACCGCAGGGTTGGCGGATGGACCTGGCTGAACTCGAGGATCCGGTCGAGCAGTGGGAGGCGATGACCGCGGTCGCCCGGGCCGCCGATGCCGGGCCGTGGGATGCGATCTGGCTGTTCGACCACTTCCACACAGTGCCCGAGCCGGTCCGCGAGACCGTCTTCGAGGCCTGGACCACCACGGCCGCACTCGCCCGCGATACGCACCGGGTGAAGCTCGGCCAGATGGTCGGCTGCAACGGTTACCGCAACCCGGCGCTCTACGCGAAGATGGCCGCCACCGTCGACGTCGCCAGCCACGGCCGCCTGTACGCCGGAATCGGCGCGGGCTGGTCGGAGCACGAGTGGAGGGCGTACGGCTATCCGTGGACGAGCCAGAAGGACCGGATGGGGTCGTTCGCGGAGTCCGTGGAGCTGATCCACCGGTTGTGGACCGAGGACGACGTGGTCTTCGAGGGCAAGTACCACTCGGTCGACAAGCCCTTCGTAGTACCGCGGCGCAAGCCACAGTTGTGGATCGGCGGTGGTGGCGAGCGGGTCACGCTCCGGCTCGTTGCGAAGTACGGCGACGTCTGCAACTTCGGCACCGGTCGCGTCGACGTGATCGAGCACAAGCTCGCCGTACTCCGGCAACACTGCGACGACGTCGGCCGTGACTACGACGAGATCGTCAAGTCGACCAGCCTCAACGTCTTTCCGGTCGAGTCCGGTGCCGACCCGGTCGCCACGACGGCCAAGGCGCGGGGCCGCTACAGCCTGGACGAGTTCGCGGAGATCGGCGCCGGCGGAACCCCTGGTGCTCTCGCCGAGGTCCTCACGACGAAGCGGCTCACCGAGCACGTCGAGAGGTTGGCCGAGGCCGGGATCCAGTACGTCATCGTCTACATTCCCGGGTCGCGTACGACCACGAGCCGATGCAGCGGTTCGCGGAGGACGTCGTACCCAGCTTCAGGTGAGAGTGGCGGCCGCGGCACGGAGGTGCTGGTGGATGCCGTCGTACACCGTCGCGCTCGGTAGCAGGCGCTTCGGGACCTTGGTGACCACGCTGTAGTTCACGTCGACGACGTTCGCCAGTGGGACCTCACTGATCTGGCTGAGCAGCTGGTAGGCGTCGAGCTTGTCCAGTCCGTACAGGGACCCGAGCCAGCCGACCATGTCGACCTGACCGGCCCGCCAGGCGTCCTCGAGCGGCCGGCTCGACCCGACCACCGCCAGGTAGTCGTCGTTCTCGATCCGCGGCCAGACCGGTCCCGGCGTCTTCACCAGGTCCACGATCAGTACGACGTTCATCGCGCCCTCGACCGCGGTCCCGCAGGACTCACCCTCGCCCTGGCGGTAGTGCCCGTCGCCGACCGAGAACAGTGCACCCTCGACGTTCACCCGCAGGTAACAAGTCGCACCGGCCCGCATCTCCGGCGTGTCCATGTTGCCGCCGAACATGTCCGGAACCAGCGACGAGCGAGCCTCGAACGCGGCCGGCGCGAGGCCGACCGTGCCCAGCATCGGCTCCAACGGCAGCGCGAGCTCCAGCCCGCTGCTCCGGGCGTGGAACCCGACGGTCTGCTTGTCGGAGTCGACCTCGTAGATCCAGGTCCGCTCCGGCAGCGGGTCCTGCAGTGTCGCGGTGCGGTCGGTGCTGGTCAGGCCGCCGAAAAACGGGATGGTCGTGGACACACCCCAGCTGCGGGCCGGCGTGAGCTCCACGAAGTGCAGCACCAGGGTGTCTCCGGGCTCGGCGCCCTCGACGTAGAACGGGCCGGTCTGCGGGTTCACGAACGGCATGTTCAGCGAGGCGCTGGCCAGGTCCGCCGTGCTGCGGAGGGTGCCGCAGTACGCGTCCTCGGTCCACAACCTCAGGGCGGTGCCCGGCTTGACGCGCCGGACCGGCGGCACCCCGCCGAAGGTCCAGGCGAACTGCTCGGGCTCGGGGGTGTATTCGAGGATGTCCACGATTTGCCAACCTAAGGTGTGCAGGAGGTATTGGGGTAGTGATCAGCGGGTTCTCAGGCGATTCTCAAACTGACGGCCTACTGTCGAGGCGGAACTTCGAGCGGAGCGAGGAAGACGATGCGGGTACTGGTGGTGGACGACGACCGGGCGGTCCGGGACTCGCTGCGCCGTTCGCTGGAGTTCAACGACTTCGAGGTGGTGACCGCCGCGGACGGGGCCGAGGCGCTCGCGGTGATCGGCAACGTCGAGCCGGACGTCGTCGTGATGGACGTGATGATGCCGCGCCTGGACGGGCTCGAGACCACCAAGGCCTTGCGGGCCGCGGGCAACAATGTGCCGATCCTGGTGCTGACCGCGCGGGACGCGGTCGCGGACCGGGTCGACGGCCTGGACGCCGGCGGCGACGACTACCTGACCAAACCGTTCGCGCTCGAGGAACTGCTGGCCCGGCTGCGCGCCCTGCTCCGCCGCAGCACCACGCCCGGTGAGGGCGGCCAGCGCGGCGAGGTGCTGCAGTACGCCGATCTCGTGGTCGACGTGGACGCGCACGAGGTGCACCGGGGCGACGTACCGATCCCGCTCACCCGGACCGAGTTCTCCCTGCTCGAGCTGCTGATCCGCAACCCGCGCCGGGTGCTGGAGCGCGCGGTCATCCTGGACGCGGTCTGGGGCTACGACTTCCCGACCACCGCCAACTCCCTCGAGGTCTACATCGGCTACCTCCGCCGCAAGACCGAGGTGAACGACCTTCCCCGCCTGATCCACACCGTCCGCGGCATCGGGTACGTCCTGAGAGACACCCCACCGTGAGCCGTCAACACCCCGAAGAATTCCCCTCGTACGCCGACCGGCGTGAGCCGGCCGCCCCGCGGCAGCCCGCGCCCCCGCTGGTTCTCAACGGCAACGGGAATCGGGTGGTGGCGACGGCTGCCCGTACCCAGACCTGGTGGAACGAGAAACTCCACCAGCTGAGTCTGCACGCCCGGGTCACCATGCTCGCGGCGGTCGCGGTCGGACTCGCGGTCGCCATCGTGAGTGTCGCGGCGTACGTCACCGTGCGCCAGCAGATGTACCAGAACCTGGACGACAGCCTGATCCTCCGGGCCAGCCAGGCCGCCCAGAAGGGTGTGCTGACCAACCTCCAGAATCTGCAGAACATCCCACCCGACGCGCTCGGCCTGAGCGATATCCAGGTCGGGATGATCGGTGCGGACGGGCAGACGTTCGGCGCCGAGGACAGCGTGCTCCCGCCGATGGGACAGGACGAGCTCGCCATCGCTCGGGCCCAGGGCGCCGACGCCAGTCTGCGGACCGTCGGCGTCCGGAACGGCTCACATTTCCGGGTGGTCGCCGTACCCGCTCACTACTGTCCGGCCCAGTTCAATTGCCGGGCCGACCCGGATCTGTTCCAGCCGTCGGCGCTGGTCGTCGCGCAGTCTCTGGGTGCGATCGACCAGACGTTGCACAACCTCGGCATCGTGCTCTGGGCCTTCGGCCTGATCGGCGTCATCGGCGCCGCGCTCGTCGGCAACGCGGTCGCCCGGTCCGGGCTCAGACCGCTCGCGCGGCTGACCGGGGCAGCTGAGCATGTCGCGCGAACCGAAGACTTGCAGCCGATTCCGGTGACCGGGTCCGATGAGATCTCGCGGTTGGCGCAGGCGTTCAATGCGATGCTCGCGGCGCTGGCGCGGTCGCAGGACCGGCAGCGGCGGCTCGTGGGTGACGCGGGGCACGAATTGCGTACGCCGCTCACCAGCATCCGGACCAACCTCGACCTGCTCGCTCAGGCCGACAAGCGCGGCGGCCTGCGGCCGGAGGATCGCCAGCAGCTGCTGGACGACGTACGCGCGCAGATGGACGAGCTGACCACGCTGATCGGTGACCTCACCGAACTGGCCCGCGACACCCCGCAGGTGCGGAACGCGGAGCTGATCGAGCTGTCCAACGTGGTCGAGGACGCGATCATCAAGGTACGGCGCCGGGCGCCGGGGCTGGAGTGGGACGTCCAGCTCACTCCGTTCCCGGTGTGGGGTGATGAGCGACTGCTCGGCCGCGCTGTGATGAACCTGCTCGACAACGCCGCGAAGTACAGCGTGCCGGAGGGTGTCACGCCGCGGAGCGACGGCCAGCCGGTCGGGCTCGTCACGGTCCGCCTGCTCGACGGCGTACTCACGGTGACCGACTCCGGGCCGGGGATCGCCGAGGCGGATCTGCCGCATGTGTTCGAACGGTTCTACCGCTCCAGCGAGGCGCGTAGCCGGCCTGGATCCGGCCTGGGACTCGCGATCGTGAAGCATGCGGCCGAGCAGCACGGCGGGATGATCTACGCGCGCAACGCCCCCGGCGCGGGAGCGCAGTTCACGCTGTGGCTGCCGCACGCCGCGACGCAGACCCGCTGACGTCGTACCCGCTAGCGCGCCGCGACGTCGTACGCAAACCGTCTGAAAAGATCCTGACTGATCCTTCAGAGGATCTTCATGGAGTTCTTCGACAGCTCCGAGGGGATCTTCAGGGCCTTCTCAGGTCCGGCCGCCACAGTATTCGCTATGAGTGAGAACACGCCGCAGCAGCCGCAGAACCAGCCCCGCCAGAACCCGCAGCAACCGCAGGGGCCGGAGCGGACGCAGCAGATGCCGATGTACGGACAGCATCAGCAGCAGCAGTTCGCACCGCTTGGTGGGCAGCAGCGGCCGGGTCAGCACCCAACAGGTGGGAGTGCTTACCCGCAGTTCGGTGCGCCGGGGACGCATCAGGGGACGTCTCCGGGCCCGAACTGGCCCTACGGTCCGCAGCCGCAGGCACCGGCCGCCACGGCGGCCAAGCCGAAGCGGCGCGGACTCGCGCTGGTGGCGCTGACCGCCCTCCTGGTCGGCACCGCCGGCGGAGTCGGCGGCGCCGCGGTGTACTCGGCCACCAACGACTCCACGGCCAACACTCCGTCGACGACGGCTCCGCTGAACGGCAACCAGGCGGCTCCCGCCTCGGCTCCGGACGGCTCGGTGCAGAACGCCGCCGCGAAGGTGCTGCCGAGCGTGGTGAAGATCGCCGTCGCGACCTCGCAGGGCGCGGCGACCGGTTCCGGCATCGTGATCAGCAAGGACGGCCTGATCGTCACCAACAACCACGTGGTGGCCGGCGCCGGACAGGGCGCGACCATCACCGTGATGCTGAACGACGGCCGGACGGTACCGGCCACGGTCAAGGGCACCGACCCGCTGACCGACCTGGCTGTCATCCACGCGGAGGCGACCGACCTGACCCCGGCCACGCTGGGCCAGAGCGGCAAGCTCGCGGTCGGGCAAGGCGTGGTCGCGATCGGTTCGCCGTTCGGCTTGGAGGCGACCGTGACGAGCGGCATCGTCTCGGCGCTGAACCGGCCAGTGACGTCGGGCGACGAGCAGCAGGACAGCACCACAGTCTTCCCAGCAATTCAGACGGACGCCGCGATCAACCCCGGTAACTCGGGCGGCGCCCTGATCGACCTCGCCGGCCAGGTGGTCGGAATCAACAGCGCGATCAAGACCGCCGGAGGATCGGGACAATCCGAAGGCGGAAACATTGGCCTGGGCTTCGCAATCCCGATCGACCAGGCCAAGCCGATCATCGACGAGCTGGTGGCCAAGGGCAAGGCCACGCATGCGCGGCTCGGCGTACAGGTCGGCGACGCGCAGGCGTCCGACGGGCTCACGAACGGAGCACGCCTCGGCGAGGTAACGTCCGGCGGTGCGGCGGACAAGGCCGGTCTGCAGTCTGGTGATGTGGTCACCACTGTCGACGGCAAGGCGATCGCGTCAGGGGACGCGTTGGTCGCCGCGGTCCGATCGCACCGCCCGGGCGATGAGGTCAAGGTGACCTTTACCCGCGACGGCAAGACCCAGACCGTCACCGCCACCCTGGGCTCCGACAACGGCAACCCCACCGGCTGACCCCAGCCCCACGTCCGGGACTGCGCCGCCCACCGAGCGGCGCAGTCCCTCTTTTATGCGGGTGCCGCTGATCCCGCGCTCGGCTACGGTCCCGGCATGACTCTTTCCCGGGAACGGCCGCCCTTGGTGGCGGATGAGCGCACGCAGCTGATCGGCTGGCTGGATCTGCAGCGGGCGCTGGTCCGCTGGAAGCTCGAGGGCCTGCGGGCCGAGGACGAGCACCGTTCGGTGCTGCCGGACTCGCCGATGATGACGCCGGCCGGACTGGTGTCGCACATGCGCTGGACCGAGCACTGCTGGTTCAACGTGATCTTTCTCGGTGAGCCCTCCGACACGAACCCGCAGTTCCGCAAGGATCTGCCGGACGACGCCGACTGGATGGTCGACGACGTACCGCTGACACGGCTGCTGGACGAGTTCGAGGCGCAGTGCGCGCAGTCGAACGAGATCACCGCCGCCCACTCGCTGGACGACGTCGGCAAGGACCCGGAATACAGCCCGACGCTGCGGTGGATGGTGATCCACATGGTCGAGGAGACCGCCCGGCACGTCGGGCACCTGGACACCATGCGTGAGCTCCTGGACGGCCAGAAGGGGTATTACTAGTACCCATGGAGATCCGGCGGGCGGGCGACAGATTCGTGACCTCGTCCGAGTGGCTGGAGTCGCGGCACTCGTTCTCGTTCGGGCCACACTACGATCCGGCGAACGTCGGGTTCGGCTTCCTGCTCGCGCACAACGACGAAACAGTTGCCCCCGGCACCGGGTTCGAGACGCATCCGCACCAGGACCTCGAGATCGTCACCTGGGTACTGCGGGGCGCCTTGGCGCATCGTGATTCGGAAGGGAACAGCGGCGTCGTCTACCCGGACCTGGCCCAGCGGATGAGCGCCGGCTCCGGCATCCAGCACTCCGAGTGGAACGACTCCGTCGACCCGGTCCGCTACGTCCAGATGTGGGTCCGCCCGGACCGTTTCGACCTGCCACCGTCGTACCAGCAGGCCGAGCTCGACCTCGGCACCGGCGAGCTGGTTCCCATCGCCTCCGGTCTCCCTCAGCACGCCGCCAGTACGGCGATCCGCATCAACCAGCGCTCCGCCGGGATGTCGGTCGCCCGCCTCGCCCCGGGCCAAGCGGTCGCCCTCCCGGCAGCGCCGTACGTGCATCTCTTCATCGCCCAGGGCACGGCCGCCCTCGAAGCCGCGGGCGACCTGGGTACGGCGGACGCCGTACGACTGACCGACGGGGACGGCCGTCGCATCACCGCAGGCCCGAACGGCGCCGAGCTCCTGGTGTGGGAGATGTACTAGTCCTGCTGTTCGCTCATGGTCCAGACGTGGCGCAGCGACTGGCCGGCGACGCCTTCGGGGTTCTCGGCGAAGCCTTCGACGAACTGGCTCATGTGTTGCTGCCAGCGCTGATCGACCGGGTCCGTCTTCAGCTGGGCGACGGCGGCCTCGAAGTCGTCCGACACGACCAGGTGGAAGAGGTCGCGGCCACTGCGCCAGATGGACCAGTCGGTGATGCCGGCGGCGCGCATCACGGTGATCAGTTCCGGCCAGACACGAGCGTGCTCGAGCTCGTAGGCCTCTTCGGTTCCGGGAATCAGCCGGCTGTGCAGAGCAAGGCGGGTCACAAGGCCGCAGAATACGCCGCGGGTGCCGGACCTGGACCACGGTTCCAGAATCCCGATACCTTCTGCCTCTTGCTCCCGATTCATCCGGGCGATCCACCGGGTAGCTGCCAACTCAGGCGCCGGATCCGGCGTCGTACTTGCACGGGTTGAGTAGTTTCGCCCTCGTGGCCGCAATGCCACACGCCGAAGACTGTGCCCGGTGTCCATCCGTCGTCGTGCGAGAGTTGAGAACGTGAAGCGAACCACTGCGATCGTCTGTTTGAGTAGTCTGCTGATCACCGCCGGTTGCTCCGACAGCAAATCAGGCGACGGAAAGCCAGACCCGAACGACGAGAAGCAGGCCTCGGCCGCGGTGATCAAGCAGTTCGCCGACGCTTGGGTCAAGGCGTGGGCGCCGGACGGGAAGCCCGACGCGGCCGGCGCGCTCACCGACAACCCGACGGTGTTCGCCAAGCGGCTCGACGACGTGGACACGGCGCTGGTCGCCAGCACCGTGACGGTCGCACCGCAGGGCGACCCGAAGTGCAGCGACGGCAACAACTGCACGCAGGAGCTCGCCGTCGAGGCCCAGCTCCGCGGCATCGGCGCGATGAAGTGGACCAGTACGGCGACCGCCGTGAAGACCGGCGACGTGTGGAAGATCAAAGCCTCCGGCGACACCATCTACCCGGGTCTCGGCGACGCGAACTACCTCAAGCGGGTCCGCGCACTGCCCGCCCGCGCCTCGATCCTGGACCGCAACGGCGTCGCGTTGACCGCGAACCGTCCGGTCGTCATCGTCGGGGTCGCCTCGGGCACCGTGGCGACGGCCGCGACGTACGCCGCCTTCACCAAGAATCTCCAGGTGGACGGCGCGAAGCTCGCCGCCCGCGCGAAGGCCGCACCGGCCGGCCAGTTCGTCGACGCGATCACGATCCGGGCCGAGCAGTGGGAGGCGCTGCGGCCGACCATGGGCAAACTCCCCGGTGTGCTGACGATGGGCGGCACGCAGTCGCTGCCGGAGACCGCGACGTTCGCCCGGTCCATCCTCGGCACGATGAAGACGGCGACCGCTGAGTCGCTGAAGAACGCGGGTCCGACCGCGTCGGCGCAGGATCAGGTCGGGACGACCGGCCTGCAGTACGCATTCCAGCAGCAGCTCGCCGGGACCCCGGGTGGGACGGTCACGCTGCGCGACGGCAAGACCAAGCTGACGATCGACACGGTGTTCAGCCAGAAGGGCACCGCGGGGAAGCCGGTCAAGACCACCCTGGACGTGAACCTGCAGCGCTACGCCGAGGCGGCGCTGGCGACGAGCAAGCTGCCCGCGTCACTGGTCGCCGTCCAGGCGTCGACCGGGCAGATCCTGGCCGCGGCGAACGGCCCGCAGGTGGCGAGCTACAACCGCGCCTTCCAGGGTCGCTACGCGCCGGGGTCGACGTTCAAGATCGTCACCTCGGCGGCACTGCTGGGCAGTGGTGAGACCGCGGCGACCGCGCTGCCGTGCACGAACACGATCAACGTCTTCGGCAAGACGTTCAAGAACTACGACGGGCTCGCGGCGTACGGCGCGGGCACGATGCAGAAGGCGTTCAACGAGTCCTGCAACACCGCGTTCATCTCGCAGCACGCGCGGCTGCCGAAGGACGGGATGACCAAGGCCGCGGCGATGTTCGGCATCGGGCGGGACCTGAACCTGTCGATCTCGGCGTACGGCGGTCAGGTGCCTGCCCCCAAGGACGACGTCGCCGAGGCCGCGTCGATGATCGGCCAGGGCACGGTCACCGCGAGCCCGCTGGCGATCGCGCTGGTCGCGGCGACGGTCGACCACGGCACCGCGATGAAGCCGGTCCTCGTTCCGGGCAAGGACGCGGCCGGGGCGGCCGCCTCTCCGTTGCCTGCAGCAACGGTTGCCGCGCTGCGGACCTTCATGCGGACGACGGTCACCGGTGGTACCGCGAAGGTGCTGGCCGGCAACGGCGCGGTCGCCGCCAAGACCGGCACCGCCGAGCTCGTCTCGGGCGGCAAGGTCATCACCAACGCCTGGATGGCCGGCTACCGCGGCGACGTGGCCTTCGCCGTCATCGTCGAGGGCGGCGAGTCCGGCTCGCACGCCGCCGGCCCGATCCTGAAGAACTTCCTCACCCGCTTCAAGTGATCCTGAGAGTTGGGCTCTGAAGTTCCTGAGAGTTGGCTGAAAGCGCGGCAGCGCGGGGAATTCGTCACTTAGGGTTGCTGGATGGAGAGCCTGACGTGTCCTAAGTGCCGTGGCGCGATGCGCACGTACGAACGTAGTGGTGTGACGGTGGATCAGTGCGGCGAGTGCCGCGGGATCTTCCTCGACCGGGGCGAGCTGGAGCGGCTCGTCGACGCGGAGCTGCGGTACAACTCACCGCAGCAGCCGCGGTACGAGGAGAAGAAGCGGTACGACGACGACCGCCGGTACGACGACGATCGGCGGCGCGACGACGACCGCCGCTACGACCCGCGGTACGGCAACCAGCAGCACCCCCGCAAGAAGAAAAAGTCCTTCCTGGAGGAACTCTTCGACTGAGTGTCAGCGGCTCCGTGCCGGCAGATTAGTGATGGCGGGTGTGCAGGGTGGGTTCGCGTTCCTCCTCGGTGGTGCCGCCCCACACGCCGTAGGCCTCCCCGACGACCAGGGCGTGCTCGCGGCACTCCCGCCGTACCGGGCAGGTCTTGCAGAGCGACTTGGCGATCACTTCACGGGCGTGCTTGCGCGGGCCGCGCTCGGCCTCGGCGGCGAAGAACAGTTCGGGGTTGACGTCGGCGCAGGCGGCACGTTCCTGCCAGGCCCAGTTCTCGAACAACGGGGACGGCAGGCCGTCTGGCGCCTTGCTCACCACACCGGCGGGCGGTTTCCGCCGCCTCATGACAGGGTCCTGGGTTTGGCTGACATGGTCGGGCACCTCGGGGGTCGATCGGGTTCGGCGCGGCTGGTTCCACAACCGCGGCCACTTGCTCCAGTACCCGTCGGCAAACCTGCGGGCGGGCTATCGTCAGCAGGTGACCACGCCATCGGTGAGCCTGCGCCCGATTACCGAGTCCGAGTTCGCCGGCTGGAAGGACCGCGCCGCCGAGTCGTTCGCGGCCGGCATCGGGCCGGCCCGCGGGCTGAACCCCGAGGAGGCGCTGACGCTCGCCCATGACGAGACCGCCCGGCTGCTGCCCGACGGCACCACCACCGAGCACCACCTGATCTGGATCGCCTGCGACGGCTCGGAACCGGTCGGCAGCCTGTGGATCAGCACAAAGGCACGAGTGCCGTTCATCTACGGGCTCGAGGTGGGCAGCAAGCAGCGCGGCAAGGGCTACGGCCGCGCGATCATGCTCGCCGGCGAGGAGGAGTGCCGCCGGCTCGGCTACCAGCAGCTGGATCTCAACGTCTTCGGCGACAACTCCACCGCCATCAGCCTCTACGAGTCCCTCGGCTACACCGTCACCTCCCAGCAGATGCGCAAAGAACTCTGACCCTGCCTCCCCGACTGGCTACGCTGGGTTGTCGAGCCCAGGGGGTGTTGATGAGCTGGTGGATCCTGCATGTGGACATGGATCAGTTCATCGCGGCTGTGGAGATCCGGCGGCGGCCGGAACTGCGCGGGTTGCCGGTGGTGGTCGGCGGGTCGGGCGATCCCACGCAACCGCGGCAGGTGGTCGCTACCGCGTCGTACGAGGCGCGCGAGTACGGCGTGCACTCGGGGATGCCGGTGCGAGCGGCGTACAAGAAGTGTCCGCAGGCGATCTTCCTGCCGTCCGATCCCGCGACCTACGAAGCGGCGTCGACCGAGGTGATGGACACGCTGCGCTCGTTCCCGGTGGTGGTCGAGGTGTGGGGATGGGACGAGTGCTTCGTCGGCGCGGAGACCGACGATCCGGAACAGCTGGCCGTTGACCTACGCGCCGCCGTACAGGCCCGGACGACGCTCACCTGTTCGGTGGGCATCGGCGACAACAAGACCCGCGCCAAACTGGCCACGACCTTCGCCAAGCAACCGCGGTCGCACGCTGCGCCCTTCGAACACGCCAGTACAGAGGACGGCCATCGCGAGTTCGACGGCGTCTACCGGCTGACCGGCGCGAACTGGCGCGAGGTGATGGACCACCGGCCGGTACGCGAACTCTGGGGCATCGGCAGCCGGATGGAGCGAAACCTCAACGAACTAGGCGTCTTCACCATCGCCGACCTGGCCGCCGCCGACGTCGATGTCCTCCGCAAACGTTTCGGCCCGAAGATGGGAGCCTGGTACGCCGCTCTCGGCCGCGGACTCGGCGACACCGAAGTCACCGACGTACCCCGCGAGCCGATATCCCGCAGCCACGAGGAGACCTTCCCCGAAGACCTCGTCGAACGAGCCGACGTCGAGGAGCAACTCCGCCGCATCGCCGTCGAGGTCACCCGCGACGTCGTCGCCGAAGGCCGCAGCATCCAACGCGTCTGGGTCAAGGTCCGCTTCATCTCCTTCTACACCCCCATCAAGAGCCGCAAACTCCCCGAAGTAACCCAAGACCCAGAAGTGATTGCCACCACCGCCCTGGCCCTCCTCACCAAATTCGAACTCCGCCGCCCCATCCGCCTCCTAGGCGTCCGCGTCGAGTTCGCCCCCTCCGCTCAGTAGCGGCGGCGGCCACGTTTGTAGGGGGTGAAGCCGGCCGGTTCCTCGTTGCCGACCCAGTCGCCGTCGGCCAGTCGGCGGAGGCTGCATTCGAGGTCGAAGGTGAGCCATCGGGAGAGCTGCGGGTGAGCGTGGTGTTCCCAGAGACCGTAGGGGCCTCGGAGGGTCTCGAGCCAGGCGACGAGGTCGCGTACGCGGCGGTCGTCAGCGGAGACGCCGCATCGGGAGGCCAGGTCGAGGAGGAAGGCGGGATCGAAGGTGACGTAGAAGGTGACCTGTCCCATGGCCCGTTCGAGCCCGACCAGGCGGGAGACTTCCCATCCGAGGGTCGATTCGTCTCGCGTCTCGCGTGCGAGGAGATGGTCGACACCGATGCGGGCGGCGTCGGATCGTCTCCGTTCGGGGTGCAGCGCGAAGCAGGCGGCGGCGCCGGTCGTCGCCGAGCGGCATCCGGCGCCTCGGGTCAGTTGCCGGTAGTCCTTCTCCGCCGGCGATGGGCGTCCGGGACCGCCGAGGTCGGCTTTGGGTCCCGACGGCCAGGAGCCGTCCGGGAGCCGTTCGCGGAGGAGCCACTCGTAGGCGCGTTCCGCGCGAGGGTCGGTGGCGAAGCCCGCAGCGGCAATGCCCCGCAAGCGCACGACCGTCTGCATGGTGATGAACCGCGGGCCGTCGGCTGGTGGTGGCGGCTGCGCTTTCCGTGTGGGCTTACGGTCGCTGTCGTCGTCGAGCCACAGTGGCCACGAGCCGTCCGGTTGCTGGTGGGCGAAGATGGCGTCGACCGCAGCGGGCAGCTCGGGACCCTGGTAGCCGAGGTACGCGAGCTGGCAGAGCAGGTAGCCGGCGGCTTTGGGCCGGTTGCGCGCGGCTTCAAGCCGCGCGAGGTGCGACCGGACCGCGGCGCTCTCGCGGATCTCGGCGCGCGACGCCCGTACGTCGTCATCGTCTTCGGTGATTCCCTCGAGCTCGACCGCCGCACGCCACTGCAGCGACGGGGACGGGTCTCCGAGCAGCAGCGTGTTCACCTGAGGACCTCGAACAGGAAGGACGCGGTTGCGGTGTCGGCCTTGGCGAGTTGTTCCGGTGGGCCTTCGAAGACGGTCTTGCCGCCACGGGGTCCTGCACCCGGACCGAGTTCGATGAGCCAGTCACAGGTGGCGAGCAACATCGGGTCGTGCTCGACGACGAGCACGGTGTTGCCGGCGTCGACGATCGTGTCGAGGGCGCGGGCGAGCACCCCGACATCGGTGACCTGCAGACCGACGGTGGGCTCATCGAGTACGTACAGGGTGCCGGCCTTCGTGGGACGAGCGAGTTCCTTGGCGAGCTTGAGCCGCTGGGCTTCGCCTCCCGACAGACTCCAACCCGGCTGGCGGACGATCAGGTAGCCGAGGCCGAGCGCTATGGCGGCGTCGCCGACGCGGCGCACCCGGTCGATATCGCCCCACTCCTCGACGAGTTCGCCGATGGTGAGGGTTTCGATATCGGCGAGGCTTCGGCCCCGCTCGACGAGGGCGGCTACCTCGCGGCGATAGCCGGAGCCGCCGCACGCCTCGCAGGTCTGGGTCACCGACGGGAGGAACGACATGTCCTCCTGCCAGGTTCCTTTGCCACGGCACGCATCGCAGCGGTACGCGAGGTCCTTGATTGTGATGCTCTGCTCGATGGCCGCTTCGCTTGCGGCGAATGCCCGTCGAACGCCGTCAATCAGCCCGAGGAAGACGCCGGGCGAGGTGATCTCGGCACGCGATTGATCGACCACGACGGTGCGTTCCGGCGCGCCGGAGATGGCGTCGTGAATGCCTGGCTCTACGCGGACCACACCGCGGTGGGGGATGTCGGTTTTCGGTCGCACCAGGCCCAGGGCGATCGTGTCGACGACGAGTGAGGACTTGCCCGAACCCGACACACCGCACACGCCGACCTGCACGCCGAGCGGGATGCGCACGTCGAGGCCGCGCAGGTTGTTCTCCCGCGCGCCGGTGACGTGCATCCACTCTGTTGGCTCGCGGCGGGCGCGGCGAGAGATCGAGTTGTGTCCGTCGCGCACTGCCCGGGTGACCGACTCCGCACTGTCGAGATCGATGATGCGGCCGCCCGCTCGCCCGGGCCCAGGGCCGATCTCGATGACGTCGTCGGCGGCGCGGATGAGCGTCGGATCGTGTTCGACGGCGATGACGGTGTTGCCGGCGTCGCGCAACTCGGCCAGGGTCTGAGCGAGTGCACTCACTTCTGCGGGATGCAGGCCGCGGGATGGCTCGTCGAGCAGAACGGTCATGCCGACGAGACCACCGCCGACCACCGACGCCAGCTTGATCCGCTGGGCCTCGCCCGCGGACAACGTCCAGGTCGTCCGGTCCAGCTGGAGGTAGCCGAGCCCGACAGAGCCCAGGAATCCGAGGCGATGCAACGCAACTGTGCGGGCGTGCGCCGCGTGTTCGTCGTCCGGCTCGTCCATCGATACCAGTACGTCTTCGAGCTCGGCGAACGACGCCGAGAACAAGTCGTCACGGTCGCGACCGTCAAGACGAATCGCCAAGTAGGGAGCGCGCAGCCGCTTGCCGTCGCACTCCCGACACGGGAACGCGTTCGTCTCCTTGCCGCCCAGGTCGTGCTGAGCCCAGTCGTTCAGCCCGACCCAGGACGAGTCGCCGTACAAGACCGCGTGGCGCGCTTCGTCTGACATCTCGGACCACGGCTTCGTGCTCGGGTCGAACCGGTAGCGCGCACCGAGGGCACGCAACACGTCGTTGCTGCCGACTACTTCAGGACAGAACCACGCCAGACCCCTGCCGAAGCAGCGGGCGAGTGGTGCGTCGGGCCGCACGATCACCTTGTCCCATTCGTACTGTCGCTCAACGCCGAGTCCCACGCATTGGGGACAGCTGGATGCCGGCGATCCCACGAGGTGGCGCGGTTCGATCGGCGCCGCCCTTGTGTCGCAACCGCTGCAGGTCCACGCGGAATCGGGCCTCAGTGAATCTCGGCGAACGTCGTCGTCGCCGCACGCGAGGCACGTGCGCACACCGGCGCGCGCCATGACCAGCGCGATCAGGCGGTCGAGGTCACTCGACCGGCCGACGGTCGCTCGGGCGGCATCCCAGACCTGGAAGCCGGGTCCCCTCGAGTCGAAAATCATGCCGGAGGCGTCGATGCCGATCGTCGGCCCCAGCCCGGTCAGCGAGTCGAGCGGGGCTTCGGGTCCCTCGCGCACCGACTGGCGTTCGTACACCGACAGGCACTCGAGCAACCGCCGCGTTGCTTCGGCCGCGACGACATCGCGGACCAGCGACGACTTGCCGGACCCCGACACCCCCGTCACGACGGTGTACCGACCCTTCGCGAAGTCGACATCCACACCCTGCAGATTGTGGGCGCGGGCCCCGCGCACGCGGATCGCGTCGCTCGAGCGTCGGCCGGCGCGTGGCTTCGCGCGGGGCCTGACCCTTGGTTGTTTCTCGGCGACGGGCGGGCCGCAGTGCTGCAGGCGTCCGCCATCAGGGCCACCGCCCGGGCCGAGATCGATGCGCCAGTCGGCGGAGGCGATCACGTCGGCGTGGTGTTCGACGACAACCACAGTGCAGCCGTTGGCCGTCAGCTTGTCGAGCACAGTGAGCAGCCGGCCGAGGTCGGCGGGGTGGAGGCCGGTGGTGGGCTCGTCGAGCAGCACGAGGTCGCCCGTCTTGGCCTTGGTCACCTCGCGGGCGAGGCGAACCCGTTGTGCTTCACCTCCGGACAGGCTCGGCGACGGCTGGCCCAACGTCACGTAGCCGAGCCCGACCTCCTGCAAGGTCTCCAGGAGGCGCGTCACCGACCGGTGCTCGGCGAACACGGCGTGGGCCTCGTCGACGCTCAACGCCAGCACGTCTGCGATCGAGAGTTCCGACCACGTTGCTTCGAGGACCTCGGGCCGGTAGCGCCGGCCCTCGCAGGTCTCGCACGGGACCCACATGGGCGCGAGGTAGCTCAGGCTGATCGCGACCGCGCCCATCCCCTCGCACTCGGGACAGGCCCCTTCGGCCCGGTTGAACGTGAACTCCGACGCCGACCGCCCGGTCTCGCTCGCGAACACCTCGCGGATGCGATCGAAGACCTTCGTGTACGTCGCGGGATTCGACCGCGGGTTGTTACCCAGCGGCTTCTGGTCGACAGCGATCGCGCGCACGGCGGGCGCGTCGAACGTCGCGCAGCCGACCGGCGCGTGCGCTCGGATCGACTCCAGCAACACGTCACGAGCGAGGGTGGTCTTGCCGGCTCCGGACGGACCCGTGATGACGGTGAGCGCTCCGAGCGGGATCTCGCAGTCGACCCCGCGAAGGTTGCGCGGGCCGGCGCCGCTGATGCCGATCCGCTGATCACCGATCACGCGAGGGGCGCGCCGGACACTGGTTGGCACCGAGAAGCCGCGGCCCGATGCGGTGTCGGCGCGCCACAGCGCGGCGGGGATTCCTTGAAAGACGAGTTCGCCGCCGCCACGGCCTCCAGCCGGGCCGATCTCGACGACCTCGTCTGCCATCGCGATCGCGGCCCGGTCGTGTTCGACCATGAGTACGGGGCCGGAGAGCGATGCGATGGCATCCAGCAGTCGTTGGAGATCGGTGTGGTGCAGCCCGATAGTCGGCTCGTCGAGGACGTGCAGCAGGTCTTCGAGCCTGCCCCCGAGCACGACCGCCAGCCGGGTCCGTTGCGCCTCTCCGCGCGACAGCGTCGGCATCGATCGGTCGAGGGTGATGTGGCCGAGCCCCAACGTGACCATCGGCCGCAGTCGCCGCAGCAGCTCGTCCTCGACGCGCGCCGCGCGCGGGCCGACCGGAAGTTGCTCGACGAACTCGAGAACCTCGCTCACCGAGCAAGCCAGCAAATCGGGCAAGGTCACGCCGGCGATGCGATGCGACGAGGTGTCCACGGCCGGGTCTCGAAACGCCATCGGCTCCAGCGGCCGGACCCACTCCGAGCAGCTCGGGCAGACGGGCGTCCGCAGCACCGGCGTGCCGTCGAGACGAACCTCCGGCGAGCCCAACGCGTCAGCACGCTCCAGGGTGGCGCGTACCTCCGCCGCCGACGCTCCCGCTTGGAGCGTGGCGACGCGTACGACGACATCGTGCGGCACCGCCGGGTCAAGCCGCGGCACGCGGCTCGACGTGGTTGCAGCCCACGGACGGCCGTCGATCGTGACCGCGTCGAACTGGCCGCGCAGGCCGGCGAGGAGACGCGCGTGGCTCCGGCGAAGCCCGCGCACCACCGCGACCTCTACGTCCAGGCTGCCCGCGATCGCGAGCATGTCCAAGGCGATCGCGAGCCGCTCTTCGCGCGACACCGACCGAACCGGCACCTCGCACCGCGGGCAGGTCACATCCGCGAATCGCGCGTACAGAATGCGCAGGAACGGGTGCAGGCCAACCGACGTCGCCACCGTCGAAGCTGGGTTGTTGTTGAGCACGTTCTGGGCAATCGCGACCGCTGGTCCCAAGCCCTCGATGCCGCGTACCTGTGCGGCCGGAACGCGTGCCCCTCGACGTCCGAGGGCGAACGACTCGGTAAACCGCCGCCGTGCCTCGGCGTAGACGACGTCGAACGCCAGCGACGACTTCCCCGAGCCGGACACACCGACGACGGCGGTCACGCCGGGACCGAACGTGACGTCGACGTCGAGCAGGTTGTGCTCGGACGCGCCGAGAACCTTCAGCTCTCCCACCATCGCCGCGAACGTCTATCTGCGGAAGGCGGCTCGGGTTGCGGCGGCGGTGGAGCTGAAGTACTCCGGTGGTTCGATGAAGGCCCACTCGTCGAACGGCACGCCGTTGGCGAGTGCACGCCGGTAACTGAAGCCAACGAGGTAGAGCGGCCGGATGTACATCATCGCCTCGAGCCGGTCGAGTTCGTCGTCGGTCGGCTCGACGTGCCGGCGGTAGGCATTGACGGCCGCGTCGATCCACTCTTCGTTGGTGTGTCTCGAAGGAGACCAGTTCCCGGTGCCCCAGATCAGGTAAGCGAAGTCGGCGAGGCGCGGTCCGCGCCCGGACGCCTTCCAGTTGATCGCCATCGATCCGTGCGCGCTCACGATCGCGTGATCGGGAGCGTGCAGGAGGTTGCCGTGGAGCAAGCCCTCGGGAAGACCCTGACCGTCGTCGGCCGAGCGCACCTGGTCGCGGAGCTGCTCGAATCGCTGGCGATCGGCCGCCGCGACCTTCGTGTCCACCGCGTCGAGAAACGACAGTGCGGCCAGCAGGTCCTGACGCGGTCGACCCTCACGACTGGGGTCCTCACCACTCGCCCCGCCGGGGCGGCTGACGGAGTCGTCGAGCGGCAGCGCGTGCAGCCGTCCGAGCAGTTCACCCATGATGGCGAACTTCTCGGCACCATCAGGAAGCGGGGCGCCTTCGATGAACCGGGTCACGAGGACCGCGCTGCCATCGAAGTCGGACACCGCGTCGTCGACGGCGAGACGCTCCGCGGGAAAGTCGTGCCGCTCCAGGAAGCGCAGGATCGCGGCGTCGCCCTCGACGCCGGCCCTCGGCCGGGCCGGAGGGAACGCACGCGCGATCCATGGTTCGCCGTCATTCCGATCGATGCGGAAGACGTAGGTCTTGTGCACACTGACCTTCGTCGCCGCGACCGGGTCGATGCCGTAGTGATCCCGAAGGTGGGCGAGCAGCCGCTCGGCAACGGGCTCGTGGTGCATGCGGGTACTGAGACCCTCTAGATCGGTCAGCGCTTCGGTGTAGCGCTGCCCCGTCTCTTCGGCGTGACGCCGGACAACCTTCTTGAAGTTGCCGTCCCTGGTCATGACAAGCCTCCTCATGACACCCTCGCCCCCCAGCGACGCGGTGTTGAGAGATGGCCTGCTGACATCGACGACCGAGAGGGCTCTTCCCCTTCACCGACGGAACTCCGACTGGGGCAGATGTTCCACGGCTCGGCGACCGGTCGGCGCCGTTCGGCCAATCTCCCCGACCGGCGCGGCGCTTGTCAAGCGTTAGTACAGCTAGAGGTTGTAGGTGTGGGTGGCGGTGGTGGCGAAGACGGACTGGCGTTCAGCGGGGGTTAGGGCGGTGGTCAGGGCCTCGGCGGTATCGGTGACGTCGGCGTAGGTCGCGGCCAGGAGGCAGACCGGCCAGTCGGAGCCGAACATGACGCGGTCGGGGCCGAAGGCGTCGAGGACCGTGTCGGCGTAGGGCTGGAGATCTGCGGGTTTCCAGGTGGACCAGGGGGCTTCGGTGACCATGCCGGAGAGTTTGCAGGTGACGTTGGGGAGGGCGGCCAGCTCGCGGAGGTGGCCGGCCCACGGCTCCAAGGGCTCGCCGATCACCGGCTTGGAGATGTGGTCGACGACGAAGGTCAGTTGTGGGAGGTTGCGGACAGTCTGGATCGCGGCCGGAAGGTGCGGGGTCTTGGTGAGGAGGTCGTAGGCCAGGCCGGCGTCGGCGACCGCCGCGAGACCGCGTTGTACGTCGGGACGCAGAAGCCAGTCGACGTCCGGCTCGTCGTGGACCTGGTGGCGGATGGCCTTGAGGTACGAGCCGTCCGGCCGTGAGCGCAGACCGTCCAGCGCCTCGGCGACGTCGTCCGCGGTGAGGTCGACCCAGCCGACCACGCCGGCCACCAGGTCGTTGCTAGCAGCAACCTCCAGGAACTCGACGGTCTCGTCGACCAGGCCGACGGTCTGGACCAGGACGGTGGCGGTGACGGCCGCCGCCGCGGCCAGCGGAGCCAGGTCGTCGATGGAGAAGTTGCGCCGGATCGGATCCAGCTCCGGCCCGACCATCCAGGACTGCTCGCGGATCGTCAGGTCCCAGATGTGGTGGTGGGCGTCGACTCTGCTCATGCCGTTCATCCAACCCTCCGGTCATCGATCGCGTCCTGGTTCCAGTCGATCCCGAGCCCGGGCGTGTCCGGTGCCACCGCGTGCCCGTCCACGATCGCCATCTCCGACGACGTGATCGCCCGCAGTTGCGGGATGTGCTCGACGTACCGCCCATTGGGTACGGCGGCCGTCAGGCTGACATGCAGTTCCATCAGGAAGTGCGGACACACCTCGAGGTTGAACGTCTCGGCCAGGTGCGCGACCTTCAGCCACGGCGAGATCCCGCCGACCCGGGCCACGTCCACCTGGACGATCCCGGCGCCACCGGAGGCGACGTACTCCCGGAACTGGGAGACCGAGTACAGCGACTCCCCCACGGCGATCGGGATCGACGTCGACGCCGCCAACCTGCCGTGCCCGGTCACGTCATCCGCCGGCAGCGGCTCCTCGAACCACGACAGATCCACCGCCTCGAAGGCCGCGGCCCGCCGCCGAGCCTCGGGATAGGTCATCGACTGGTTCGCGTCGACCATGATGTCCAGCGACGGCCCCACGGCGTCCCGAACCGCCTGCAAGCGCTCCAGATCCTCGTGCGCCCGTGGTTTGCCCACCTTGAGCTTCACTCCGGGCCAGCCGGCCTTCTGCGAGGCGAGCGCGCCCGCGACGAGCTCATCCGTTGTCAGATGCAGCCAGCCGCCCTCGGTGTCGTACAGCGGGACCTGCTGCCGATACCCACCGGCCAGCCGCCACAACGGCTCACCGGCGCGCAAGCAGCGGAGGTCCCACAAGGCCGTGTCCACTGCCGCCAGCGCGAGCGAGGTGATCGCACCGACCGTGGTCGCGTGCGTCGACCAGAACAGGTCCGACCACAGCGCCTCGACGTTCCGGGCGTCCGCACCGGCCAGCCGGGGCAGCAGGTGGTCCCGCAGCAGAGCCAGTACGGCGGTGCCGCCAGTACCGATCGTGTAGGAGTACCCGAGGCCGGTCAGCCCGTCCGCGGTCTCCAGCGACACGAAGATCGTCTCCTGCTTGAGGAACGACTGGACCGCGTCCGTCCGGACCGTCTCGACCTCCAGGTCGACCAGGTAGGCCTCGGCGTGGATGATCGCCGTACTCGCCGCAAGCGGGGTCCGACTGGGTGACACGGTCACGGGGCGGCTCCAGATCCTATAGGATATTGCCAACCTGATGCTGCCGTCTCACACTGGACGCGTCAAGACTCGTCCAGGTAACGATGCGAGTCGGGCAGAATAGGGCTTCGGGAGGAGCAACTGTGACGGATGCGCATGTGGGTCTGGCGGGGCAGCTCGCGCGCCTGCCCCAGCGACAGGTGCTGAGCGACGACGTCTACGAGACGGTCAAGGGCCTGATCATGGACAGCGTGGTCGAGCCGGGCACCCGGCTGAACATCGACGCGCTGACCCGTGAGCTGGGCATCTCCCAGACCCCGATCCGGGAGTCGCTGGCGCGGCTGGAGTCCGACGGCCTCGTGATCAAGGAGCCCCTGCGCGGGTACCGGGTGTCCTCCCGGCTGACCCGGGCCGAGTTCGAGGACCTGTTCGAGTACCGGTTGCACGTCGAGCCGTGGGGTGCCGGGCGCGCCGCCGAGCGGGCGGGCGCCGAGGACCTGTCCCGGCTCAAGGCCGAGATGCTGAGCTACACCGACGTACCCGACCGGCCGGCGTACGAGAGCTACCGGGCGATGGCGGCGCACGACCAGCGCTTCCACGACCTGGTGCTGGAGCTGTCCGGCAACGAGACGGCCCGGCTGTCCTTTGCGCGGACACACTGCCACCTGCACCTGTTCCGGCTGTACTACGGTGGCGGCATCGCGACGAAGGCGTTGCGGGAGCACAAGACGATCGTGACCGCGGTCCGCAAGGGCGATCCGGAGGACGCGGCCGCGGCGATGCGGGCGCACATCGAGGCCTCCCGGGCCCGGCTGCGCCCGATCTTCGACCAGGACTAGACCGCCACCCAGGACCAGAACCGTCATCAGGGAGATTTCTGTGGAACTGCTGCGCCTCGGCGCGGTCGGTGAGGAGCGCCCGTACGTGCGCGCCGCCGACGGCACCGTTCACGACCTGAGCCCGCTCACCGCCGACATCGACGGCGACTTCCTCGCCTCCGACGGCATCGCCCGTACGCGCGCCGCACTCGACGCCGGCGAACTCCTGGCGGCCGACGTCGCCGGCCTACGGGTCGGTGCTCCGATCGCCCGGCCGGGCGCGGTGGTCTGCATCGGCATGAACTACGCCGCCCACGCGGCCGAGTCCGGATCCGAGCCGCCGAAGCAGCCGATCGTGTTCTTCAAGCACCCGAGCACCGTCGTCGGGCCGGACGACGAGGTGCTCGTCCCGCGCGGCTCGACCAAGACCGACTGGGAGGTCGAGCTCGCCGTCATCATCGGCAAGCAGGCCCGGTACGTCGAGACCGACGAAGAGGCCCTGGCCTGCATCGCCGGGTACGCGGTCTCGAACGACGTGTCGGAGCGCGCCTTCCAGATCGAGCAGTCCGGTGGGCAGTGGTCCAAGGGCAAGTGTTGCGAGACGTTCAACCCGCTCGGCCCGGCGCTGGTGCCGGCCGACGAGGTCGACCCCGACAACCTGGCCCTGAAGTCCTGGGTGAACGGCGAGGCGCGGCAGGACTCGAACACCCGGGACATGGTCTTCTCCGTGGCGGCGCTGATCCGCGACCTCTCGCAGTACATGGTCCTGAGCCCCGGCGACATCCTGAACACCGGCACCCCGGAGGGCGTCGCGCTGTCCGGCCGCTTCCCGTACCTGGCACCCGGCGACACGATGGAGCTCGAGATCCAGGGTCTGGGCAAGCAGAAGCAGTCCCTCGGCAAGGCCTGATTTTCTGTCGGCGCGGCCTTCTAAGGTCGCGCCATGACAGATCATCTGGTGGGGATCCGCACTTCCTACGACACCGTCGCGACGTCGTACGCCGAGCTCGTGCAGGACGGCGCGGACTGGGAGCCTGAGGGCTTCGACCTGTTGGCCAAGCTGGCTGATGGTCGTCCGGTCATCGATGTCGGGTGCGGGCCCGGCCGGACGACCGCCCTGCTGGCCGCGCGCGGTGTGCAGGTGACCGGGATCGACCTGTCCCCCGGGATGATCGCAGTCGCCCGGCGGGATCACCCCGAGCTGGACTTCCGCGTCGGTTCGATGACCGGGCTGGACCTCCCCGACGGCCGGCTCGGCGGCGTCCTGTCGTGGTGGTCGATCATCCACCTGCCGCGCGACGTCGTACCCCAGGCGTTCGCCGAGTTCCACCGCGTCCTCGCGCCCGGCGGGATCCTCTTGCTCGGCTTCCACGTCGGCACCGAGAGCACGCACAAGACTTCCGGGTACGGCGATCTGCCGATGGATCTGTACGTCCATCGCTGGCTTCCCGAAGGCCTCACCGAGATCGCGGTCAAGGCCGGCTTCACGCCGTACGTGGACGGCGATATTCCGCCTGACCGCCTGGCGTTCCGGAAGTAGTCTTCGGCGCATGACTTCGCGCGTGCGGACCGTGACCTTCGACGCCCATGACCCCTACGAACTGGCCGGCTTCTGGCTGCAGGTGCTCAAGGCACCGCGTCCCGACGACGACCACCCCGAGGATCCCTACGCGGCGGTGGTGACGGACAAGCTGACGCTGCTGTTCGAACGGAACAACGACGAGAAGGCCGCCAAGAACCGCGTCCACCTCGACCTCGAGCCGGACGGCCCACGCGACGCCGAGCTCGAGTGGCTACTCACGCTCGGCGCCACCATCGCCCACGACCACCGCGAACCCGACGGCACCGGCTGGGTCACCATGCACGACCCGGAAGGCAACGAGTTCTGCGTACTCCGCAGCGCCGCCGAACGAGCCGCGACGACCTGACGCCTCGCCGAGTCACGGCGTGATGCGTCACGGCGCGACCGGGGTCTCCCCGGTGAACGTGATCCGCCAGTCCGTCGACCAGGCGTGTACCGCGACGTCGAACCCGTCGCGGGCGGCGATCACGCGGTAGTGACCGCTCTCCTCGGGCGCGACCTCGGCGGTCCACCCTCGGGCCCGGAACGCTTCCGCCGCGGCGTCGACAGCAGCGGCCGGGTCCGGGGCCTGCGGGTCGCCGGTCTCGACGGTGATCCTGAAGACGGTCGCCGGGCCGCGACCGTCGAACAGAACGGCCGGATTCACCGGTCCCGGGTCGTGCGTGACCACCGGTCGCTGATCCGGTACGACGGCAGCCGCAACCGCAAGCAACTCGTTCCGGAGGAACTCCCGTCCGGCGATCATCGGCGCGGCCCTTCCTGCTGCCGGGAGCGTGACGTGAAGCCTTGGGCGGAGGTTTTCGACGCGGCGGCCCGGGCGGAGTCCTGCGACGGCTTGGTGAGTGACACAACCCCGTCGTACACCTTCGACGCGGCGCCCGCGACCGCGTTCAAGGCCCCACCCCATGAGGCGCCGAGCGCCAACTTGGTCTCGGCCGACCGACTGGTGTTCGTCGTCGTGATCGCGGTCAGGTCGCCCCGGACCACCCGGCCGATGTTGCGCAGCGCCTCGCTGTTGGGTCGGTAGTACTCGTTGTGCCAGTGCACCGAGACCGCCTCGTCGTTGGCCAGTGGATCGTTGGTCGCCATCCTGATCGCGTCCGGAAAGGTGGCCGGATCCGGGCCGTGCCACTCGCTGTACGCGACATAGTCCCCCGGCGCGCGTTCGACGTACAGGCGGGTCGGGGTCGGTACGAAATCGGCCGCCTCGTCGATGTACTTCGTGATTCCGGGCGATCCGGTCAGGACGACCCTGTCCGCCCGGCCACCGTTCAGCAGCGCCTGGCCGACTACGTCGGTGCCGTAGGAGTGACCGATCAGCGTGCTCTTCGCGTCGTGCGTCTTCAGGTGATCGAGATCGGTCAGGAAGGTCGCCAGCCGCGGCCCGCCGTCCAGCGCCGCTTGCTTGCTCGCTGCCGCCGGCAGCCCCTGCGGCGAGTCGTAATCGAGCCACACCACCACGGCCGTGCCCGGTCCCGACTCCTGCCGGATCAGGTCGCCGCGGTCGGACTGCCCGCGGAACGTGTCCAGGCTGTTGCCCATCCCAGGGACCAGTACCGCGACGTTCCGCGCTTGGTCGAGCTCGCCGTGCACCTCCACCGCCCGGCCCTGGCCGGCGGGATCCACCTCGAGGAACTGACGTGGTCGCCGGACCTCGACGACCTTGCCGTCGGCATTCACCGCCGTGACGATGACCGGGGTCAGAAGTTCAAGAACAGTGCCCAGCCGCCGTCGGTCGTCATCCGTCGCGGCACCCGCGTCGACCGCGGCCTGCAGGCGGTCCCGGGCGGCTACGAGTCGTCCGTGGTTGGCGCGGTACCGCTCGGCAAGCTGATCCATCGCGACTCCCCGTGACTGCCGATCACCTGAGCGTGAGACCGGCACCGGCAGTCTGACACGTCAGAAGACCAGCCGGTCAGCGGAAGGCGAGGGACCAGTTGCCGGTGTGATGGGAGAGATTCACGGTGGCCAGCGGACGAACGTCCACGTGGCGGAGCGACTCAGCGGGCGCGTCGACGACGTACAGGACGACGGCCCGGGCGATCGCGGGATGGACGACGGCCAGCACCGTGCTGCGATCGTCGTGGCGCTCGGCCAGGTCCCCGAGCCAGTCGGCCACGCGGCCGAGGACGTCGTTCTCGGTCTCGCCGCCCGGGGTCGCGGTGTGCGGGCGCTCGAGCCAGGCAGACACCCGCTCCGGATCCGCCGCGAGCAACTCCTCGAGCCCCCGGCCGGCCCAGTCGCCGTACTCGCGGTCCCGGAGGGCCGACTCGACGACCGGGGTCAGGCCGAGCGCCTCAGCGGTGCGTACGGCGGCCCGCTCGGGGCCGGCGTACACCGCATCGGCGTGGAGCTTCAGCTCGCGGGCAGCCTCGACACTCGCGGGATCCGGCTCGGCGTCGCCACCGAGCACCAGTCCACGCAACGCGGGTGTCAAGGCATGCGCGATCAGCGTCAATGCCGTCAAGCGGCGACCACCTTCTGTCGAGCCAGCCGGCGGTCCACTGTGGCGGCGTACCCAAAGCCGAGTAGGAGCCACAGCGTCGCCTGCGTACCGAGCGAGGCGAACCGGAACTGCCACAGCAGCGTAGCCGGGAACGTCTCCGGAACCTCGTTGATTCGCGGCAGGATCAGGTACGCCGCCACGATCGTGACGAGGAAGCCGATCACCCCACCGGCGAGCCGGGCGAGGTCGCCGTACCGCTCGGCCCAGCGGGACGCGGCGACACCGGCCCAGACCGCGAGCAGGCCGATCACCAGCGTGAGGAGGTACGTCACGGTCCGCCGGGTGATCGTGTCCGGGTCACCGACCGCGGGCGGGTTCGGTGGGTACTTGAGGAACGGCACCAGCACCATCCCGACGAATCCGGCCGCGGCCAGGCCGAGGGCGGCGTACGCGTCGTTCTCGGTCCGGAGCTTGCGCCGGAGCAGGGTGAACCCGACGGCGAACATGCCGCCGAGGGCGACGCCGTACAGGCTGGTGGCAAGGAAGAGGCCGGCCTTCTGGCCTTCGCGGCTGACGAGCGGCTCTTCTTCGGCGGCAGGTTCAGTGCTGTCGCCATGGTCGTGGGTGTGCGCGGCACCGGCCTCTTCGATCGCGATGGCCGCGTCGACACGCGGTTCACCCATCACGTACGCGAAAGTTCCGGCCAGCAGGCCGGCGAAGAGTCCGACGATCAGTCCGCGCACCAGGAGCGATCCGAAGGTGCGCATGAGATCTAGTGGCAGGGCACGCCGAGAAGGTGCCGGCCGTCATGCATCAGCTCGTGCAGGTACATCCCGGACTGGGAGACCGCGCCCTGGTCGAACCCGACCAGGTAGGCGAGCAGAAGCATCAGACCGACGCTGAGCAGCGCGAGGGCGAGAAGCCGGGGTGAGAATGCCGGTACGGCGACCGAGCGGGCAGGAGCTGCCATCTTGTACCTCCTGGGGAAGTGCGCGTCCCCTTCGAAAGGCTGCTGGTGCCCGAGCGTCCTGACTCACGAGCAGAGCTCGCTCACAGTGGCGCGGCCGTGCCGGACTTCCACCGGCTTCCCTCATGGCACCGCAGTTTGTCCTACGAACCGTAGAGCCCGCCCAAGAGCCCGGTCAACGCATCACGGCGCGCCGGTGATCTATCCCACCCGCCCAATCACCCCCGCGTGGGGGCGGATGGTGTGGCGGTGGTCTGTCCCATCCGGCGAAATCGGTGGTGCGGCGCGATCGGGTCGCACTTACTCTGGGGGGATGCCGTCCGCTCATCATCTGGTCGCGTTTGCGATCACCGCGTTCATCATCATCGTCGTGCCCGGGCCGAGTGTGCTGTTCATCGTCGGGCGGGCGCTCGCGGTCGGGCGGCGGGAGGCGGTGCTGACGATGGTCGGCAACACCGTCGGCGCGTCGGTGCTGCTCGTCCTGGTCTCGCTCGGTCTCGGCACCCTGATCGCGGCCAGCGCCATCGCCCTGACCATCGTGAAGCTGGCGGGAGCGGCGTACCTGATCTATCTCGGCGTGCACGCGTTCCGGACCCGGAAGTCGCTGGTCGAGGCGATGACAAGCGGCGTGAAGCCGGGCACCACCCGCCGGACGCTCCGGCAGGGCTTCCTGGTCGGGCTCACCAACGCCAAGACCGCGGTCTTCTTCGCCGCGGTGCTGCCGCAGTTCGTGGACAAGGGCGCGAGCACCCCGGCCTCGGCCCAGATCCTCGTCCTCGGCCTGATCTTCATCCTGATCGCGCTCTGCTCCGACAGCGTTTGGGCCGTCGTCGCCGGCACCGCCCGCGAGTGGTTCGCCCGCTCACCGCGCCGGCTCGAGCTGGTCGGCGGCACCGGCGGCCTGATGATCATCGGCCTCGGCGCCAGCATCGCCGTGACGGGCTCTAAGGAGTAGCAGTCCGCCGGCCCGCCTGTACGCCGAGCAGCGCGAGCAGAGCCGGGAGCCCGAAGGCCACCAGGTACGCCGTCATCGCGGAATGCGGCTCGAGTGCGGCGAACAGCGACCCGCCGACCGCCAGGACCGTTGCCGTGGCCAACGAGTCACTCAGCTGCAGCGCGGAACTGTTCGCGCCCTGCTGATCGCGCTCCGAGTACTCGAGGACCAGTACGGACAGCGTCGGGAAGACCGTACCCATGCCGAGCCCGGTGAGGCTCCAGCCCAGGATGCCGACGACGACCGGCACCTGTGAGTTGAGCGTCAACGCCGCGGTGACGATGCCGAGCAGGATCAAGACCATGCCGGCTTGCAGGAAGACAGCGTGCGAGAACGGCTGGTTCGGGCGGCCGCGGTACCAGGAGGCGGCGGTCCAGCTCAGAGCGCTCACGGTCAGCACCAGCCCCGCGAGTGCCGGGGACAGGCCGCGCTCCCGGGTGAGCATCAGCGGCAGGAACACCTCAGCGCCGAAGCCAGCTGCCGCAACCAGACCGCGCAAAGCAACCACCGACGGCAAGCCGCGTCCGAACGTGAACGTCCCACTCGGCAACAGCCGCGGCGCGAACGCGATCACGCCGGCCAACCCGACCCCGAGCAGGACAAGCTGGAGTACGCCGCGTTGCTGGCCACCGTAGTGCAGCAGGCCGACGCCGACCGCGGCCGCGATCGCCAACATGGCCCGCTTGTCCCAAAGCCGTCCCGGCCGTGCCTCGTGAGCACTCCCGCGGGCCAGACCGGGCCGCATCACGAGCGCGGCCGGGATCGCCATCGCCGGTACGGCGAGGAAGACGATCCGCCAACTGGTGTGCTCGACGATCAGTCCGGCGATCGCGGGACCGACCAGTGATGGGACCACCCAGCCGGTCGCGAAGGCGGCGAAGATCCGCGGGCGCAACCGGGCCGGGTACAGCTGCCCGACGACGACGTACAGGGCGACTGTCAGCAAGCCGGAACCGAAGCCCTGGATGATCCGGCCGGCGACCAGGACCTCCATACTCGGAGCCAGCCCAGCGATGATCAGACCGGCCAGGAACCATGCGGTCCCGTGCCAGAGCGGGCGGGTCGGGCCCTTGAGGTCGCTCCAAGTTCCGGAGACCACCATTGCAACCACACCGGAGGCAAGTGGGCCGCCGAACGCGAGCGCGTACAGGCTGAGTCCGTCCAGCGCCTGCGCGACGGTCGGCATCGCGGTCGTGACGGCGAGGGACTCGAACGCGACCAGGGTGATCAGCGCGACCATCCCGACCGTCAGTGCCCGGTACTGCGGTGCGAGTACGCCGCCTGAATCAGTGGCCGGTGCGGTTCCGGGCTCGGCAGTGGTGGTCATGCCGAGAACCTTCGGACATCAAGTGGACTTTAAGTCAAGCCCATCAGAGGATCGCGGCGAGCACCAATGCGATGATCGGCGGGCCGGCCTGGGTCGCGGCGGCGCGGACCATCCGCCGGTCGGACGCGACGAGCACGATGCCGGCGCCCGCCATGCACGCACACGCGAACAGCGCGATGGCGTGTCCCTTGTCGCCGCCCCAGATCAGACCGCCGAGCGCGCCGATCGCCAGGAACAGATTGTAGAAGCCCTGGTTGAACGCCCACGGCGCGGTCGCTGCGGCCTCGGCTTCGTCCTTGACCAGGAACCGCTTGTAGGTGCTCGGCTTGCGGAACAGGAGGCTCTCCATCGCAAACACCGCGACATGAAACAGCCCGGCCAGCACCACGAAGACCTGCGCGATCACGCTCATCCACGTCCTCGCTTCGCTCCGGGCGCGGCTGAGGCACAAGACGCACTCTGCTTGATGATGACCTCGCTTCGCTCGCTCATGGCGGAACCGTACAGTCGCCGGGCCGGTACAACCCGCGACCCGCCGTCA
The DNA here is from genome assembly GCF_040638415.1 of Kribbella sp. NPDC026596. Lineage (NCBI taxonomy): Bacteria > Bacillati > Actinomycetota > Actinomycetes > Propionibacteriales > Kribbellaceae > Kribbella > Kribbella sp. NPDC026596. Next base: position 70,196 of record NZ_JBEZYF010000004.1, on the reverse strand, counting down.
GCCTCGCCAGTCGACAGCGAACGCTCGCGCGGGATTAGTCCTGAAGACGGCCGCCGCTACCTCTGCGCCCAGGTGACGCTCGATCCTGGGTCGGAGGTGTGTGAGCAAGTACGGCATACCGGGACCTTCACCTGTCGCAGCACGGGCTCGCGCCGTCGTCGTGTCACCGCCGAGCAGCAGCCGATCGGCGTACCCGGCGTCGACCAGCGCGGCCAGGCAGTCCAGCAGCTGGGGATCGGTCGCGTTGTTCGCCCGCGACGGCCCGTCGAACGCCAGCCATGCACCCCGCGCGGCCAACTCGAGATGCACACGGTGATCCGGGAACCGGTTGAGATGCCCGAGAATCATTGCCGCCGGATGTACGTCGAGCTCGTCGACCAGCAGATCCAGTACGGCGTCCGCCGCGGACCCGAGCTCGTGATGGATCGCGATCGGCGCACCGGTCTGGTGGTGAGCCTCGGCCGCGGCCCGCATCACCAACTCCGCGTGCGCATCCAGGACGTGAAACCCGCCGGCGACCTTGATCAGTCCGGCCCGGACCGAACTGTTGCCGATACCAACGGTCAGTTCACGCACGAAGATCTCGGCGAGATCATCCCGCACCTTGTCGACGAAGCCCTCCGGGTAGTGCTCCCGCCGATGCAGTCCGGTCGCCGCGATCAGCGAAACCCCCGTGCTGGTTGAGATTCCGGGCAACAGTTCAGCCTGGCGACCCAGTCCGTACGGCGTCCATTGCACGATCGCCTGTCCGCCGGCCGCCGCAAACGCCTCGACTTCAGCGACCGCGGCGGCTTCGTCGTCCAGCTCCTGCCCGGGCAGCACCGCCGAACGAAAGAACAGATGGTCATGGGAGTCGGTGACACCTAGCGCCTCCGGCCGCAGCTCACCCAGGACGGTGCGGATCACGACTCCTCCTCGAACGCTGCGGTCGCCGGCGTCCTGCATCGCATCCTCCTGTAACGGTTGAACCGTTACCAACGTAACGGGTGAGGCGTTACGATGTCCAGGTGGTCGATCGGATGGAGTTCCGGCTGGACTGTGGCGCGACGTGGCTGAACCTGCTGGCCACGCGGGGAACGCACTTCGGGGAGCACCCGGTGGAGCGGATCCCGACGGTCGAGCGGTTCACAGAGTGGTTGGAGCAGGTCGAGCTGCGGCCGGCGCGTGCGGTACGGGCGGCGGACCTGCAGGCGGCGTGGGACCTCCGCGAAACGCTGCGGCCGATCGCGCTCGCGACCGTCGACGGCGTGGCGCCCGACCCCGGGCAGGTGGAGGCGCTCGGCCGATTCCTCGACTCCGGCCAGGTCAGGCTCATCGTGACCGACCGGCTGGTTCGCAGTCGCCCGGCGACCACCACCGATGCACTCGAACGGATCGCGCGGCAGGCGGTGGATCAGCTGACCGGCCCGGAGCGCGCCTTTCTCTTCGCCTGCTCCGAGTCCGACTGCCGAGGCGTCTTCATCGACACCACCGGGCGCCGCCGCTGGTGTCCCAACCCAGCCTGCGCCACCCGCGGCCGAGTCCGCGCCCACCGCGCGCGAAAGGCCCAGTCGCAATGACTGGGCCTTCAGCTCGAGCAGTGCGCCGATTGGCCGGCGGTGAGGCCGACCGGCACGTCCGATGAGGTCAGCGGCCTCGGCGGGAGGTGCCGGCGCGGGAGCCCGCGGAGAACGCTGCGGCACCGGCTGGACGACTCGTCGATCCCGGGGTGCTCGTGGTGTAGGTCTTCGACCCGCCCGAGCCCGCGCGGGCCTTGGAACGGCCCGCGCCCCGCGCTCCACGAGACGGCTGGGACGAGCGACCCGACGGGGCCGACTGGGATGACCGGTCCGATTTGGCTGATCCCGAGCGGGCTGAGCCTTGCTCGGTCGCTTGCGGAGCGGAGCCCGAGGCGCGCCGGCGGCGGTTGCCCCGGCCCGAACCACGACCGCCCGCGCCACGACCGCCCGATCCCGCGCCACGCTCCTGTTCGACCGGCTTGGCCGCCGGCTCGACGAAGGTGCGCTCGCCAGGGGCCAGCTCGGTCAGCAGCGGATCGCCGGAGGCGAGTTTCGTGATGGTCGGCGCGATACCGGCCTTGCGGGTCAGGTCGCGGACATCGCGCACCTGGTCGTCGGTCATCAGCGTGACGACCGTACCCTCGGCACCCGCGCGAGCCGTCCGCCCGGACCGGTGCAGGTAGGCCTTGTGCTCGATCGGCGGGTCGGCGTGGATGACCAGCGCGACGTCGTCGACGTGGATCCCACGCGCCGCGATATCGGTGGCGACCAGCGTCTTCGCCGTACCGGCCGAGAAGGCCTCCAGGTTCCGCGTACGGGCGCCCTGCGACAGATTCCCGTGCAGTTCGACAGCCGGAACACCCAGGGCGATCAGCTTCTTGGTCAACGCCTTGGCGCCGTACTTCGTCCTCGTGAAGACGAGCGAACGTCCGGGCGCGGCGGTCAGGTCGACGAGCACCGGCAGCCGGGTGTCGGCCTTCACGTGCAGGACGTGGTGCGTCATCTTGGACACCGGCGACTGCGCCGAGTCGACACTGTGCGTGACCGGGTCGGTCATGAAGCGCTGGACGAGTACGTCGACGCCGGCGTCCAGCGTGGCCGAGAACAGCAGCCGCTGGGCGGTCGACGGGGTCGCCTGGAGGATCCGGCGTACCGCGGGCAGGAAGCCGAGGTCCGCCATGTGATCAGCCTCGTCGAGGACGGTGATCTCGACCGCGTCGAGCTTCGCGTGCCCGGCCTGGACGTGGTCCTCGAGCCGGCCCGGGCAGGCGACGACGATGTCGGCACCCTTGCGCAGGCCGTTGATCTGCGGGCCGTGACCGACACCGCCGAAGACCGTCATCGTGCGCAGGTCGAGCGCGTCGGCGAGGGGCGTGATCGACGCCTGGATCTGGGTCGCCAGCTCGCGGGTCGGGGCGAGGATCAGCGCGCGCGGGTGGTTCGGGCGGCGCTTGGTCCGGCTGGCCGCGAGGCGAGCCAGCACCGGCAGGACGAACGCGTAGGTCTTACCCGATCCGGTCCGGCCGCGGCCGAGAACATCCTTGCCGGCCAGCGAATCCGGCAACGTCGCCGCCTGGATCGGGAACGGCTTCGTCACGCCGGTGGTCGCAAGAGCGGCCACCAAAGACTCGGGTACGCCGAGATCCGCGAACGTGAGGTCGTCCGGGACAACGAGCGTCGCGACCTCGTCGTACGTGACCGACTCGTTGCTGTCAGCAACCTTCGGCTGCCGCTTGCCGTTGTCGGCGGGCGGGCTGAAGAGCGGGGCGCCGGCGGCGGATTTGTTGCGTCGGGCACCGGAACGGCTGCGGCGGCGCGGTTGCGCCGATCCACCGCGCGGGGCGTCTGTCGAGCTCCGCGGACCGGACTGCTGGGAAGGACCCGATTGCTGGACAGCACCTGCTTGCTGGGAAGGGGATTGTTTCTGGGGGGATGTAGACGTGGGGCGGCTGGCCGCCATGCAATGCTCCAAAGGAAGTCGTGGGTCGTCCTGCCCGGCGCGGCTGTAGTAGGTGCCGCGGCGCGTGGTGGTCGACTGCTGGCGCAAGGTGTTTGCGCTCTCCGGCCCGAGGCAGAACTGGGCGGGCCGTCACGCACAGTCTACGGCACGCGGGTCCAGTCCCCAGCAGTTGTTTCACGGGACGCTCGTCACATGGACTAGGTTCTGGCTCGTGACGACACAGTTCCGGGTGGATCCGCCCACCGCTGCCGGCGAACGCGAACTTCTGCAGGGCTTCCTCGACTTCCACCGCGGCACGCTCCTGTGGAAGGTCTCCGGCCTCACCGGCGAGCAGCTCGTCCAGCGCGCCGTCGACCCGTCCAGCATGTCGCTGATCGGCCTGGTCCGGCACCTGACCGAGGTCGAGAAGTACTGGTTCCACCGCGCCCTCGCCCAGCAGCCGTCCGAGCCGAAGTTCTGGACCGCCGAGCACCCGGACGGCGACTTCGACCTCGCGGACCCGGGCCAGGCCGACCAGGACCTCGAGGACTACCGCCAGACCGTCAAAACCTCCGACGAACTAGCCGCCCGCTACACCCTCGACGACACCTTCACCCGCCCCAACCACGAGGGCGACTACTCCGTCCGCTACCTCTACATCCACATGATCGAGGAATACGCCCGCCACAACGGCCACGCCGACCTCCTCCGCGAAACCATCGACGGCACAACCGGCGAGTAGCTCAGGGTTTGATCGAGCGGATCAGGCCGACGACGTCGTTTACTACGCCTCGGACGCCCGGGATTCGGGTGAGCCTCAGGAGGCGGTCGACGAGGGGGACTGAGCGGTCGATCAGGGTTTTGGTGCGGCGTAGGTCCTCGCTGTTGTCGTGGACCCAGAAGAGGACTATGCCCATCTGGAGGAGCCAGAGGAGTTCGGGGAGCTCGGCCTTCAGGTCGGCGGGGAGCTTGAGGTCTGAGCCTTCGACGACTCGGCGGAAGACCTCGATGCTTGCCTCACGGGCGGGTTGGGACTCCTCACTGAAGGGTGAGAGCGGGCTCTTCGGATCGGCCGCGGTCTTGAAGAAGGTGCCGGCGAACTCGTGGTACGGCGCGGCCACGTCGAGCCACGTCCGGAGTACGCCGGTCATCCGCGGCACGAACGCCTTCTCCGTCGTCAGGATCGACTCGACGGCCTCACGGTGCTGCACCTGCAGGTGGTCGTAGTACGCCTGCATCAGATGCTCTTTGGAGCCGTAGTAGTAGTACGCGTTGCCGACCGAGACCCCCGCCTCGGTGGCGATCGCGCGCATCGTCGTCTTGCCGTACCCCTGCTCGCGGAACAACCGCAGCGCCGTCGACAGGATCAGCTCCCGGGTCTGCTCACCCTTGGCGGTCGCACTGTCCGTCACATCGGTCAGCGTAGTCACCTCCGTTCAAGCGCCGCAGCCCCGCGGCCGCCTGGACCATCGCCCGCGCCACCGGCCGCATGGCCGGACTCGCCAGCCGTACGGCGGTGTGCCGGTGCTCCCACGTACTCCACAGGCACACGATCCACGCCCGGTCGCCGACGTACACGGACCCGTCGTCGGCGACCACCGTCACCTCCCGCAGCGTCGCCTCATGGTCCAGCGACGGGTAGAGCGCCCGCGCGTACGTCGACCCCGCCGCGACGAACCGCAGGCGCACCACCCCTCCCCTCCCGTTCGGCGCCGGCCGCTGTGCCGCCAGCCAGTCCTTGAAGCGGCGGCACAGACCGCAGTGCGCGTCGTACAGAACGGTCAGCTCTTGCATGATCAACGCGGCCTTCAGTAGCCGTAGCGGGGGGCCGTCTCGGTCATGGTCAAGGGAGCGGTCGCAACGATGTCGTTCGGCGGGACCGGCGGGGTGGTCATCTGCTCCATCCGGCTGCGGCGGCGGATCGCGTTGAAGATCCAGACGTTCGACAGGTGCAGCACGCCGAGCACGACCATCACGGTGCCGAGCTTCACGCTCAGCTGCTCGAACACCCCGCGGGCGTCGAGTACCGCACTGCCGCTGCGCAGGAACAACGTCACGAAACCGAGGTTGACCAGGTAGAACCCGACCACCAGCAGCCGGTTCACCGCGTCGGCGAAGTCCTCGTTGCCATGGAACACGTCGACCAGGAAGATCCGGCCGTTCCGGCTCAGCGTCCGGGCCACCCAGATCGTCAGCGGCACCGCGACCAGCAGGTAGATCAGGTACGTCGTCACGTTCAGGTTCATCTTGTCCCCACTTCTTGAACACGTTCAAATCATCGTCGATCCGAGCGTACGGCGACATTTTGAACATGTTCAAGTCATCGAGAACGTGAGCTGGGTCTCCTGCTGCGGCAGGATGGCGACCATGACGACCTGGGTCTTCGAAGGAACCGTCCTCCCAGCCGGTGACGCCGCCCGGCTCGAGTTCGGCACCACGGACGCGACGGGTGCCACGGACCTGCTGCCCGGGCGGTTCGGCGTACCGGGGCTGGTGGACTCGCACTGCCACCTGACCGTGGGGACGGACGAGCTAGGCCCGCGGTTGTTCGGGGCCGACTTCGCCAGTGAGCGGCTCGGGCAACTCGCCGCCGCCGGCGTGAGCGCGGTCCGCGACGTCGGCGGGGACCGCTCGGTCACCCTGAAGCTGGCGGCCACCCAAGACGACGCCCGTCCCGTTGTACTCGCGGCCGGACGATTCCTCGCGCCAAGCGGTCGCTACTTCTCGCGGATGCACGAGCCCGTCGAGCCGGAGGACCTGCTCACCGCGGTCGGCGCCGAACTGGACGACGGCGCCACCTGGCTGAAGCTCGTCGCCGACTTCCCGGCGGTCGGCCCGGACGGCCCGATCCGGGACAGCCCGATGGAGCAGACCTACCCGACCGAGCTGGTCAGGGCCGTCGTCGAGCTAGCCCACGACCGCGGCGCCCGGGTCGCGACGCACACCAATACCGAGATCGTCAGCGACCTGATCCGCGTCGGGGTCGACTCGATCGAGCACGGTACGTCGATCACCGAGCAGGACCTCGAAGTTCTCGGCGCTCGCGGCGGCGCGTGGACGCCGACACTGTGCGCTTCCGTCGGCGCGCGGCCGGACGCCACGCCGGAGCAGGTCAAGCGACGCCAGGCCAAGTCGGAGTACCTCGCGTCGATGCTCGAGCTCGCCGATCGGTACGGCGTTCGCGTGCTGACCGGATCCGATGTCGTCGGGACCGTCGCCGGCGAGATCGATCTACTGGTGAAGCACGGCCTGACGGTCAGCCAGGCGCTGGTGGCCGCGTCGACCGGAGCGCAGGACTACCTCGGGTTGTCCGGCGACGGCAACCTCGTCACGTACGACGCGGATCCGCGCGAACACCCCGAAGTCCTGGCGACCCCGGCCGCGATCGTTCTCAACCACCGCCGAATCTCATGAAGGAGAAGGACCTCGACAAGTGGGTGGCGAGGTACCGCAAGGCCTGGGAGTCCAACGATCCGGCTGATATCGCGGCACTCTGGACCGAGGACGCCGCGTGGTACCGGCGCCCGGACGAGGAGCCGGTCTTAGGTCGGGATGCGATCGTGCAGGCCTGGCTGGAAGTCGCCGACGCTCCGGGTGAGTCGCTGTTCGAGTACGAGGTGCTCGGCTTCGGTGACGGAGTCGGGTTCGTGCGCGGCTGGACGACGTACCAGACCGATCCGCCGGGTGAGTTCAGCAACCTGTGGGTGATCCGGCTCGACCGGGACCGGGCGCACGAGTTCATCGAGTGGTGGATGGAAAAGCCTTAGTCGGTTAGGCTTCCGGGTAGGCACGCAGGGTGCCACCGGTCCGCGGGAAGGGCTCAGCCCACCTGTTCACGGAGCGGTGTGGCATATGTTCACCTCCTTTCTCGCCTGACGACGCGGACAGCAGGCTCGTAGAGAGGAGGTCGCGATGCCGACCCGAAATCTCCCGGACGACCCGAACCTGGAGCACCTGCGCAAGCAGGCCAAGACGTTGCTCAAGCAGGTCCAATCCGGCGACCGAGAAGCCGTTGCCCTGGCCGACGAGTTCCATCCCGTGCAGTCGCTGGCCGACGCGCAGCTGGTGATCGCCCGCAGCTACGGATTCCCCAGCTGGCCGCGGATCGTGCGCCATCTCGAGCTCGTCGACAAGTACAGCCGCTCCCCGCATCGCCAGACGATCGGTGGGCCGCTCGACACCCCGGAGCAACGCGCTGACGAGTTCCTCCGGCTGGCGACACTGCACTACGGCCAGGACGATCCGGCCCGGCAGCAATCCGCCCGGGATCTCCTGGACCGGTTCCCAGAGGTTGCCCAGAGCAACATCTACACGAAGGTGGTGGCCGGCGAGCTGGACGCCGTACGGGCGGAGCTTCCACAGCACGCGCGGACAGAAGGCGGACCGTACCGGTGGGAACCGTTGCTGTATCTCACCTACAGCCGCCTCGACGCACCCCATCAGGTCGAGATCGCTGGATTGCTGCTCGAGCACGACGCGGATCCGAACGCGGGCTACCTGTGGCAGGGCTTGCCGTCGCCCTTCACAGCCCTGACCGGCGTATTCGGCCGAGGTGAAGGCGATCAGCCACCGCATCGCGACCGGGTCGAGCTCGCCCGGCTGCTGCTGGAGGCGGGCGCCGATCCGAACGACAGCCAGACCATGTACAACTGCGGTCCCGGGGCTCCCCCGCCGTACGACGATGTGCACCTGGAGCTCCTGCTCGAGTACGGACTGGGCCGGGGCGACGGCGGTCCGTGGCACGAGCGGATGACGACCGCACACCCGACACCTCAGCAGCTCCTCGAGGACGAACTGGTCTTCGCATCCTCGACCGGCCTCCTCCATCGGGTCGAGCTAGTACTTGCCCAGGGCACCGATCCGGAGGGGCGTGGGACCGAACATCCGGTGTTCTGCGGGCATCGCGCGTACGAGCTGGCCGCCGTACAAGGGCACACCGAGATCGCCGAGCTGCTGCGCGCTCGCGGTGCGGCTCCGCTGGACGAGGTCCACGAGGTGTTCGCCGCGATCATGCGAGGCGAGACCCCGGACGTCAGCCCTGAGCTCGCGGCGCGGGCCGTCGCACGCAATCCCTATCTGCCGATCCGGGCGGGCGAGATCGGGCGGACCGAGGCGCTGGAACCGTTGCGGAACCTCGGCTTCGACCTCGACATCATGGGCGGATCGGGGCCGATCCACCAGGCCGCGATCAACGGTCACCTGGACACGGTCAAGAAGCTCATCGAGCTCGGTGCAGACCCGGAGCGGCGTGATCCGTCGTACGGCGGGAACGCGCTGGGCTGGGCCGAGCACAATCACCAGCAAGCGGTGATCGACTACCTCAAGGGCTTACCGCGAGGAACAGGAACGCGCTGAACACCATCAAGTGAACGGCGCCCTGAAGCAGCGTGGCCCGACCGGTGGCGAGGGTGAGTGTGCTGGTCACCACGGTCAGCGCGAACAGCACCAGTTCCTTGCCATCAAGCCCCAGCACGAGCGGTCCGCTCAGCCAGATGGACGCGACCGCGATCGCCGGGATGGTCAGGCCGATGCTCGCGAGCGCCGAGCCGAGCGCCAGGTTGACGCTGGTCTGGAGGCGGTTCCGCAAAGCCGCGCGTACTGCGGCAACCGTCTCCGGCAGCAGCACCAGCAGCGCGATCACGACACCGACGACAGCCAGCGGCGCGCCGGCCGACTCGACCGCCGACTCCAGTCTCGGCGAGACCGTCTTGGCCAGACCAACCACTGAGATCAGGCAGACGAACAGCAAGCCAAGGCTGGCCAGCGCGACCTTCGCGCTCGGCGCGTGGGCGTGCACCTCCTCGTCCTCGGCGGCGTCGGTGTCCGACTGGACCGGGAGGAAGTAGTCCCGGTGCCGAATCGTCTGCACGAAGACGAAGACGCCGTACATGATCAAGGACGTGACGCCGGCGAACGCGAGCTGCGGCGGACTGAACTGCGGACCCGGCGCGCTCGTGGTGAACGTCGGCAGCACCAAACTCAGCGTGACGAGCGCGGTCATCACGGCCAGTGCACTGCTGGAGGCGTGGACCCGGAACTCCTGGACGTGGTGCCGCACTGAGCCGACAACGAGAGACAGTCCGAGGATGCCGTTGCAGGTGATCATCACCGCGGCGAACACCGTGTCGCGGGCGAGCGACGCAGCCTTGTCACCGCCGGACGCCATCAGCGTGACGATCAGCGCGACCTCGATGACGGTCACGGCGAGCGCGAGGATCAGGGTGCCGAACGGTTCACCGACCCGATGGGCGACGACTTCAGCGTGATGGACCGCTGCGATCACCGCCGCGCCGAGCCCGGCGCAGACCAGGATCAGCAGCACCGTGCCCAGGTCACGGCCCCAGGACACCAACAGGACAACGAAAGCGAGCGGGGGCACGGCCAGACTCCAGCGCGGCAGCCCTTGAACCACGGTGTTTGTCATCCTCAGACAGCCTATCGGGAATCCACTTGGCATCCGGTCTCTGACGGGTGATGCTTCTCGCACGATGACTGTGCAGATCAGGATTGCTACCGACGCTGACTGGCCCGCTATCTGGCCGTTCTTTCACGAGATCGTCACCGCGCGCGAGACGTACACCTACGATCCGGAACTCACCGAGGAGCAGGCGCGGGCGCTGTGGATGTCGCCGTCGAGTTCGGCGTTGGCCCGGACCACGGTTGCGGTCGATGCCGACGGCACCGTTCTGGGCAGCGCCAACATGTATCCGAACCGGCCAGGCCCCGGCGCGCATGTCGCCAGCGCGAGCTTCATGGTCGACGGTGCGGCCCGCGGCAAGGGTGTCGGCCGGTTGCTCTGCGAGGACATGATCGCGTGGGCAGGCCGTGAGGGCTTCCGGTCGATCCAGTTCAACGCCGTGGTGGAGACGAACGAGCCGGCCGTGCACCTCTGGCAGACCCTCGGCTTCCGCATCGCCGGCACCGTCCCCGAGGCGTTCAACCACCCCAAGCTCGGGTACGTCGGTCTGCACGTGATGTACAAACCACTGCGCTAATGGCCGGGCCTCCGGCGCCGGCGGGGTCATGGGGCTTTTACTCCCGGCCTTCCCTCGTCGCTCCAGTCGCTTCGCTCCCTCCACTCCTCAGTCCAGGCCGGGAGGCCCCATGACCGACAACCGGGCTCGCCGGATGTGGAAGGCGCTTGAGCCGTTTCACGCGATCACGTACTTCTCGCCGGACACCAGGCAGGCCACGGACGCGCTCGGCCTGAAGGGTGGCTGGATGAGCTACTTCGGTTGCCGGGCAGCTCCTCTCGGTCCGGTTGGACCGGCACTCGTCGCCGCGGTGTTCTACAACTTCCACCCGGCGATGGTCGCTCGTGCGTTGCCGGATGCCTGGAGCTATGCGACTCCGGAACAGCTGCTCGACGCACGGTTGTCGGCCGTCGACAGCGCCGTACGGCGTCTCTTCCCGAGCGCCTCGTTCGGTCGCGCGGCCGAGGTGGCTCGCCGGGCTGCCGAGCTGGCGCCTGTCGGCGGGCGACCGATCGCCGCGGCTAACGCGGCGCTGGAATGGCCGGACGAACCACATCTGGTGGTGTGGCAGGCGACGACGATCCTGCGGGAGTCCCGGGGTGACGGGCATGTGGCTGCGCTGGTCGGCGCGGCCCTCAGCCCGTGTCAGGCGTGCGTGACGATCTCCGCCGCGGGTGGCCCGTCCAGGGAGGTCTTCCAGGTCAACCGGCGGTGGAGCGATGAGGATTGGACCGCCGCTGAGGACGACCTGCGCGATCGTGGGCTGCTCGACTCTGCCGGCGCGCTCACGGAGGCCGGGCGAGCGTTGCGGCAGCAGGTCGAGGACACCACGGACGCGCTGGCCGAGCAGGGTTGGCGAGCGCTCGGCGACGAACTGACCGCCGAGCTGCACGATCTGGTGCACCCGCTGAGCGCAACGCTGATGTCCGCCGGTGTCATCCCGCCGGACAACCCGATGGCAATGCGCTGGGACTGACCCTCGAGCCGGTCCGCTGGGGCTAGCCTTCGAGCCGGTCCGCAACCTGGCGGATCGAGGCGGCCAGCTCGGCTCCGGTCGGAGCGCTGTCGGGGTCGAACATGTTCAGCGCCACGACACCGAGCAGCAGCGCCTGAAGGAACGAGCCAACCGCCTGCACGGTCTCGGGTCCGGCCGAGGCGTCGACACCGCCGAAGATCTGCGCAAGACCCTCACGCGCCTCACCCTGCATCTTCGACAGCTCGGCCACCAGCTCGGGCATGCTCCCACCGAGGCTGAGGACCTCGAACTGGGTCGCCCACAACGCCTTCATCCGTGGATCGGCCAGACTCTCGACGATCTGCCCCCAGGTCGCGACGAACTGCTCGCGCGGCCCACCGCCGGCCGCCCGGGTCGCCATCGCCCCACCGACCGCGGCCGCCCAATCCCCGATCAGTGCCTCACGCATCGCCTCGTTGAGCAGCGCTTCCTTCGAGCCGAAGTGGTAGCCGATCGCCGCCAGGCTGACCCCGGCTTCGGTCGCGATGTCGCGCGCGGTGGTCCGGCTGTAGCCCTTCTGCAGCAGACACGTCTTCGCGCCCTCGATCAGCGCCTCGCGGTTTCCCATGCCGGAAGCCTAGCACGGTCGTCTCATACGAGCGTCTTGTACATTTGTCTAAGACCGTCGTACAGTCGTCGCACCAACTTCCTGAGGAGGCTTCCGATGACCACAGTTCTGATCTCCGGCGCGAGCGTGGCGGGCCCGGCCCTGGCGTACTGGCTGCACCGGTACGGCTCCACCCCGACCGTGGTCGAGCGCGCTCCGGCGCCGCGGCCCGGCGGCTATGCGGTCGATTTCCGCGGCGCGTCGATGACCGTGCTCGAGCGGATGGGCATCCTGCCCGCGGTCGAGGCGCGGGCGACCCGGATGGGGTCGATGGTGTACGTGAAGGAGTCCGGCAAGCCGGCGGCGACCACGTCGGTCGAGGCGTTCAGCGGTGAGCTAGAGATCCTCCGCGGCGACCTCGTCGACATCCTGTACTCAGCGACCGCCGAGACCACCGAGTACCTGTTCGACGACTCGATCACTGAGCTGACGCAGGACTCGGACGGGGTCGACGTGGAGTTCGAGAGCGGGCTGCGCCGGCGGTTCGATCTCGTGATCGGCGCGGACGGGCTGCACTCGAATGTCCGGCGGCTGGCGTTCGGCCCAGAGTCGTCGTACGTCCACGACCTCGGGTACTACGCCTCGGTGTGCACCGTCGAGAACCACCTCGATCTCGATCACACCGGGCGGATCCTCAACGTCCCAGGCAAGACCGTCGGCACCTACAGCGCTCGCGACAACACCGAGGCGAAGGCGTTGTTCTACTTCGCGTCCGAGCCACTCGACTACAACCGGCGCGACATCGCCGCGCAGCAGCAGATCGTCGAAGAGCAGTTCGCCGGGATCGGCTGGGAGGTGCCGCGACTGCTCGAGGGCATGCGGACCGCGCCGGACTTCTACTTCGACTCGATCAGTCAGATCAAGCTCGACAGCTACTCCCGCGGCCGGATCGCGCTGGTCGGCGACGCCGGCTACTGCGCCTCACCGCTGTCCGGGATGGGTACGAGCCTCGCCATCGTCGGTGCCTACGTTCTCGCCGGTGAGTTGCACACGGCCGGTGGTGACCACGTGCGCGCTTTCGAGGAGTACGACGTACGCATGCGGGGGTTCGCTGCGGCCAGCCAGAAGCAGGGCGTGGACGGTGCACGGTGGTTCATCCCGGGGAGCAAGTGGTTCGCGGCGCTGCGGAACCTCACTTTCCGGATGCTGCCGTACCTGCCGTGGCGGAAGCTGATCGACGAGTTGCCGCTGAAGGTGGGCAACGCGATCGACCTCAGGACGTACGAAGACCAGTCGCAGCGGCCCGCAGCACCGCGGCCGTGAGCGCGTCGAGGATGCCGGACTCGAGTTTCCAGTGCTGCCAGTACAACGGCACGTCGATGTATTTGCCTGGGGCAACATCCACCAGGCGGCCGGCGGCCAGCTCGGGCTCGGCGACCTCATCCTCGATCATTCCCCAGCCGAGCCCGATCCGGACGGCCTGGTGGAAGGCACCGGGCGCCGGGACCGCGTGGGTCGGTGGATCGAGCTTCCGCCGAGTGACCTTGCGGATCAGGCGGTGCTGGAGAATGTCCTTGGCGTTGAACACCATCATCGGTGCGTCCGCCAAGGCATCGGCCAGCGGTTTGCCGGTCAGCCAGCGTTCGGCGTACTCGGGGGTCGCGACCGGCAGGTACCGCATCTTGCCGAGCGGTACGACGCGGCAGCCCTGGACCGGCCGTGGATCGGCGGTCACCGCGGCCAGGACCGTGCCGTTGCGGAGGAACTCGGCGGAGTGCTCCTCGTCCTCCTGGTGAACCAGGAATCTGGCGTCATGGTTCTGCGACAGGTCGAGCATGGCGGGCAGGAACCAGTTGTTGAGCGAGTCCGCGTTCACCGCGATCGGGAGCCGGAGCGCGTCAACCGTGCCGCGGACGGCGGTGATCGCCTCGAGCTCGAGCAACGAGACCTGGCGGGCGAGCCGGAGCAACGCCTGGCCGGCCTCGGTCGGTCGCGCAGGCTTCCCGCGCATCACCACGACCTGGCCGAGCCGGCTCTCCAGGGCCTTGATCCGCTGACTGACCGCGGACGGCGTCACTTGCAGACGCCGGGCGGCCGCGTCGAAACTGCCTTCGTCGACGACGGCCGCGAACGTCTCGAGCTGCGCGGAGTCGAACTGCATGATGAAGCAATCCTAATGGTACGTGAGAATCTTTAGCTGGTTTGTACAGCTGAAACTTCCTACCGTCGAAGACATGCCCCTCTTCGCCGGCTTTGCCACGTCCTTGACCCTGATCGTCGCGATCGGCGCGCAGAACGCCTTCGTGCTCCGTCAGGGCTTGCGCCGTGAACACGTACTGCCGGTCGTCCTCACCTGCGCGCTGTCCGACGCGCTCCTGATCTCCGGCGGCATCGCCGGCCTCGGCGCCTTACTCACCCGCAGCCAACTGGCCCTCGACATCGCCAAGTTCGGCGGCGCCGCGTTCCTCTTCCTGTACGCCGGTTTCGCCGCGAAGCGAGCCCTCAACCCCGGCTCCATCAGCCCCGCCGACCACGCCCCCGCCGCCCTCCGCAGCGTCGTACTCACCTGCCTCGGATTCACCTACCTGAACCCGCACGTCTACCTCGACACCGTCGTCCTGCTCGGCTCCCTGGCCAACCAACGCGGCACCGACGGCCGCTGGCTCTACGGCCTCGGCGCCGTCACCGCCAGCTTCACCTGGTTCTTCACCCTAGGCTTCCTCTCCCGCAAACTAACCCCCCTCTTCGCCCGCCCCCGCTCCTGGCAATTCCTCGACACAGCCATAGCCGTACTCATGGCCACCCTCGCGACCTGGATGCTCGTGCCCTGATATCCACAGTCCTGGATTTCCTGCCGCACGTGGACAAGCCATCGGTGTATGCTTGTTCACAACACGGCCAGCCCCTCTGCCCCTCAAGGCACGGGCTGGTTTTCTTTTGTTCCTGGGGGATTTCCGTGACTGCCTACACCAAGCCCCACCTCGCGTTCGCCGACCAAGTCAGCCTGCTGAAGAGCCGAGGACTGATCGTCGACAACGAGCCCGAAGCGGAGCACCTACTACGCGCCATCGGCTACTACCGCCTGAGTGGCTACTGGTACTCCTACCGCCGCCGCCTCGACGGCCCTGACCGTGACGACCAGTTCGTCGAGGGCACCACCTTCCGCCAGGTGGTCAGGCTGTACGACGCCGATCGCCGACTGAAACTGCACGTCCTCGACGCTCTCGAGCGGATCGAGATCGGTGTTCGCGTCTTGATCGGATTCACGCTCGGACGACGTGGGGCTTATGCGCACTTGGACGCAGGGAATCTCGACGGTCGCTTCACCCAGTCCAGCGGCGGCCGGCCAAGCACCTACGACCGATGGCTGCGGAAGATGCTGGCCGCACAGACCAGGTCGTCGGAGGACTTCGTCCTGCACTTCCAGCACAAGTACGACGGGCGGCTCCCTGTCTGGGTGATGACCGAGATCCTGGACTTCGGCTCGATGAGCTACCTGTTCCAAGGGCTCAAGTCGTCAGATCGGAACGAGATCGCGGCCAGGCTGGACATCCTGGATCAGCACGGCGAAGGCAACGGCGGCGCGCTGGCCAACTGGTTGCGGGTGCTCAACTACGTTCGCAATGTGTGCGCCCACCATTCTCGGCTGTGGAACAGGAACCTCGTCGATCAGATCGCGCCGAGCCATCTGCGCTCGATCCCGGACCTGGATCATCTGGCCGATCGTGAGGTGTCGCACTTCCGGATCTACTCGACACTGTGCATCGTCGCCTTCCTGCTGGCGCGCGTCGGCCAAGGACCGCACTGGGCGGCGCAGGTCAGCGGATTGCTGAGCGAGGAGATCACTGCCTGCGGACGCGGTCTTCATGAGCTGGGCTTTCCCAGCGGCTGGGCAGCTGAGCGGCCGTGGGTCGGGTGACGGGAGGTTGCGGATGGATGTGACGGTGCTCTGTGATGCGGTGGCGGTGTTTCCGGAGGGGGTTTCGGATGCGTTGCCTGGGTGGACGGCTGAGTATGCCGGGTGGACTGCTGACGTGATGCCGGGGAACGTGCGGGGGGATGGGTGGTGGCTGCATTTTCATAGTTACTTGGTGAGTGGGGATTCGGGGGTTGTGTTGGTGGATGCGGGGGTGGGGCCGGCTGGGGGTGAGGCTGGGGAGTGGTTGGGGGTTTCGGGGCGGTTGCCGGGGTTGTTGGGGTTGGCTGGTGTGGGGGTGGATGAGGTTGATGCGGTGGTCCTGACGCACGTGCATCTGGATCACGTGGGGTGGGCTGCGGATGGGGCGATGCCGATGTTTCCGCGGGCGGAGTACGTGGTGCAGCGGGATGAGATCGAGCACGTGCGGGGTGGGGTGACGTACGAGCGGATGATGCGGCCGATCGTCGACGCGGGGCAGTTGCGGGTGGTGGAAGGGGAGACCGCGTTGCGGGGGATGCGGTTGGTGCCGACGCCGGGGCATACGCCTGGACATCAGTCGGTGGTGACGGAGCGGGCGGTGCTCGGGGGTGATGTGCTCGTGCATCCCGCGCAGGCTCGGTGGCCTGAGCTCACCTATGTGTACGAGCGGGATCCGGCGGTGGCCGTGACGTCGCGGCGAGAGGTGCTCGCGATGGCGGCGACGCTGGGGATCCCGATCGCAGCCTCACATCCGCATGCGGCCCTGTCGGCAGACGCGCGGCCGGTTGCAGCGGCGGGCGCCGGCGACGTCGTCTGTCCGCCCTACAAGTTGTAGCCGTCAGCTGGCGACGTGGTCTGCCTGCCAGCTTCAGCGGTAGCCGTCAGCTGGCGACGTGGTCCGGCCGAATGCCGGCTTCAGCGGTAGCCGGTGGTGTCGGCTGGTTTGCCGGGGTCTTGGATTTCGGTGATGTAGCGCCAGGCGTCGGGGCGGGTGCCGTCCAGGTCGGCGAAGTTGTAAAGCTGGGCCAGTTCGCCGCTGGAGGTGGACTTGCCGTTCCAGCGGCGTACGTCGGGATCGGAAGCGAGGGCGGCTACCGCGCGGCCGACGTACGACGGGCTTTCGGAGATCGCGAAGTGCGGGATGCGTTCGGTCGCGTCTTGCCAGGTCGCCTCGGTCACGCCGAAGCCGTCGAGCATTGCCTCGGAGCGCAGCCAGCCGGGGGTGAGCAGTACGGCGGTTGCGTCGTACTGGGCGAGCTCGTGGGCCAGGGCGAACGCCATCCGGCTGACGGCGCCCTTCGCGACGTCGTAGAAGAATGACACGCGGTAGTGGTCGGCGTTGTAGTCGTTCGTCCCGTCGGTCATCTCGATGACGAGGCCGCCGGGCGACTTGATCAGCAGCGGCAGCGCGTAGTGGCTGGTGATCGCGTGGGTGTGTACGCCCAGCTGCAGCAACCGCAGGCCGCCCTCGAGGTCGCTTTCCCACACGGTCTTGTCCCACTCGGGCTCGCCGTGCTGACCCCAGATGTCGTTCACCAGGATATGCAGCGCGCCCTGCTCACGCTCGATCTGGTCGATCAGGTCGCGTACCTGCTCGGGCACGAGATGGTCGACTGGTACGGCGATGCCGTGGCCGCCGGCCGCGTCGACGAGCTCCGCGGTGTCCTCGATCGTCTCCGGCCGGTTCATCTCGGAACGCCCGGCCCGGGTGCTGCGGCCGGTCACGTAAACCGTCGCACCGGCGGCGCCGAGCTCGACCGCGATCCCCCGCCCTGCCGCCCGGCTCCCGCCGGCCACCAGCGCCACCTTCCCCGCCAACGGCTTCATGCCGCCTCCTCCTTTTCCATACACTGTATGGTTATGTACCATACGACGTATGATTAACCCTGGCAAGCGCTCCGGACGGCCCCGGGCCGGCGAGGAGCGGCTCAGCCGGGAGGCGATCCTGACCGCGGCGCTGCGGATCGTCGACGACGAGGGCATCGACGCGCTGACCATGCGCCGGCTCGCCGCGACGCTCGAGGTCAACCCGATGTCGCTCTACCACCACCTGCCGAACAAGGCTGCCGTCCTGGCCGGTCTCGCGGAGTTGGTGTTCGCAGGGCTCGAGTACCCCGACCCGGGCGACACCGTGCCATGGGACGAACAGCTGAAGGACGCCGCGCGGGCCTACCGGAACGCGCTCCGGGCCCATCCGAACCTCGCCCTGCAGGTGCTGTCGGACACCTCGGCGGTGTCGGACGTCGTGGTGGTCACGATGGAGCCGTTCTACCGCGCGCTCGACCGGGCCGGGCTGTCACCGCGGCAAGTCTTCGAGGCGGCGAATACGCTCATCGACTTCATCCACGGCTTCAGTCTCGGCGAGGCATCGGTCCGCGCAGACACGTTCGAGCTGGCTCCCGATCTGCTGACCCGAGTCGACGGGCTGCCGGCAGGCAAGGCGCCTATCCTCACCCGCATCGTCGGCGAGCTCGGCTCCGAAGGGCTCGCCTACGACTTCGACAGCGGCTTCGAATCCGGACTGTCCACCTTCACAGCGGGAGTCGCCGCCACGGCTCGCCGCCGATAACGGGAGATCGCGACACCGATCAGACAGAGCACCCCGCCGAGGTACGCCAGCGGCGCCGGGCTCTCGTCGAGCAGGAGCCAGCCGAGGAAGATCGTCAGCGGCGGAACCAGGTACGTCGTAGCCCCCATTCGACCGGCCGTGGTCCGGGCCAGCGCGTAAGCCCACGTCGTGAAGGCGATCGCGGTCGGGAACGCACCGAGGAAGACCACCCACCAGATGGTCGAAGGCTTGGCGTCGCCCGCATCCCGGACCAGCGTCGGCGCGAACGGCAGGCACGCGACCGCACCGATCAGGCAGGACAGCCAAGTCACCTCGAGCGCGGGCAGCCGGGCGAGCAACGGCTTCTGCGACACGACACCGATCGCGTACGCCGCAGCGGCCACCAGGCAAAGCAGGACACCCCAGGTCTCGGCTGTCCCCGAAGACGACGAGAGACCGATCAGGACGACACCACCGAACGCGGCGACGCTGCCGATCACGAGCTGACGCGGGAATCCCTCGTGCAGCAGTACGCCGGCCAGCAGTGCGATCAGTAGCGGGCCGATGTTCGCGAGCATCGCCGTCGTCCCCGCGTCGAGGCGGCGCTCGGCCTCGTTCAGCGCGAGGTTGTAGACGCCGAACCAGAGCAGGCCGCAGATCAGCAGGAACTTCCAGTCCGTCCGTGCCGGCCAGCGCCGCGGCCGGGTGAACACGAAGATGCCGAGCAGCACACTGCCGACCAGCAACCGGCCCAGGGACAGGGCGCCGGCGGAGATCTCCTGACCGACGTGGCGGATCGCGACGAACGCCGATGCCCACAACACCACCGTCACCGCGGCCGCGCCGGCAGTCAGCACACCCTGTTTCCTCATGCTGTTGGAACGCTCTCTCTGCTCATGATGTGAGGCTAGGTGTCGGTTGCTTCGGCGCTCACCGAATCGCGCGGCGCCGGGAGCGCGAACGGCACGACGAGTGCCGTCAGCACCACCGGGATCGTCAGCGCCGCGACCAGGATCGACATCGTGAACCAGATCGACCCCACCGCGAACCCCGCGTAGACCGCGACCGCGAAGACCTCGGCGAAGAACCCCGAGACCGACGTGACGGTCGCCCGCGCCGGTCCGGCGATGGAGTCCTGCAGCCGCGCTTCGGCGATCACGATCACCAGCTGCATCACGCCGTACCCGAGCGCGATCGGCAGGAAGCCCCAGACCGACCGGCTGAGCGACCCCGCGGCGATCAGCACCGCCGTCGCCGCCAGCCCAACCGCGAAGGTTGCTGCAGGCAACTTGTACGCCGGTCCCGCGAGCGCACCGCCGATCGCCTGGGCGGCGACCGTACCGGCGATCAGCAACGGGATCGCACTAATGCTGGCACCGGCTTCCCGGGCAAGCAGCGGGAAGTACTCGTCGAACGCCAGGAATCCACCGAGCAACGCAACCAGCGCCACTGCTCGCCGGACCAGACGACTGGTCAACACCTCCGTCACACCGGAATGCAGCATGCGAAGGTAGTTGGTGAAGGCCGCCTTCGCGCCTGGCTCATCCGACTCTCGAGCGGTCTCCACCGGCCGGGCTTCGGGCAGGGACCACGCCACCACTACCTGGGTCAGGCAGCTGGCGACACTGACAACACCGGCCAACGTGTAACCGCCGAGGTTGAACAGCGGCGTCGCCAACGCGGTGGCCACGAGGTTCGCCACGAACGACGCGGACCTGGCTCGGCCGAGCAGGCTCGCGTAACGGTCGGTGCGGTCGCGGGCCGCGAGCTCGTCGTACACGAAGGCTTCGAAGGTGCCGGAGATCAGCGCCGACGACGTACCCCACAGCACGAAACCGAGCGCGAAGCCGGCGAACGACGGCAGCGTGATCCACGCGGCGTAGCCCAGCCCGCTGATCAGTGCACCGAGAACCAGCAGCTTGCGCCGGGAGTACGTGTCCGCCCAGGCACCCGACGGCACCTCGAGGACGAACGCGGTCGTCGACCAGATGACGAACAGCGTCGAGATCTGGGTCGCCGACAGTCCGTGATCGGCGAACAGCAACTGGTACAGCGGATACAACGGGATGAAGTCCTGCAGCGCCTCGAAGGCGACGATGCGCGCGGACAAGCCGCGTGGGAGGCGGTCGGGTCGGTCAGAACGTCAAAGGTGCGGGCTCGGGTATCTCATGTCCAAGAAGATACGGCGATTTCAGCCGCCGAGCAGGTCTTTTGTGCCAGGTGTGGATAAGTGCAGGACCTGGTACCGAGTTCCCGGCACCGCACCCGGCTCCGCACTGCTCCACAGCGTGAAGTGAACGAGCTCCCACCGGGTCGGATCCACCGCCAGCGCGGCTGAGTGCACCTGCGCCAGGCCCGCCGTCTCGCGGAGCGTCTCCACCGCCGCCGCCACCGGATCCGCTGGGTCCACGTCGGGAGTCAGCAACTGCGTGTGCTTGGTGGCACTCAACGCCGGCTGATCCACAGCCGGCCCGGACAGCGCCTCGACCCCGGTCCAGTGCCGCACCGGCGGCCGGCCGAACGATGTACAGATCGCGGTGAAGAAGCCTCCACCCCACAGGAACCGGCCCATCCCGGCCGGATCGTTCCACAGGTAGAAGGGCGCGTACTGGTTGACCATCGCGCCGTTCGCCCGGTCCTGGATCAGGTACGCCTTCAGGCCGAGTCCGTCGAAGTCGTCGAGCCGATGCCCGGTCGTCTCCACCCGGCGACGAATGATCCCCATGTCGTAGTCGGTCGGCAACGAGATCTCGTACTGCATCGCGTACACAGCGTCCACCCTCTCGGTCGAATGCCGAACATACTAGTAGGTACAGAGCTAATTGGGGAGCGCCGGGAGACCGCGTTCCGTCACAGTGGGGCGATGGGAGATGTGAGCGCGCGGTTCTGGGCGAAGTTGCCGGATGGCAGCCGGGACGCCCTCGTCGACGAGTTGAGCCAGTCCGAGCTGCAGTCGGTGCTGCTGGACGTGAGTCGCGAGCGCGCCGCCAAGGTGACGCCGGCCAGGCTGCTGCAGCGGTGGCAGCAGGACCGGTTCGTCCGGCCGTCGACCACCGATCCGCGCCGGCTGGCGAAGACTCACCAGCACCTCTGGGAGCGGCTGCCCGCGAAGTTCGCGGGCGTCGAGCTGTCGCCGGTGACACCGCTCGGCACGAGTTCGGCGATGGCGACCATCAACCAGCACCAGGTGCTCAGCACGATCCGCGGGACCGAGGTCGCCAGCGACCCGACCAACGAGCTCGCGATCGAGGCCGCCGTACGGCGTCGGGCCGGACAGACCCGGGTCGACCTGGCCGCGTGCCAGCGGGTGGTACGCGCGCAGGCGGTCGACGGACCGGGGATGTTCGCGCACTTCGAGTTGTTCGTCCTGGTGTCGAGTGCGCGGGACACCGGCTCGGGGCGGACCGAGGCGGAGCTGCTGATCGATCACCTGCGCTTCTGGCACGACGTGCTGGGCGATGGGGCCGACCTCAGCTTCACTGTGTTCACGCCGTCGGCAGTGCGCGAGCGGATCGATGACACGGTTCGTCCGGCGTTGAAGGTCGAGCTCGCCGAGGACACCGAGCGGACGAAGAGCGCGAACTACTACTCCGGTACGGCGCTGGGCATTGGCCGTGATGGGTCCGAGCTGGGCGACGGCGGCTTCACCACGTGGACCGCGGATCTCCTGGGCGACCAGAAGGAACGCTGCCTGACCTCGTGTATCTCGACCGAGCGCCTGACGGCTATCGGAGTTTGAGCAGCCCGGCGTCGGTCGGCCGGAAGCCGCACGCGTCCTCGTAGAAGGCCTTCAGGTGCGGTTCGTAGTCGACATGCAACCACTCACACCCGGCGGCTTTGGCCTCCTCGGCCGCGGTCAGCACGAGCTGCTTCCCGATCCCCTGCCGACCGTGATCCGGATGGACGGCGGTGTCCAGTACGAACGCATGCGCACCGCCGTCCCAGCACACCTGCACGAACCCGACCAGCTGATCGTTGCTGAAGGCCCCCACCCAGGTCAGCGCCCACCGCTCCAGCCGCTCCGCCCACGCACTGACCTCGAGCTCGCTCTCGAACGCGAGCGCATGCAACGTCGACAACTCCCGATCGTCCACCGGGAACCTGACCACGTACTTCACGAAAGCACCCCCGCAGCTACGCCCTCGGTGTTGATCAGGATGACTGTGGTGTCCGGGGCGAGGGCCAGGCGGTTGCGGGCTGCGCGGAGGCCGGCGAGGGTGGCGGCGCCGCTCGGGCCTGAGGAGATGCCGGATGCCTTCAGGTCGTCCGCGGCCCGCAAAGCCTCCTCGTCCGAGACGGTGACCGCGTAGTCGAGGCCTGAGCGCAGTACGGGCCAGGCGAGGGTGGATGGCGTGCCACAGTTCAGGCCGGCCATGACCGTCTTGCCAGTAGGCACAGTCACCAGTTCACCGGCCAGGAGGCTGGTGGTGACGCAGGACGCGGTGGCGGGCTCGACTCCGAGCACGGCGGGTGTGATCGGACCACTGCGGTAGTGGGTGACGGCGGCCTGGGCGATCGAGCCCACTCCCATGGGTACGACGACCAGATCGGGCTGTACGTCGATCTCCCGGAACAAAGTCGAGTACCCGTCGACGATGTGCTGCGGCACCACCTCGTACCCAGGCCACGCCGAGTCCTGAATCAACAACCGGTCCTCCGAGGCGTACGACGCTGCCTCGGCGACCGCGGCGTCGTACGAGTCGGGTACGACGGTCACCGTGGCTCCCTCGGACCGGATTGCGTCGATCGCCGCGTCACTCACCACATCAGGGACGAACACGTGGGACGGCAGACCGAGCATCGCGGCCCGGCGCGCGACGGCCCGGCCATGGTTGCCGTCAGTCGCGGTGACGAGCTCCACCGGACCAGGGCGATCCTGGAGCGCACGGTGGATCGCCCACCACGCTCCGAGCGCCTTGAACGCGGGCAGGCCGAGCCGGTGCGACTCGTCCTTCACCAGGACCTGGCCGACGCCGAGCCCGGACGCCAGCGACGGGACAGCGGTCAGCGGGGTCGGCCGGTAGCCGGGGAGGCTCTGGTGGAACGCCAGTACCTCCGCCGGTGCAGGCGCCGTACGCCAGGATCGGGCGGCCGCGTTCTCGTACCAGTGCACCAACTAAGCGACCAGGGCGAATGCCTGGGCGGAAGCGGAGTGCGCGTGCGGAGACGACGGGATGCGGTGCGGGGACGACTGCTCGACCCGGATGGACGCGGTCTGGAGGTGGATCGGCAGCCTGGCGCGGACCGCGGTGGCGAGGTCGAACTGCACCTCGGCCAGCAGGTCGGTCAGCTCGAGGTCCAGGGCGCGGCAGATCGCGGCGAGGATCTCCGAGGACGGCTCCTTGCGGCCGCGCTCGATCTCGGACAGGTAGGGCACCGACACCTGAGCCAGCTCGGCGAGCTCGCGCAGGGTGATCCCCCGCTCGCGCCGCAACCGGCGGAAGACGTTCCCGATCACCTGGCGTAGCAACACGTCGTGGCCCTCCTCGCCTCCGGATGTCCTGTATCGAGTGTGCCATCCCGGCCGGGTCTGCAGTGGGCAGATCTGCCACGGGCAGATTCCTGACCACTTCCGGACGCTCCGCCCGCAGGCTGGGGAGCATGAGCGAGCTACCGAACAACCTGGACCGGCACATCTACGAGCGACTGCTGTGGCAGCGCATCCTCGTCCTCGGCGACGAGATCAAGGACGAGAACGCCAACGCGCTGTGCGCCCAGCTGATCCTGCTGAACGCCGAGGACCCGAAGGCGGACATCTCGCTCTACATCAACTCCCCCGGCGGCTCCGTGTCGGCCGGGCTGGCGATCTACGACACGATGAGCTTCATCAGCAACGACGTGGCGACGTACGCGATGGGGATGGTCGCGTCGATGGGGCAGGTGCTGCTGACGTGTGGCACGCCCGGGAAGCGGTACGCGCTGCCGCACGCACGGATCATGATGCATCAGCCGACCGGTGGCATGGGAGGTACGGCGAGCGACATCAAGGTGCAGGCCGAACAAGCGATCAAGGCGCGGGAAGACCTCGCCCACCTGATCGCCGACCGCACCGGGCAGTCGCTCGACCGCATCACCACCGACTTCGACCGGGACCGCTGGTTCACCCCTGAGGCCGCCCGCGAGTACGGCATCATCGACCGGGTTCTCACCCGACCGGTCGCAGTACCTGGCTAAATGCCTGCTGGAGATCAGATGTGAGGTCCTCTGGGTCTTCGAGGCCGAGGCTGAGGCGGAGGAGGCCTTCGGGCGGCTTGGCCTCGGGGGCGACCAGGCGGTGGGTGACTGCCGCCGGATGCTGGATCAGGGTGTCCACGCCGCCGAGTGAGACCGCGTGGGTGATCAGGCGGAGGGACGAGGCGACGCGGACGGCGGCGGGGTAGCCGTCCGCGAGGGTGAAGGCCAGGACCGCGCCTGGGCCGGCTTGCTGGCGGCCGATGAGTCCCTGCGCGTCGGACAGTCCCGGGTAATACACCCGCTCGACGGCGGGCTGAGCCGAGAGCCAGTCGGCGACTTTGATGGCGGTGGCCTGCTGCGCCCGTACTCGAACCGGCAGCGTCTGCAGTCCCCTGTGCAGTTCGTACGCCGCCAACGGGTGCAGCAGACCACCTGTCACCGCGCGGATCTGCCGAAGCCGGCCGACCCACTCCACGCGGGCCGCGACGACGCCTCCCATGACGTCGCCATGACCACCGAGGTACTTGGTTGCCGAGTGCAACACCAGGCTCGCCCCGTGCCGCGCCGGCTGCTGCAGGACCGGGGTCGCGAAGGTGTTGTCCACCAGCACGGGTACGTCGCCCGCCTGGCGCACCACCGCCGAGATATCCACAAGGTCCACGGTCGGGTTGGCCGGCGTCTCCACGATCACCAGCCCGGTGTCGGCCCGGACCGCCGAGCCGACGTCCGTGGCCGCGACCCAGGTGACCGTTGTCCCCAGGAGGCCTGTGGATAACAGGTGGTCGGAACCGCCGTACAGCGGTCGTACGGCGACCACATGTGGACGGCCAGCGGCGACAGCAGCGAGGAGGGAGGCGGTGAGCGCGGCCATGCCGGAGCCGAACGCGACCGCGCCGTCGCAGTGCTCGAGCTCGGCCAGAGCGTCCTCGAAGCGAGCGACGGTCGGGTTCCACAGCCGCTGGTAGACGAGGCTGCCGCCGTCCGGACCGCGGCCCTCCGCAAGTGCGTCGTACGACGTCCCGCCGGTGTCCACCGAGGGGAGCGGGTAGGTCGTGGACAGGTCGATCGGCGGAACGTGGACGCCGAGCGCGGTCAGGTCGTCGCGGCCGGCGTGCACCGACCGGGTGTCGAACTGGGTCATGGGGCCTCCTCCACAGCTGCGGTCGAGGTCGAGGATGGAATCTTCTGCGGATTGAGTGCAATAGTTCCGAAGAAAGTTCATCCACAGGCCTGTCCACACGCTGTGGATTCTGTGGACGCGCTCTACAGTGGTGCCATGCCGAAGGATCGTCGGAGCCCCGGACCGGCCCCGCGGCCGCTGCCCGGCGGGCTCGACGAAGTGGATCGGGAGCTGGTCCGGCTGCTCGCCGCCGACGGCCGGATGCCGAACAACGCCCTCGCCGAGGCGACCGGTATCGCGCCGTCGACCTGCCTGACGCGGGTGCGTTCGTTGCGCGAGCGCGGAGTGATCCGCGGGTTCCACGCCGACGTGGATCTGGGCGCGCTCGGGCAGCCGCTGCAGGCGCTGGTCGCGATCCGGATCGGCGCGCACTCACGCGACGAGATCGACCGGTTCCGTCGCAAGGTCCCAGGGCTACCGGGGGTGCTGTCGCTCTTTCACGTCAGTGGCGCGAACGACTACCTGCTGCACGTGTCAGCGGCGTCACCGGACGCGCTGCGCGAATTCGTGCTGGACCACCTGACGGCGGATCCAGCCGTGGTGCACGCCGAGACGAGCCTGATCTTCGAGCACGTCCGGGGTGCTGGGGGCTAGCGCGGCTTCAGGCCCCAGGCGCCGGCCAGGAGCTCGAACGAGTGACGGCGCTCCGCCGGGTCGTGGATGTTGGTCGTGATGATGAGTTCGTCGGCGCCGGCCGAGTTCGCTCGGCGGCTCAGGTCGGCGACCACCTGCTCGGGGGTGCCGACGGAGACAAGGCCGGCCCACTCCTCGACGGCGGCGAGCTCGCCGTCCGACCACGGGTACGCCTCGGCCTCCTCCGGGGACGGCAGCGGGCCCGGGCGGCCGGAGCGGAGGCGGAGCATCGACAGCGCGTTGGCGCGGGCGAGCTGCTGAGCCCGCTCCTCGGTGTCCGCGACGATCGCGGCGAGCGCGAGGATCGCGTGCGGCTCGGACTCGTGCTCGAACCGCTGGAAGTTCGTCTTGTACTCCGAGATGACACCGGCCGGATCGAGGGTTCCGAAGTGACCGGCGTACGCGAACCCGGTCCCGAGGATGGCGGCCGCCTGACCGCCGTACGTGCTGGATCCGAGGATCCAGACCGGCGGCAGCGGTACGTCGTCCGGCTGGGCCGAGATCGGCTCGAAGGGGTGGCCGGCCGGGAAGCCTTCGGCGTACGCGCGGAGTTCGGCGTACTGCTCGGTGAAGTCGTCGGCGCCGAGCGCCTCCCGACTGCGACGCAGGGCGAGCGCGGTGCGCTGGTCGGTGCCGGGGGCTCGGCCGATGCCGAGGTCGATGCGGTCCGGATACAGACCGGCCAGGACGCGGAACGTCTCGGCAACCTTGAGCGGTGAGTGGTTCGGCAGCATGATGCCGCCGGAGCCGACCCGGATGCTGGAGGTGGCGGCGGCGACGGCCGCGATCATCACCTCAGGGCTCGTGCTGACCACGCTGGGGATGTTGTGGTGCTCGGCCAGCCAGTACCGGTGGTAGCCGGCGGCCTCGGCGGTGCGGGCCAGTTCGAGCGTCTCGTGCAGCGCTTGCGACGGCCGCGAGCCTGTCGGCACCGGCGAGAGGTCGAGCACGGACAGGGGCATCGGTTCGGCTGTCACGTTCAATCAGCAACCGCGATCGATCGCGACCTATTCCGGGTACGGCGTTTGCGCTCGAGCGTCACGGAGACAGCGCGCCCACCAGGCGAGCTGACGGAGCAGTGCGGCGGCGGCACCCGGCGTCGTGGGGTCGACCGGCTCGCCGGCCCGAGTGAAGTCCGTCTCGTGGAAGCCGAGGGTGTCGCGGATCGTGACCGCGTGCAGCTCGCCGAAGACCAGGCGGAGCTGTTCGGCCGCACGCAGGCCGCCCGATCGGCCGCCGTACACCACGAAGGCGACCGGCTTGCCGTACCAAGGCCGCCGTACGGCGTCGATCGCCGTCTTCAGGTCGCCTGGATACGCGTGGTTGTACTCCGCCGTGACGATCACCACCGCGTCTGCATCATCGATCCGGCGTGGCAGGTCCGCGAGGCCGACTGCGTTCAGATCGACCAGATCGAACTTGAACTCGTCGCTGCGCTCGACCTGTTGGGCGAACCACTGCGTGACCAGCGTCCCGAACCGCCCGGCGTCCAGGTTGCGCGTCAGCAGCGCCAGCCGCAGCGGATGAACAGTCACGCGGGCGACGCTAATACCTCAACAACACTTGAGGTCAATCCTCGTCTTTCACTGTGGGCGGCAGGGAGGGTGGGGTGCTGGGTTGCAGCTCGGTTTGGGCAGCGGACATGAGATCGGGCTGAGCGGTGGTCTCAGGTTCTTCGAGTGTCTCAGGTTCGTCGGAGGTCGCGCCGGGGAGGACGCCGACGGTTTGCCAGGCCTCGGTGACGGCGGCGAGTTGGTCGGAGTCCTCGCCGTACAGCTGGCGTGCGCTGGCCTGGGTTGCCTCGGCGAAGTCTTGGAAGGTGCTGGTCTCGGAGAGCCCGCCCGAGGTCAGGGTGGTGTACCAGATCTTGCCGGCGTCGTCGTACGCGTTGCCGCCGATGGCCGCGGCGGTCAGGTAGAAGGCGCGGTTGGGGATGCCGGAGTTCAGGTGAACGCCGCCGTTGTCGTTCTCGGTCTCGATGTAGCCGGACATGTGGTCGGGCTGTGGGTCCTTGCCGAGCCGCGGGTCGTCGTACGCCGTACCCGGGGCCTTCATCGAGCGGAGTGCGACGCCCTGGACTGTGGGCATGAACAGGCCGGCGCCGATCAGCCAGTCGGCCTCTTCGGTGCTCTGGCCGAGGTGATATTGCTTGGCGAGGGAGCCGAAGACGTCGGAGATGCTCTCGTTCAGTGCGCCCGACTGGCCTTCGTACGCGAGGTTCGCGGTGTACTGCGTGACGCCGTGGGTGAGCTCGTGTCCGGTGACATCGACCGACCCGGTGAAGCCGGCGAAGATCTCGCCGTCCCCGTCACCGAAGACCATCTGCGCGCCGTCCCAGAACGCGTTCGAGTACCCACGGTCGTAGTGCACGGTCGACGTGAGCACGAGTCCCTGGCCGTCGATCGAGTCGCGGCGGAAGCATTCGCTGAACATTTTCCAGGTCGCGCCGGTCCCGTCGTACGCCTGGTTCACGGCCTCGTCCTGGACCGGGTCCTCACCTTCGGCGCGGGCCGGAGTGCCGGGCAGGTTCGTCTCGTGCGCAGCGTCGTACACAGCGCGTTGCAGGCCGCCGGCCTCGGTCGCCCGACCGAGCCCGGCGGCGGGGCGTGTTCGCAGTACGGCGTCGTGCTGCAGCGACTGCCGGAACCGGGCACGGAGGTTGGGGTCGTCCACGGTGCTCGCGAGCTGCTCGAGCAGGTACGGCGGGACGATGTAGTGGGACACCATCCCCCGATGGTGCACCACGGGGGCGATCCCAGGACAGAGCACGGTACAGAAAAGCCGCTGGAGGAGATAAACTCAAGGATTTGTTGGCTGCCACTGGAAATACCGAAATGTGGCCTGATAACCAACGGGACGCATTTTAACACAAGGGGTAGGAATTGCCGAATCCGGTCCACGCCGAACAGGCGCACCTGACCACGTTCTACGCCGCGCTGGACGCCGAGCGCGAGCGAGCCGAACAGCGCGCGAACGACGCCCAACTGGTCCAGACCCGCAACGCCCAGGCCCTGCACCAGCGCGACGGCCGGATCCGTGATCTCAAGCTGCGCCAGGCCCGGCTGAACGCGGCCGAGGAGGGGCTGTACTTCGGCCGCCTGGACAGCGCCGACGGCGAGATCCTGCACCTCGGGCGGATCGGGTTGCACGACGCGGACTACGAACCCCTGCTGGTCGACTGGCGTGCCCCCGCCGCGCGGCCGTTCTACGTCGCGACCGCGGTGGCGAACCACGGCATCGTCCGGCGCCGGCACATCCAGACCCGGCTGCGGAAAGTCGTCGACGTCCAGGACGAGCAACTCGACCTGGAGCGGGACGCGGCGGACGCGTCCAAGCCCGGCACCGGTGTGATCGGCGAGGCCGTCCTGATGAAGGCGCTGGAGGCCCGCCGGACCGGCCGGATGGAGTCGATCGTGCAGACGATCCAGGCCGACCAGGACCGGATCATCCGCTCCGAGCTGCCCGGAATCCTGGTCGTCCAGGGCGGTCCGGGGACCGGAAAGACCGCGATCGCGTTGCACCGGGCCGCATTTCTGCTTTACACGCATCGTGAGCAACTGGAAAAGCGCGGAATTCTCGTCGTCGGGCCGAATGCGGCGTTCCTGCGGTTCATCGGCCAGGTGCTGCCGTCACTCGGCGAGGACGGCGTCCGCCTGGTCACGATCGCCGAGCTGTACCCGGGCCTGACCGCGACCCGGCCGGAGACGCCGGAGAGCGCCGAGGTCAAGGGCCGCACGGTGATGGCCGAGGTGGTCGCGAAGGCGGTCGCCGACCGGCAGTGGCTCCCGGACCGCCCGATCCACGTCACCGTCGACCGGACCGAGCTCCGCCTCGAACCGTCCGTCTGCCTGGCAGCGCAGACCAGGGCCCGCAACCGGAACCTCACCCACAACCAGGCCCGCCCGTTCTTCCTGACCGAGATGGTCGACCACCTGACGAACCAGTACGCCGAGCTGATCGGGATCGACCCTCTCGACGGCGAGATGATCCTCGATGAGTACGACCTCGCCGAGCTGCGCAAGGAGGTGACCGCCGAGCCCGCGATCCAGGCGCTCCTCGATCAGCTCTGGCCACTGCTCAGCCCGCGAAAGCTCCTCGAGGATCTGTACGGCGACGAGGACCGGCTGGCGCTGGCCGCGCCGCAGTTGAGCGCACTCGAGCGGGAGCATCTCCTGCGGTACGGCGATGACTGGAGTCCGTCCGACGTGCCACTGCTCGACGAGGCAGCCGAGTTGCTCGGCGACGACGGCACGGAAGCGGCGCGCGAACGGGCGGCCCGTGCGCGGGCGGTCGCCTACGCACAGGGCGCGCTCGACGTGCTGTCCGGTTCGGGTTCGACCGACTTCGACGATGACGACGACGCGGAGATCCTGACCGCGAAGGACATCCTCGACGCCGAGGCGCTGGCCGAGCGGTACGAGGCGGACGACGACCGCACGCTCGCGGATCGGGCCGCGGCCGATCGGCGCTGGACGTACGGGCACGTGATCGTGGACGAGGCGCAGGAGCTGACCCCGATGGCGTGGCGGGCGATCGCGCGCCGCTGTCCGCTGCGCTCGATGACCGTGGTCGGCGACGTCGCGCAGACCGGTGCGATCGGCGGCGGGACGAGCTGGTCGGCCGCACTCGGCGAGACGTTCGGCGATCGCTGGCGGCTGGCCGAGCTCACCCTGAACTACCGCACCCCGGCCGAGGTGATGGATCTCGCGGGTGATGTCCTGCGCGACGTCGACCCGTCGGCGCGGGCACCACAGTCGGTACGGTCGACCGGCGTGAAGCCGTGGCACGCCGACGTACCCGCGCCGGAGCAGGCGCTGTACGTCGACAAGATCGCCGCCGAGGAGACGCAGTACGGACAGGTCGGGATCATCACGTCCCGCAGCCGGCTCGAACTCGTCCAGGAGGCGGTCGCGAACCTCACCGGCGTCACGGTCCTCAGTGCCCGCGAGGCGAAGGGCCTCGAGTTCGACTCCGTCCTGGTCGTCGACCCCGACGGCATCGTGATCGAGTCACCCCGCGGCCTCCGCGACCTTTACGTCGCCCTCACCCGCTGCACCCAACGACTAGGCGTCATCGGCGAGTTGCCCGACGTCCTGCGGGACTCGACTGCGTGGAGCTAGTTCTTCGGATGCCGGCCGAAGAGCCGGGCGAAGTTGAGGTCGTAGCCCCAGCCGAGGACCTTCGGCGTGAACAACCGCGGGTCGTCGGGATTCCACCAGCGTGACCTTGTCCGGTCCAAGGTCGGGCGTCGCCAGTCGTACGGGACGCCGAGGAACTTTCCGGTCTTACTGCCCATTCTCCGACAGTAGCTCGCTGTGCGTCAGTGGTCGGCGCAGCACTTCTGTTGGTGTTGGAGTTCGAAGGGGATGAGTAGGTCGCCGGCGGCTGGTTGGACCTGGAGGACCAGGCGGCCGTCGCGGCGTAGTGGGCGGAGGAAGTCGAGCGTGTCGATCAACGTGTCGTCCTCGATGGACACACCGCCGAGGCCTTCCAGGTGGTCGATGCCGCAGCGGGTGCGGAGCTCGGCGGCGGGCAGGACGCCGTGGCCCAGCTCGTGACCGGGCCAGCGGACCACGCGTCCCGTCGTACCGAGGGCTGCTTCGACGGCGGCGACGTACGCGCCGCGGACGAGACGGCTCGGGCCGGCCAGCTCCGGCTCGGAGGCACCAGGTCGCGTGATCGCCAGACCGACGTCCCGCCCGGCGACGGCCGACCGGATCGGTTCGGCGAGGTCGGCGGTGCTGGTCAGTGACACCGCCACATGTGGGCGGTCGGCGCCTAACACCATAGTTGGAATCATGTGAGTGCAGGCGACGACCGGCTGGTCCACGGCGTCGAGCAGGTCGTACAGCAGGTGGTCGGCCGCGGCCGTGTCCTGGCTGTCCGCGTCGATCGCGATGATCACGTCAGGTCCTTACTTCGGCAGCACCCAGATCGGGTTGGTGTAGAACCACAGGTCGACCCACGGGTCCGCATCGCCGACCACGTCGAGCTGGGGTCCGGCCGGGTCGACCGCCGCACCGAGGTATCCGGGCTGACTACGGTGCCCGTCGGAACCGCGGACGCGCACGTACTGCGCCTCCTCCGCCTTGCCCAGCGGGTACACGAGCTCGAAGGTGCCGCGCTTGCCCGAGGTGTCCCACTGCTTGACGACCTTCGTGTTCGGTGTGGTGAACGTGTCCCGATCGCTGGCCGGGCCGGTCACCGAGCCCATGATCACGTCGACTCGCTTCAGCGTCGGGACGAAGTTCGCCCAGTTCGGGATGGTCTGCGTGGTGATGCGTACGACGAGTTCGACCGGCCGGCCCTTGCGCACCACCAGCGCGCCACCGAGCGGTTCGCCGTACCGCTTGCCGACCTCGCGGACCTCGACCTCGACACCCTTGACCAACGCGCCGTGGTCGACCCAGACGCGGCCGTTGCGCAGGCCCTCCATCACCGACAGGTAGTCGCGCCGGTCGGCGCCGACGTGGGTCCGGCTGTAGAAGCCCGGCCAGAAGTCGCTCGCGGTCGAGTTGACCGCGTTGCCGTAGACCGGGTCCATGTAGCGGCCGTCGCGGTCGAACTGCTCCTGGGAGGAGCCGTCGGGGCGGCGGGAGGTCTCGTTCCAGTTCACGTGCGAGTCGGAGTTGGCGCTGATCCACCACGGCTTGCCCTCAGCGAGCAGGCTGTCCCACAGGCCGCCGACGGTCGCCGTCATCCAGTCGAAGCCGCCCCAGGTGCGGTAGCTCTCGGCCGGGTAGCCGGGGAAGGAGTTCGGGTTCGGCGCGTTGCCGTAGAGGCCGCGCGGGCCGCCCGCGCCGATCCCCTTCGGCAGACCGCCGGCCTGGTGGCCGGGCGCGCCCTCGAACCCGACCGCAATCCGCGGGTCGGCGTCGCGCCAGTTGCGAATCTCGTGCGGGCTGTCGATGCCGTTGCGAGCCGGGTGGTTGGCCAGGAACAGCGCGTCCGCGACCCGGCGCTTGTCGACCTGCTGGCCGAGCCACTGGATGCCGGACACCGCGAGCGCCTCGTTGGCGGGCGAGTTCGCGCCCGCGTTGTTCACGCTGCCGTCGTAGCTGTTCTCGAACTGCTTGAGTACGTCGACCTCGCGGCTGCCCGGGGCGACGAAGACCGTGCCGTGCTCGGCGGCCGGGATGTTCCACTCCAGTCCCTGGAAGATCAGCGTGTCGCGCAGCTCCGCGCGGGCCGCTTTGATCTGCGGGTTGACCAGGTCGACGCCGATCCGGGCATGCGTCGCGCCGCCGTGGTCGGTGATCACCAGCCAGTCCAGGCCGAACGCCGCCGCGTGCCGAGCCTGGTCGATCACCCGGTACATGCCGTCGGAGCTGAGCTGGGTGTGGATGTGGTGGTCGCCGGCCAGCCAGACGTTCGGGCGGTTGCCGTGCTTGAACACGAACCCGTCCTTCGGCGCGGTCGCCGCCGCGAACTGCGCGCCACTGACCGCGAGCGCCGCCGTACCTCCGAGGATGCCCGCCGACCGCAACAACCCCCGCCGGGTCACCTCGGCCGGCGACAAGTCACTGTCCGGCACCGACTCGTCCAACGCCGCCAACGTCGACGCGTCCAGCTCGCCGTTCGGGTGGTGATGGTCCTCCCCATGACTGTGCCCGTGACCATGCCCATGCCCATGACCATGACCGTGCGAGTGGTCGTGCGAGTGCCCCATGTGTGCGTCCTCCTGGCCGGCGGAAATCCGCCGGGATCATCGCCCGTTCTGATGACCACCAGGTGTTGTCCCGATGAACCATTCAGCCCTTGTGCGACCCGTTCGCAGGAGCGGCTCGGCGTACGCTGTGGCGATGCGTTCGGCCCGGATGGTCTGGCTGGTGGCTGTGGCACTCGCCGCGGTCACCGGTTGCGCGACCACCGAGGGCGACCAGGCAGGTCCGGCTCCCGCGAGTCCGTCTCCGACGCCAAGTGCCTCGCTGACCCGGCGCCCGACCCCGAGCCCGCCACCGCCCGCGAGCCCGATACCGACTCCGACCCCGACGATCCAGGCTCCGCCGCGGTACACGTTCCCGATCGCGGGGTGCCGGGCGGATGCTTCGCAGGAGCATCACGACTACCCGGCGTCGGACATCTTTGCGAAGGCCGGATGCAAGTTCGTGTCCCCGGTGGACGGGCGGGTTGACGAGGTGACGCGGGTGGATCGGTGGGATCCGAAGACGAACGTGGGGGCCGAGCGGGGTGGGTTGTCTGTGTCGGTCGTGGGAGTTGATGGGGTGCGGTACTACGGATCGCACTTGTCAGCGATCGCGGCGGAGATCCGGCCTGGGGTGGCCGTGCGGGCTGGGCAGACGCTTGGGCTGACGGGGAAGACCGGGAGTGCTCGCGTCACCCCGCCGCATCTGCATTTTGCGATCAGTTGGCCGACGACCGCGGGTAAGTGGTGGATCCGGCGTGGTGTCGTGCCGCCGCAGGCGTTCCTCAACAGCTGGCACGACGGCGGCTGGCTTTCGCCGGTCACGTTGACCGCGAAGACGCGGCGCTCATACGGCGTCGATCGCGGGTGCCGGTCGTACTGCTGATCGCGAACGCCGCGCCGAGCATCGCTCCACCCAGCGGCATCAGATCCAGCTGTGCGCTGATCACGATGAAGCCGGCCAGCAGGAGCACCGGCGACCAGATCGTCAGGTGGTGTTCGAGGGTCAGGAGTACGGCGAGGCTCAGCAGGCCGGCCAGGAACAGGATCGGGCCCAGCGCCTGGAGCGGCTCGTAGATGGCCAGGTGGCCCGGCCAACCGTCGTACTCGAGCCTGACGCGCGACATGTCCGCGTGGTCCTCAGCGCGGAAGCCGACGATCAGGTCGGTCAGGATGACGCGGACGAAGGCCGCGACGCCGATGAGGCCGACGACCACGGCCGCGGTGGCGAGTGAGCGGCGCCGGGTGAGAGTACGCCGGGCGAGCAGGAGGATGGCGCCAAACAGCAGCAGACCTACCAGGAACAGGAGGTGACCGCTGGTCCAGGCCAGTCCAGGGCCGCGGTCGCCGTTCGCGCCGTCGATCAGGCGGATGATGCCGTAGGCAACGAATAGGCCACCGGCGGTGATGCCGAGTTTCTTCATACCTCGAGCCTCGGCAACTGCGCGCGGCCGCACATCGCCGACGAGAGGGAGCTTGCGGCACCTACTGGTTCGTGGGAGTGACGAGGCCGGTCTCGTACGCCGCGATCACGGCCTGGACCCGGTCACGCAGGTTGAGCTTGGTCAGCGTGTTGCTGACATGGGTCTTGACCGTGTGTTCGCTGACCGTGAGGGCCGTCGCGATCTCCGCGTTCGACAGACCGCGCGCGAGCAGGACGAGAGTCTCCCGCTCGCGGCCGGTCAAGACGTCGAGGGCCGCGGCCGGGGTGGTCCGCGGCCGGTTGCGCGTGAGGTCGGCGATCAGGCGCCGCGTGACACTGGGTGCGAGCAACGACTCACCGGCCACGACGACGCGGACGGCGTGGACCAGATCGTCCCGCCGGACGTCCTTCAGCAGGAACCCGCTCGCCCCGGCGTACAGAGCGTCGTACACGTAGTCGTCGGAGTCGAAGGTGGTGAGCATGACCACCTTCGCCGGGGTGCTCGCGCAGATCGTCCGGGCCGCGGCCAGCCCGTCGACGCGGGGCATCCGGACGTCGAGGAGAGCGACGTCCGGGGCCAGCGAGCGCACCAACGAGACCGCCTCGGCGCCGTCGGCCGCCTCGCCGACGACCTCGATATCGGGTTGCGCCTCGAGGATCATCGCGAACCCGCTGCGGACCAGCTCCTGGTCGTCCGCCAGTACCACCCGGATCATGAAACCCCTTCTAGACAAGGCAATCTGGCCCTTACTTCGAACCCACCACCGCTCAGCGGCCCGGCTTCCGCCGTACCTCCACAAGCCGCGGCCCGTTCCCGGATCCCGACCAGCCCGTGCCCACCCGGCGCCGCCTCGCCCCCGACGCCGTCGTCGGTGATCGACAGCTCCACCTCGTCCGTCGACCACTTCAGGCGTACGGCGACCTGCGTCGCGCGGGCGTGTTTCACGGTGTTCGTCAACGCCTCCTGGACGATCCGGTAGACCGCGACCTCGGTGTCCGGCGGCACGGGACGACGTACGCCGGTCTCCTCGAAGGTCACGTCGCGCACCAACTCGGGCAGCGACGCCAGCGTGGGCTGCGGTGCCCGGTCCTCACCCGCCTTGAGTACGCCGAGCAGCCGCCTGAGCTGCACCATCGCGTCCCGGCCCGCGTCGGCGATCGCGTCGAAGGCTCGCTCGGCCCGGTCCGGGTCGGTGCGGACGACCACCGGACCGGCCTCGGCCTGAACGACCATCAGGCTCACCGCGTGGGCGAGGATGTCGTGCATGTCGCGGGCCACCCGGGCGCGCTCCTCGGCTGCGGCGCGGGCGGCCTCGGCGACCCGCTCGCGTTCGAGCTGGTTCGCCCGCTCCCGCAGCGCCGAGGCGTGCTCGCGGTGGCTGCGTTCGAGCGATCCGGCCAAGAAGGCGGCGACCGGGAGCAGGAAGGTGAACATGAACTCGGCCAGGTCGTTGTGCTTCAGCAGCAAGGACGCCGGCGGAAACGTGACCAGGATGAGGACGAGCAGCCCGATCCGCTGCCACCGCTTCCGGCCGAGGCTCGCGAGCGAGTAGATCGCGACCAGACCGCCGTACTGGAGGTACTGCCCCGGCCGGTGGTGGAGCGAGACCAGGGTCGCGGCCGTACCGACGACCACCATCACCCCGAACGGCCACCGGCGCCGCCACAGCAGCGGGATCACGGTCCCGAGGTTGAGCAGCAGGCCGAGCACGGTGATCTCACCCGGAGCGCGGTCGAGGAACGGCACCGAGGACGCGATCGCGACCGCGATCACCACGGCGACATCGATCACCCGGTCCACGGTCCGTGGGCCCGGGATGCCGAGCCGCTCGAGTCCACCCACGGCCCCAGTCTGACTCACCGACCGGCCGCGGGCCTCGCTCCCGCGACGGACATCACCCGTCGGCACTCCGCCGTACGAGGGAGAGCCGGTGCTGGATCTGGCTCGACACGATCACGAAACCGAGGGAGTCGTACAGCCGGGAGGCACTCGTGGGATTGTCCGCGTCGACGCCGAGCGAGGACCGCTCGAACCCAGCCTCCTGACCAGCCCGCAGTACGCCGCTCATGGCCGCCCGGGCCAGCCCGCGGCCCCGGTACTCCGGGCGGGCGCCGACCTGGCCGATCCAGAGTTCGCGTACGCCGGTGTGCTCGGTGTCGACCGTGAATTCGTAGCCCAGCGCGAACGCCGCGATCCGATCCCCGGCGACCACGACCCTCGACAGGTCCGGCCGGAAGGCGCGGTGACCGGTGAACCAGGTCCGCCAATGGTCCTCGTCATGGGGCAGGACTCCCCACTGGCCGGCGAAGATCTCGTTGTACGCGAGCCGCAGCCGCTCGTCGTACGACGGCTCGAAAGCGATCATCGCGAAGCCGTTGGGCGGTGACGGCACCTGCACCAGTCGATCGTCGTACCAGCGCTGCATCACGCGGTAGTAGCGGACCGGCCGGAACCCGCGGGATGCGACCAAGGCAAGGCCACCGGCGTTGTCTGCCTCGACCCCGACGTCGACCAGCTCCGCGTGCTCCCCCGCTGTTCGCAGCTGCCAATCAAGGAGCGGACCACCGAGACCGCGACGCCGGAAGGCCGGGTCGATCCCGCCCTTGACCGCGACGATCGGCTGCCCGTCCACGATGTCCGGCGGAAAGACGAGGCCGTACCCCGCGAGTCGGCGGTCCAGCCAGAGGCCCAAGGACTCCGCCTCGTTGAGGGACTCGACGAGGTCGTCGAGGACGACGTACGCGCCGCTGTCGTCGGCCGTGGCGATCGCGTTCGCCACCTCGACCGCGGCGGGCGTGTGCTCAGGCCGGAGCGGTCCCGTCATCACCCCGTCCGGCCACCACCCCATACCGCAACCGTAGAGTCTCAGAACTCCGGGCCGAAGACCTGGCGGATCTCGGATTCGCCTTCCCAGCCGGGCCAGGTGCGGCGGTGCAGGTCCATGAAACGCTTGGTCCAGTCGACGACCTCGTCGCGGGTGGCCACGTCGTACACCGCGTAGGCCCCGAGCGGTGCGGGGTCGTCGAACGGGCCGTCGGTGACCGTCAGTTCGCCGGCGGAGACTCCGACGCGGACAGCCGTTGCAGCAGGCAACAATCCGGCCGTGTCGATGAGGATCCCGCGGCGTGCTGCCTCCGCTCCCAGAGCGGCGATTCCCTCCGCCAGCTCCGGTGGCGGGAATCCGTGCGCCTCGGCAGTCCGGAGTACGGCGATGAACCGCATCAGCGCGCCTTGCCCTCGCGCAACATCCCGACCGACTTCTCGATCCGCCGGTCCCGGGTCGCGTCGGTCTTCGCCGTCGTCACCTGCAGGACGTGCCACTGCTGCTTGCTGTAGCTCAGCGTGTCCCAGAACTCCTTGGCCTTCGCGTCCGCGGCCAGCGCCGCGGTCAGTTCCTTGGGAACGTCGAGCTCGCGCGGAGCCGTGTCGAGCTCCACCTCGACGTCGAGCACCTCGCCCGGGGTGACACCGGCCTCGGTACGGCGTTCCGCGCTGAAGCCGAGCATGAACCGGCCGCCCATCCGGGCGATCGAGGTACGGAACGTGTACCCGTTGACGGTGACGCTGACCTTGGGATGCGCGCCGCCGCCGAGGGCCTCGACGACGTCGGCCGGAACCACGAAGCCGGCCGTGTTCTTGCCGCTGGACTCGAGCTCGGCGGTGAACTTCATCGGATCTCCTCCGTGCGGGTGCGGATCATCAACAGAGTCAACCAGGCCCAGCCCAGGATGACGGCGACGGTGAAGCCCAGGTTTCCGGCCGTCGTGCCGGCACCGGCGCCCAGACCGACCACGCTGAGGACGTAAACGATGCCGGTGATCAGCGAGAAGCGGGACCAGGCGCGATCGTTGTCGCGACCGAGCCTGCGGGCGAGGACGAAGCAGGCGACGATCAGGCCGATGAAGCCGATGAACCCGGCGATGACGTGACCGAAGCTGTGCCACGAAACGGTCTCCGGGAGTCCGAGCGGCGTACCGATCGGGAAGCCGTCGGCCGGGTCGGCGCGCATCAGTCCCGCGGCTGCCACGCCGGCGCCGTACACGAGAATGCCGCCCCAGGCCCAGCGCGACTGGAGTCCGCCGCCGCGGAGGGCGAGCGCGCCGACGACGGTGAGCAGGCCGGTGACGACCATCATCGTGGAGTGGATCCAGCCGCCGGTGCCGTTCGCGAGCAGGCTGAGGGAGTGCCGGCGGATGTCGTACCCGTCGCGGACGATCGCCTCGACGGTCCCGATGCCGACGTACAGCGGGCCGGCGAGCGCGCCCGCGAGCAGGAGTGACGGTGCCGATTGCTGCGTACTGGTTGTCATGCCGGCCAGCCTGCGATCGGCCCCTTTGGAAACTCTTTGGACTTAGGCTGCCCGCATGCGTTTCGGCGTACTGGGACCTGTTGCCGCGTGGACCGATGACGGTCAGGCCGTGCGGCTGCCGGATCGGAAGGTACGGGCGTTGCTGGCCGATCTACTGTTGCACGCCGGGCGTCCGGTGGGCGCGGCCACGCTGATCGACGACTTGTGGGGTGATGAGCTCCCGGTCAATCCGACCGCGACCTTGCAGACTCGGGTGTCCCAGCTGCGTCGCGCGCTCGACGACGCCGAGCCGGGTGCCCGTGAGCTGGTCCAGACGAGCCCGGCCGGGTATCTGATCTCGGTTGCGCCCGAGGCGATGGACTCGGGGCGCTTCCGTGCGCTGGCCGCTCGGGCCCGGCAGACCGGCAATGCCCGGATGCGTGCGGCGACTCTGGCTGACGCGCTGACGGTGTGGCGCGGTCCGGCGTACGGCGATGTCGCGGCGGACGCGTTCGCCCGGGCTGCGATCGATCGGCTCGACGAGGAACGGTTGGCGGTGCAGGAGGCGTACGCCGAAGCCCGGTTCGTCCTGGGTGAGCACGAGGAACTGGTCGCGGAGCTGGCCGAGCTCGTTGCCCGCAACCCGTTGCGTCAGCGGTTGCGCGCCGTACAGATGAAGGCGTTGCATCAGGCCGGTCGGCAGGCGGAGGCGTTGGAGAGCTATGCCTCGCTGCGCGATCGGTTGCGCGAGGAGCTCGGGCTGGATCCGGGTGCCGACCTGGTTGCGCTACATCAGACGATCCTGACGTCGGAACCAACGGCGTCGGCGCAGCGTAGGACCAACCTGCCGGCCGCGCTGACCGAGCTGATCGGCCGGGACACCGCGGTGGACGAGGTGGTGGTGCAGCTCGAGACATCGCGGCTGGTGACATTGACCGGCCCGGGCGGCGTGGGCAAAACGAGCCTCGCGCTGGCGGCTGCCCGCCGCGTTCCGGACGACGGGGTTTGGCTGGTCGACCTGGCGACTCTTGATCCGGGCGCCGACGCGGACGCGGTGTCGGACCTGGTCGACGCCACGATCGAACCCGGCGCCGGCGCGGTGTCGGACCTGGTCGACATCGCCGTCGAGGCTGGCGCCGACGTGCTGGTGGTGCTCGACAACTGCGAGCACGTGATCGAGGCCGCCTCGCAGGTGGTGAACCGGTTGCTGCGTGAGCTGCCCGGTGTGCGGATCCTCGCTACCAGCCGGGAGCCGCTCTCCGTCGCGGCCGAACACCGCTACCCGGTGCCGCCGCTTGACCTCCCGGTGGCCGGGAGCGACCCGGCCGACAGCACGGCAGTGCAGCTCTTCGTCGCCCGCGCGTCGGCCGCCGATCCACGCTTCCGGCTCACTGGCGACAACACCGCCGCGGTGGTGGCTCTGTGCGAGCGGCTGGACGGGCTGCCGCTCGCGTTGGAGCTGGCCGCGAGCCGGGTGGGTGCAATGGATGTTCGCGACCTGGCCGACCGGTTCGACGATCGGTACCGGCAGCGCGGTCTGCCGGATCGCCAGCAGACCTTGTCGTCGATGGTCGAGTGGAGCTGGGATCTCCTCGGCAATCGCGAGCAAGCGGTACTGCGCCGGCTCGCTCCACATCCCGGCGGGTGCACGCTCGCCGCGGCCGAGGCTGTCTGCACGGGTGACGACGTACCGGTGGCCGACGTCGCGGAACTGCTGAGCAGGTTGGTCGATCGTTCCCTCGTGGTCCGCGTCGACGGGACCTCGGGATCGCGGTATCGGCTGCTCGAAACAGTCCGCGCGTTCTGCCTGCAGCGGCTGGAGGAGGCGGACGAGGTCGAGATCGTGCGGCGGCGATACGAGCGCTACTTCGAGGGCCTGGCGCAGCACACCGAGCCGCGGCTCTACGGGCACAGCGAGCTGTTCGCCTACCTGGGCGGTCTGTACGGCCCGGCCACGTCACAGCGGTCGTTGCCGACGGCAATGAGGCCGCGAGTCGAGACCGTGCTGTCGGCGGACGGTACGCCGATCGTCGTCGAGGTGTACGGCGACAGCGGGCCGGCGATCGTGCTCGTCGGTGGGGCGTTGAACGACCGGCGTACGTTCATCCCGCTGGCGAAGCGACTGGCGGGCGGGTTCACGGTGGCGACGTACGACCGGCGTGGGCGTGGTGACAGTGGTGACGTGCAGCCGTGGGCGGTCGAGCGTGAGCTGGAGGATCTCGCGGCGGTGGTCGAGCTGGTGGGCGGTTCGGCGTATGCGCTGGGGGTTTCGACGGGTGCCGTGTTCGCAGCGGAGGCGGCCGCGCGGCGTGTGCCGATCCGCGGGCTGCTGCTGATCGAGCCGCCGTTCATCATCGACGACACGCGATCCGTGCCGCTGGACCTGGCGGAGCGGCTGCAGGAGCTGGTCGGGCAGGACCGGTACGGCGATGCGACCGAGCTGTTCCTGGTCACGGCCGTGGAGATGCCGGCCGAGGTGGTCGCGCCGATGCGAACGGCTCCGCTGTGGAAGGAGCTGGAGGCGCTGGCGCCGACGCTCGCGTACGACGTCCTGCTGATGGGCGACTTCAGCATTCCGGATCACTGGGCGAGCGCGATCACCGTGCCGGCGCTGGTGATCGACGGCGGGGAGAGCCGGGAGTGGAGGCGCAACACCGCGCAGGTCGTGGCGGGCCTCCTGCCGCGCGGGCGGCGGCTGACGATGGACGGTCAGCCGCACGACGTCGACCCCGGGGTGCTCGGCCCGATCGTGGAGGAGTTCGTCGCCGGATGTCGAGAGGGCTGAGCGGGCTCCGACGTACAGGGTGTGTGAGCTGATCGGCAGCTCGGTGGACTGAGGAGAGATCGTGGCTCGACCCGTTCTGAACAGCATGTTGCTCGGCAGTACCGACCCGGAGCGGTTGAAGGCGTGGTACCGCGACGGCTTCCACGCTGAGGTCGACGGGTACGGGAACCTGAACCTCGGCGGCTTCGGCCTGGTCATCGAGCAGCGCGACGACGTCACCACCAAGACCGTCGAGCCCGGCCGCTTCATCGTGAACTTCGCCGTCGAGGACATCGAGGCGACCGCCGCCCACCTGCGCACGCTGGACGTCGAGTGGCTGGTGCACCCGGAGGACCGCGGCGTCGGCTGGTTCGCCA
Organism: Kribbella sp. NPDC026596; assembly: GCF_040638415.1. Lineage (NCBI taxonomy): Bacteria > Bacillati > Actinomycetota > Actinomycetes > Propionibacteriales > Kribbellaceae > Kribbella > Kribbella sp. NPDC026596. The sequence goes on along the minus strand of NZ_JBEZYF010000004.1, from coordinate 27,291 downwards.
CGCTGATCGACCCGGACGGCAACTACGTCCAGCTCATCCAGATGAAGCCGGAGTACTACGCGAACCTGTAAAGAAAACGTCCGCACCGGACTTGGGCACCCGGTGCGGACGGTGAGACGTTTTCAGTTTTGTCAGGCGCATTGACTGCAGAGAACTGGCGGCAAGCGAGGGGCAGACTGCCCAAGACTCGCTTGCCGCCCGTGCTCCTCGCCGGGTGTGGTTCGAGTGCCAGTGGCGTCCAGGTGCGTGCATCGGGGTGCTGGAGAGACGTCCTCGATGCGGAGCATCGTGGATGTCTCTCCAGTGCCGCGAGGTGCGTGCCTGGGCGCCACTGGTGCCGAAGCACACCCGGCGAGGAGCACTAGACCGGTGCCTTTAGGTGATCGAGGTGAGGTTCTCGACCCGTTTGCCGTGTTCCGGGTGGGTTGTCTGGTGAGAAACGGAACGCGAAAGGGACCGGGGGCTCTTCTCAGCGGGGTGCTACGTCCCACATGCGCTCGCCGGGCAGGGGGTCGGGGAGCCGGTCGACGGCGGGCATCGGGTCGTTGGTGACCCGAAGTCCGGCGAACCGACGGCTCATGGCGTGTGCGTACCGCTCGGCCAACGCCGGCTCGGCGTTGTAGTCGGCGATCACGTGCTCACCGAACCAGACTCGGACGCGTCGGCGCTCGGACGTCTGGGTGGCGGTGGCGGTTGTCACAGGTCCTCCTGGCTGTCTTTCGAAATGGTCGGCCTGGGACGCGGAGCGAGCGCGGTGTCGGTGCGCCGTGTGTTCACCGTCACGTCAGGTCCAACGGAGGACCGAGACGCTAAGTCACGCCCCGATCGCGATTTGTCCGCCTCCGGGCAAACTTTTCCGGAACCGGGCAGACCCCAATTGTTCGAGCAGGTCTTCGACTGTCGTGATTACTCGTCGAACGGGCCGCGGACGGAGACGCCACCGTCCAGGACGACCTGCTGGCCGGTGATGTAGCCGGAGGCGTCCGAGGCGAGGTAGACGACCGCACCGGCGACCTCCTCGGACCGGCCGAAGCGACCGAGCGGGATCTCCTCGACCACGTCGGCAGCTACGGCCGCGTTCGCCACCGCGGTCGCGATCGCGCCGGCCGCGGCGACGTTCATCCGGATGCCGTCACGGGCGTACTCGGCGGACACGGTCCGCGCCAGGCTGAGCAGGCCGGCCTTCATCACGCCGTACGCCGCTTGTTTCGGCGCAGCCATGAAACCGGTGACCGAGCCGACGCTGACGATCGTGCCGCCGCCACCCTGCTCCAGGAAAACGCGGAGCACCGCGCGCACCGCCCGCGCCACGTAGCGGAGGTTGACCTCGTAGATGGTGTCCCAGTCCTCGTCGGCCATCTCGTGCAGCTTGACCGCGGGTACGAACGCGACCTGCCCGCCGACCACCGTAACCAGGACGTCGAGGCCGCCCAGTTTCTCGACCGCGCCGGCCACCATCGCCTCGACGTCGGCCGCGACACGGACGTCGCCGGACACCGCGTACGCCGTACCGCCCTGCCTGCGCACGGATTCGGCGGCCTCCTCGGCCCGGCTCGGGTCGAGGTCCGCGACCACGACCGCCGCCCCTTCGTTGCCGAAGGCCTCGGTCACCGCCCGGCCGATCCCGCCGCCACCGCCACCGATCACCAGTGCTCGTTTCCCGCTCAGCTGCATGTCCGCGAGGGTAGATGATCGATGTCTTCAGATTCACAGGGTTTCCTCAGGAACGACACGCCGAGCTGTCAGAACCACTCCGTACGCTGGAGGCGTGACCATCGAAGACGCTGGAATCAAGCCTCGGTCCGTGGTCGAGGCGAAGGCCCTGGCGGTGCCCGAGCGGGTGATCGGCGGGGTCGTTCAATCCCCTGACCGGCGCGGTCGGTCCGGACTCGAGGCCGTGCAGACCGAGCAGCTGATCGGGGACGTCGGTGATGCGCTCCGGCTGCTGGACGCGGTCGAACGCGTTCGCGGCCACGCTCACCCACTGATCCTCGGTCTGCAGGACGCGGTCGGGATGAAGATGCCGGCCGCACTGGTGCTGAACGCGATCTCCAACGGCCGGACCACCCCGGACGAGGTGGCCGACCAGGTCGGCATCACGTCAGGTGAGGCCGAGCTCGCGATCGCGGACCTGGAAGCCCTCGGCATGGTCCGGACCACGCCGCGGCTCACGGTCACCGGGATGGGTCAGGCCCGGTTGTCCCAGCTCGACGGGCTGACCGTCCGCGTCCTCGACGTCGTCACCGGCATCCTCGGCCCCACCGACGCCGCCCTTCTGGTCCGCCTCCTCAACACCGTCGCCGACGGCCTCGAGTCCGCCACCGTAGCCGCCGCCGTCAACCGGGCGATTCCGCAGGCCGCGCTGCACAACTAGTGTCGAAATCGCGTCGGCGGTGTCGACGTAACTGATGTCAGGCAAGCGAGGAGGACATCAGATGTTCAAGGACACGAAGGCGTTCAGTGGGTTTTCGGTGGATGACATCCCGGCGGCCAAGGCGTTCTACAGCCAGACGCTTGGGCTGGATGTTGGTGAGGCCAACGGGATGCTGCGGCTGAACATCGCCGGGGGCAACCCGGTGCTGGTTTATCCGAAGGAGAATCACGTGCCGGCGGAGTACACGGTCCTCAACTTCCCGGTCACGGACATCGAGGCGACCGCGCGGGAGCTGATCGCGCGGGGCGTCACCTTCGAACGGTACAGCGACCAGCACGACGAGCTCGGCATCGTCCGCGGCGGCGATGAGGGCCCGCTGATCGCGTGGTTCAAGGACCCGGCGGGCAACGTCGTCTCGATCATTCAGGACTGAGGAACCGGGTCGTCGTACTGACCCAAGCGCCCGGTGTAGCGGACGCCGTCGAGATACGGCCACGCGTACGGCGTACAGCCGTGCAGACCGAGCGTCTGTTGCTGCATAACCGGCGCCGGCCGGCCAGGCCCCGGGCACAGCTCGTGCCCGCGGCCGAGCCGGTGCCCGGTCTCGTGGTTGATCATGTACTGCCGGTACGTCGTGAGCGGCGCACCGTACTTCGGTACGCCGTGCGCCCACCGGGCGACGTTGAGCACGACGCGATCGCCGATCCGGCAACTGGTGTAGCGATCCGGCACCGCGCCACAGATGGAGTCGCGCGTCTCGGGCGTGACCAGCATCAGCGTGAAGTCCGGGTCCTGTCCCGGCCCGACCTGCCGGAACCGCCACAGCCCGTGTGAGGCCCATCCCTGCGGCGCGCCGTACGTCGCTCGCACGAACTGAGCGAACCCGGTTCGGTCGATCCCGGTGATCCCGCCCTCGATCGCGATCTGGAACGTCATCAGCCGCCCGGCGCGCCCGATCACGGCCGGGTTGCCGGGCAGAACGGCGTACGAGCGGGTCCCTGCCACGGGATAGGTGATCACCGGTTGCGGCTTCACCGGCGGCGCGGAGGACGACCGTTCCACCGGGTCGGCGCGCCTCTGCTGGACAGCACCTGACGTAGTACCGACCGAGCCGGTTTCCGCGGAGCGGCGATCCGGGTAGCCGTGGCGGGCGAACGGGCTGGCGGGCAGCTGGTACAGCGCCCCGATCACGACCACAACCGCGATCGCCGACCCGATCGTCCTGACTACAGTCCAGCGGCGCATCTGGTGAGCTCCTCACACCGCGCCCAGGCGGGCGCGTCCTCACTGACTACTTGCCTCAGTGCCCACAAACCCTTCTCCGCCCACGCGTGGAGACCAGGTTTCCACCTGCTGGTTTTGATACATACGTGTTAGTTTGAGGACGAAGGAGCGACGCCCTGGTGGGTCAGCTTCGGCGGAAGCGCAGCGTCGGGTAGCGCGACTCGGAGAAGCCGAGCGCACGGTAGAGGTCGATGCCGTCGTCGGTCGCATGCAGCTCGACCACGCCGACGGCGGTCTCATCCCGAAACCAGTCCATCAGCGCGACCATGCACGCGCGAGCCAGACCGCGGCGCCTGAAGTCCGGCTCGGTGCTGACGTTGTACACGTGGCCGCGGACCGTGGTCAGGTCGTTCGGACCCGGCGGGTGGACGTACACGTTGCCCGCCGCGCCCGCGACCACACCGGCCGCCGGGTCGTCCACGACGTACGCCGCGAACGTGTCCGGTGACGCGAGTTGCCCGGCGAACCACTCGACGGCGGCCGAACGCCACGGAGCATCCGGTCCGCCGACGTCGGCGCCCATCGCGGCGACCATCAGACCTCGAAGGTTGACCAGCGCTTCCGCATCGTCCGGCTTGGCCCGGCGTACCTGAATGTCGGTCACAGCCGAAATCATGCCAACTTTTTGCCGCGTCAGTGAATCGAAGGAACTGGACACGCACCGGGGACGTGTCCACTTCTTCTGTCGTCGATCGATGAGGGAGCGCATGTCCCCGAGCAGCAGAGCCCGTCGTGCCGCGCCCGGTCGAGCCCGTCGGGCCAGGCCTCGGCGGGGGACCTCCGTCGGCGCGCTGGCGCTCGCGGTCCTCTGTGCACTCCTGCCGGGTACGGCGTACCTGATCGCCCGCCGGACCTGGCTCGGGACCCTGGTGACGACGTGCAGCATCGCCTTGTACGGCGCAGCGGCGTACGTCGGTCTGCGACGCCGGGACGACGTGATCCTCTGGGCCCTCGATCCCGGATTGCTGCTGTGGATGGTCGTCGGACTCGGCGTGGTCGCGCTCGTGTGGGTCGTCGTACTCGTCACGTCGTACAAGATGTTGCGGCCGCTCACCGCCGGACCGGGCTCGCGGATGTTCGGTTCGCTGGTGATCGGGGTGGTGTGCTTCGCGATGGCCGCCAGTACGGCGACTGGTGCGCAGACGCTGATGGCACAGCGGAGCCTGGTCCAGAACGTGTTCTCCGGGAAGAAGGCGAAGAGCCAGACGCGGCCCACGATCAACCCGAAGAAGGACGTCTGGCAACAGTTGCCGCGCCTGAACGTGCTGCTGCTCGGCGCGGACGACGGCGAGGACCGCCAAGGCACCCGGACCGACTCGGTGATGGTCGCGAGCATCGACACGAAGACCGGCGACACCGCGCTGATCTCGCTGACCCGGAACTGGATGCGGATGCCGTTCCCGGAGGACTCGCCGCTGCACAAGATCTACCCGACCGGATTCTGGGATCCGAACGGTCCGGTCGAACAGCCGAACTTCTACCTCGATGCGATGTACCGGATGATCCCGGCGCAACATCACGGCATCCTCGGGCCGTCGGACAACGAGGGCGCCGACGTACTGAAGCTGTCGGTCGGCGAGGCGCTTGGGCTGAAGCTGCACTACTACGTGCAGATCAACCTGGCCGGGTTCGCGCAACTGGTGGAAGCCCTCGGCGGGATCACGGTGAACATCAACTACCCCGTCCCGGTCGGCGGCAACGACGACAAGAAGATCCCGGCGAGCCGGTACCTCCAGCCCGGTCCGAACCGGGAACTGAACGGCACCGACGCCCTGTGGTTCGCCCGCGGACGGTACAACGTGCCGACCGCGGACCTCGCCCGGCAGGCCCGCCAGCGGTGCACGGTCAAGGCGATCGTCGAGCGCGCCACGCCGCAGAACGTCCTCGCGAACTACCAGGCCATCGCCAAGGCCGGCGAGCAGCTGATCAAGACCGACATCCCGCAGAACCTGCTCGGCGACTTCGTCACCCTCGGCCAGCGGGTCAAGACCGCCAAGATCACCAACATCGACCTCGACAAGAAGAAGAACTACCCGAACGGCCGCAACCCCAACTACGCCGGCATGCGCACCCTCGTCCAGCAGGCCCTCAACCCCACCCCCAAACCCCGCCGCACCACGCCCACCACCGCCCCAACCCACCGAACAACAACCAAACCAACCACCACCCCCGCCACCGACCCAGGCGACCTAACCTCAGCCTGCGCCTACAAACCAGGCCCGCCGGGATGAGTCAGCGCTGGGGCTGTGCGCGCGCTGCCTAGGCGTAGCGGACGCCGAGGCCGCCGTCTACGGCCCAGTTGGCGCCGGTGACGAAGGCGGCGGCTTCGGAGGCGAGGAAGCAGACGACCTCGGCGACGTTCTCCGGGGTGCCGATCCGGCCGAGCGGGTGGACGCCGAGGGCCTTCTCGCGTTCGCCAGGGATGGTGTCGAAGAACTCTTCGAGCAGGTCGGTGCCGATGTAACCGGGGCTGACCGCGTTGACGCGGACGTTGTGCGGCGCCACGTCGAGGGCCAGCGACCGGGTCATCCCGACCAGGCCGGACTTGGCCGCGGCGTACGGGAACATCCCGGCGGTGGTCAGGCTGGAGTGGATCGACGCGATGTTGACGATCGCGCCGTGCCGGTTCTCGATCATGGGCGGCAGCACCTGGCGCGCCATCAGCCAGGCGCCCTTCAGGTCGACGTTGAACACGCTGTCCCACTCGGCCACGGACATCTTGGTCGCATCGGCGTACGCGTTCTTGCCGGCGTTGTTGACCAGCACGGTGACCGGCTTGCCGAGGTCGTCGGTCAGCTTCGCCACCGCCTGCCGGACCGACACCTCGTCGGTGATGTCGCCGACCGCGGCCGCCACCTTGCCCCCGGACTCGGCGATCTCCGCGGTCGTCGCGGTCAACTGATCCGCGAGTACGTCGACCAGCGCGACCGCCGCCCCCTCCGCGGCGGCCTTCACCGCAACCGCTCGCCCGATCCCCCGCGCGGCCCCGGTCACCAGTACGACCTCATTCACCAGACGTCCAGTCAAAACAGTCTCCTCAACTCAGGTGTGAGACGACCCTAGTCCCGCTCGCGCCCCTGCGGCGGCCGCTCTCGCGTAGCGGTCAGCGGTTGCACGAGGCATCGGTCGCCGAAGCAGGACGAGCTGGTGATAGAGCGGGGCGGTGGCGGTCATCACCACCTGGTGGGCGTCGGTTCCCGGTGGTACCTCGCCGCGATCGAGGGCTCGGCGTACGACGACTTCGCTGCGGGTGTAGCGGTCGGACCAGAACTGGGTGAGGGCCTCGGCGGCTTCCGGCGTACGGAAGGAGGCGGCGATGACGGCCTGGGTGATCGATGGGCTCGCAGTCAGGGCGGCGTGGACCTCGCGGTTGAGCTTGATCAGGTCACCCTCGAGTTCGCCGGTGTTCGCTGGTTCCCAGGTGTCGTCGATTCCGGCGTGGAGCAGGTCGACGAGCAGACCGGCGACAGTCTTCCAGCGGCGGTAGACGGTGGTGCGGTGGACGCCGGAGCGGGCGGCGTTACGGTCGCCGGCGGCGCGGTGTGGACAACCCTCGTTCACACCGGCCTGGTCGCGAAGGTGTCCAGCGCCGTCGACCAGCAGTTTGATGTGGATGCGCCTGGGTCTCGGCCGAGTGTGATCGTGCCGGGGCCGGATGACGCTGTCTGGTTCACCCGCAACGGCGACGATCACCTCGGGCGGATCGGGTACGACGGAACCGTGTCGGCGATCGCGATCACCGGGGCGCCGTACGGGCTGTGCGTGGGACCGGACGGGGCCGGCCGGATCACGTCGGACGGGAAGATCGAGGAGTTCCCACTGCCGAGCGGATCCAAGCCGCACGCCGTGGTCGCGACCGAGGACGGCGTCCGCTGGATCACGCTGTGGGGCGTATCCGCCCTCACGCACTTGGATGCCCACGGCAACATCGTCACCCAGTACGACCTGGGCGAAGGCGCCGAGCCCCACGGCCTGGCCGTCGCCACAGACGGCTCAGTCTGGGTCGCCCTGGAGAAGGGTTCAGTCGCCCACGTGGCCGTCTGACCCGAGCACCATCGTGGGGAAGACCACAGTCAGTCGGGAGAGTGAGGGGGTTCACTCGCGGGAGGGAGGACTGGGCGAGCTCCACGGGAGGACAGTGGTGGTGTGACCACGGTGGTGGGGCTGAGGGCTGCGGGACCGCGGGTTCGGGATGTGCTGGCGGTGGGGCGGCCGGCGTTCTGGGTTGTTTCGATCGTGCCGTACTACACGGGCATCCTGCTCGCCACGCGTGAGCTGATCCCGCCTCTGGACGAGTGGCCGCGGCTGATCGTCGGCGCGGTGGTGATGGGTCCGCTCGTGTGGCTGGCCGTGCTCGCGGTCAACGACGCGTACGACCTGCCGAGCGACCGCCTCAACCCCCGCAAGGCGAAGTCGCCGCTCCTCGACGGCCGCATCACCCTGCGCGCCGCGAAACGCCTGGCCTTCGCGGCAGCGGTCGCGGCCGTCGGGCTGAGCCTGCACGTCGGCATCGTGTTCGCCCTCGGCGTGCTCCTCGCCGTCCTGCTCGGATACGCGTACAGCGTCCCGCCCGTACGACTGAAGACCCGCGCCGGCTTCGATGTCGCGGTGAACGCCCTAGCCCTCGGCGCGTTCGGACCGCTGGCCGGCTGGGCCGCGATCAACCCGGACCTGAGCGACTTCCCGTGGCTGATGGGCCTGCAAGGCACGCTTGCCGCGGTGGGCCTCTACCTCCCGACCACCCTCGCCGATCTGGAGGCCGACCGCGCCGCCGGGTACGACACGATCGCGGTCCGTTTCGGCGCGCGTACGACGTACCTGATCGGGTACGGCGCCTGGATCGCGGCCGCCGCACTCTCGGTGGTCCTGGCCGCGACGGACACGATCATCCCGAGAAGCATGCTGGCGCTGGAAGTCGTGATGGTCCCGGTGCTGATCGCGGCGTACCGCAAGCTGATCGGACCGACGCAGTCCTTCAAGGGGATCATCGTGCTGGCGTCGCTGTTCCTCTTCCCCTGTGGCACTTTCGCCCTGACCTACACCGGGGTGCTGTAATCCCGGCATGTATCCAGAGACCGAGCCCTACGACCACGGAATGCTCGATGCCGGCGACGGACACCGCGTCTACTGGGAGGTCTGCGGCAACCCCGACGGCAAGCCGGCGGTCGTGATCCACGGCGGCCCGGGTTCCGGCGCCGGTTCGTGGTGGCGACGGTACTTCGATCCCGCCAAGTACAAGGTGGTCCTGATGGACCAGCGGAACTGCGGCCGCAGTACGCCGGACGCCGCCGAGCCGGACGTGGACCTCAGCACCAACACCACCGCCCACCTGATCGCGGACCTCGAGCAACTCCGGCGCCGGCTCGGGATCGAGAAGTGGCTGCTGCTCGGTGGGTCCTGGGGTGCGACGCTGGGTCTCGCGTACGCCGAGCAGCACCCGGACGCGATCTCGGAGATCGTCCTGTTCAGCGTCACGAATACGACCCGGCGTGAGGTCGAGTGGATCACCCGGGACATGGGCCGGATCTTCCCCGAGGAATGGGTGCGCTTCCGCGACGGCGTACCGGAGGACCAGCGAGACGGGAACCTCGCGCTCGCATACAGCCGACTGCTGCACGATCCGGATCCCGCGATCCGGGACACGGCAGCGCGGGACTGGTGCGACTGGGAGGACACGCACGTACGCACGCATCCGAACTGGCGGCCCGACTCCCGGTACGACGATCCCGTCTTCCGGTTGCGGATGGCGCGGCTCGTCACCCACTACTGGGGTCACGCAGCATGGCTGGACGAGGATGTGCTGGTCCGTGAAGCGGGCAAGCTGACCGGGATTCCCGGCGTGCTGATTCACGGCCGACTCGACATCAGTAGCCCGCCGGACACCGCCTGGCGGATGGCTCAGGCGTGGCCGGACGCGGAGCTCCACCTCGTCGAGCAGGAGGGTCACGGCGCCAGTGGGCAGAGCACCCGAGATCTGGTCCTCACCGCTTTGGAGCGATTCGCCGACCGGGCTGAATCAGTTAACTAATAGGGCAAAGATTTGATCACTGATCTTTACATCGATAAAGCACACCGGAACGCTTAGGTCCCATGACTCTGACCCGCCCAGAGCTCGAGACCGACTACACCCTCAGCCGGTCCGACATCGCGCACTTCGCCGAGCACGGCTTCGTCAAGCTGAAGAACGTGCTCAGTCCCGACACGATCGCGGCGTACGAGCCGGAGATCACCGGCAAGGTGATCGAGCTGAACACGCAGCACCTGCCGCTGGAGGAGCGCGACACCTACGGGAAGGCGTTCCTGCAGGTGATGAACCTGTGGCAGGACAGCGAGCGGGTGCTGGAGTTCGTGTCGTCACCGCGGCTGGCGCGGATCGCGGCGCAACTGTTGGGCGTCCCGTCGGTCCGGCTGTACCACGACCAGGCGCTGTACAAAGAGTCCGGTGGCGGCGTCACGCCGTGGCACGCGGACCAGTACTACTGGCCGTTCGCGACGGACCGGTGTGTGACGGTCTGGGTGCCGTTGCAGGAGACGCCGATGGAGATGGGTCCGCTCTCGTTCGCCGCGGGTAGCCACGTCTTCGAGCACGGACGGGACCTGCCGATCAGCGACGAGTCCGAGCGGGTCCTGCAGGAGGCGCTGGCCGAGCAGGAGTTCCCGGAGGTGTCCGAGCCGTACGAACTGGGCGAGGTGAGCTACCACCTCGGCTGGACCTTCCACCACGCTCCGGCGAACCAGACCGACGTACCGCGCCGGGTGATGACGGTCATCTACGTCGACGCCGCGATGGAGATCGCCCCGCCGGCCAACCGCTTCCAGGAGGCCGACCTCGCCGCCTGGATGCCCGGCAACCAGCCCGGCGAAACCGTCTCCTCACCCTTCAACCCGTTGCTGTACTGATCAGAGCGTGCGCTTCTGCGGGTAGATCGTCTCGCCGCGAGCCAACTGCTCGACGAACTGTGCGATCCGTTTGGCTCTGGTCTCCGGCCGCTTCACGCTGGTCACCCGGTGTATCACCGCAAATCGGTTGGCGCTGGTGAGGATCTCGAACATGGCCTGCGCCCGCGGTTCGGCGGCGAGCGCCTCGGCCAGGTCTGCCGGGACCTCACGACTGGCCGAGCCGCCGTACGCCTTGTCCCAGCGTCCGTCCGCCTTGGCCCGCTCGACCTCGGAGTGACCGGCCGCGAGCATCCGGCCTTCGCGTGCCAGTCGCGCGACGATCTCGACGTTCCGCTGCGACCACATGCTGCGCGAGCGTCGCGGCGTGTAGCGCTGGATGAACGTCTGCTCGTCCCGGCTCCGGCGCTGACCGTCGATCCACCCGTGGCACAGCGCCTCCTCGAGCGCCTGGTCGTAGGTGAGGCTCGTCGGCGTGGTCACGTCCTTCTTCGCGAGGACCAACCAGATCCCGTCGGGCTCCTGATGGTGCTCGCCGAGCCAGGCGCGCCAAGCGATCACGTCGGCGACGATCAGTTCGGCGATCATGACGCGGCCACGTGGTAGCGGGCGGCGAGGTGGGCGGCGGCGGTCTTCAGTTCCTGCGGCCCGACGAACTCCAGGTCGCACTCGAACATCCCGAAGGTCGCGGCCAGCCCGGTCCACGACCAGGCGGTCAGGATCAGGCGGCAACTCGTCGGGGTGATCTCCTCGACGATCGCGCCGCGACCGGCCCACTGGACGATGTCGGACGCCTTCGCCTGCAGGATCGCTTCGCCCCGGCAGGTCAACTGGTCCCCGGTCTTGAACCGGCTGGAGATGTACGTCGCCACGTCGGGCGCCGGCAACTCCCGCGGGGTGAAGCGCGGACCGGTCGGCGTCTTCGGATTCATCCGGTCCACCCGGAACGTCCGCCAGTCCTTCCGCTCCAGGTCCCAGGCGACCAGGTACCATCGCCCACCCCAGGTCACCAGGTGATGCGGCTCCACCTTCCGCGGCGGCACCCACTCCTCCTCCGACGCACCCGGTGACTTGTAGTCGAACCGCAGTACCTCTCGGGCCCGGACCGCCATCCCGATCGCGATCAGCTGGTCCGAGTCGACCGTCGTACGGCGGGTGTCGGCGTACCGATCGACGGTCGTCACCTGCAGCGCGTCGACCCGTTGGCGCAGGCGCGCGGGCATCACCTGGCGGACCGTGGCGAGCGCGCGCAACGCGCCCTCCTCGATCCCGGTGACCGTGGTCGTCGCGGTTTGCAGGGCGACCGCGACGGCGATCGCCTGGTCGTCGTCGAACAGCAGCGGAGGCAGGTCCGCCCCCGCATCGAGGCGGTAGCCGCCGTCCGGCCCCTTGCTCGCACGCACGGGATAACCGAGGTCGCGCAACCGGTCGACGTCGCGGCGGACCGTGCGCGGGCTGACCTCGAGGCGTTCGGCCAGCAGCGCGCCGGGCCAGTCGCGGCGGGCCTGGAGCAGGGACAGCAGCGAGAGCAGTCGGGCTGAGGTCTCGGACATGACTTCAGATTGCCACGAGTAACGGTCAAGACCTGTCCTCTTCTGCTGGAAATGTCTGAGGCATCAAGCCAAGACCGAAGGAGACATCGTGATCAGCACCCGAGCGCTCACCCGGGACTTCGTGGTGAGCCGTACCGAGACCGTGCACGCGGTCCGCGGCATCAGCCTCGACGTCGAACCCGGTGAGCTCGTCGCCGTCCTCGGCCCGAACGGTGCCGGCAAGACCACCACCCTGCGGATGCTCACCACCCTGATCACCCCGACGTCGGGAACGGCGACGGTCGCCGGGTACGACGTGACCGCGCAGCCCAGCCAGGTCCGCCGCCGGATCGGGTACGTCGGCCAGGGCAACGGCGCGGGTCACAACCAGCGCGCGGCCGACGAACTGGTCGGCCAGGGGGTCATCTACGGACTCGACCGGCGGGCGGCGAAGCGGCGTACGTCCGAACTCCTGGAGTCGCTGGAGCTGAGGGAACTTGCCCAGCGCAAGGTGTCGGAGTTGTCCGGTGGTCAGCGGCGGCGGCTGGATGTCGCGATGGGGCTCGTGCACGCGCCGTCATTGCTGTTCCTGGACGAGCCGTCGACCGGCCTCGACCCGCAGAACCGGGCGAACCTGTGGGATCACATCCTGCGGATGCGCGAGCAGTACGCGATGACGATCGTGCTCACCACGCACTACCTGGACGAGGCCGACTCGATGGCCGAGCGGGTGGTGGTCGTCGACCACGGTCAGGTGATCGCGGACGACACCGCCGACGCGTTGAAGGCCAAGCTGGCCGGGGATCGGATCGCCCTGACTGTTGCTCCTAGCAACCTCGCACATCTGTCCAGGCTGGCGGAGAAGTTGCCCGGGGCTCGTGAAGTGGTTGCCGTCGGCGACGAGCTCAGTGTCCGGGTCGCGGACGGCCCGGCGGCGCTGCCCGAGCTGATCACGGTCGCTCAGCAGAACGGCGTACCGGTCGCGGCGGCGCAGGTCCACCGGCCGACGCTCGACGACGTGTTCCTCAACCTCACCGGCCGCAGCCTGCGGGAAGACTCGAACGGAAAGGCAGCCTGATGACCACGCTGACTGTTGCAAACCTGCAGGCTCCGGCCGCCGACCAGCCGTCGCGGAACCTTTTGCGGGACATCCGCATCGTGATGACACGCGAACTGAAGCCCGTCCTGCGTGACCCGTTCTCGTTGCTGTTCGGGATGATCCAGCCGCTGATCTTCCTCGCGCTGTTCGGCCCGCTGCTGTCCGGATCGATGGGCGGCTCGTTCGGCGACGGCGTGTGGCAGTGGTTCGTCCCGTCGATCCTGGTGATGACGACGCTCTTCGGTACGTCGACCACCGGCGCCAACCTGCTCTTCGAGTTCCAGACCGGCGCCCACGAACGGATGCTCGTCACCCCGCTGTCGCGGTCGTCCCTGCTGGTCGGGCGCGCACTGAAGGAGATGGTGCCGCTGTTCGGGCAGGCGATCATCGTGATCGCGGTGATGACGCCGTTCGCGTTCGACCTGCACGTCGGTGGTGCGTTGGTCGGGCTGGCACTGCTGGCGGTATTCGGGATCGGGCTGGGCTCGTTCAGCTACGCGCTGGCGATCGCGGTGCGCAAGCAGGACTGGATGTTCTGGGTGGTTCAGCAGACGTTCCTGTTCCCGCTGATGATCCTGTCCGGCATGCTGCTGCCGCTGGAGACCGGCCCGGAGTGGATGCGGATCGCGGCCAAGTTCAACCCGTTGTCGTACGTCGTCGACGCCGAGCGGACGCTGTTCTCCGGTGATGCGCTCTCGAGCGCGGTGCTGTGGGGCTGGATCGCCGCGATCGTGACCGCCGCTCTCGGCCTGACCGTCGGCATCCGGGCGATGCTGCGCTCAGCCGCCTGACCCAATTGGGCCAATGGCTCTTCTGAGCCGCCCAACCTGCATCGGATCACCTACGGTAGCGATCAGATCACCCACCGCCCCCAAGGAGATCTGATGAGGCCCCGCCCCGCCTTTCTGACCATGCTGAGTTCTTTGGCCGTCGCCGCGCTCGCCACCACGAGCGCGGTGGCGGCCGTTCCTCCATCCGCCGACGGAGTCCGGACCGTCGCCGCACCGGCTGCGACCGACACCGACGGCGACTCGCTCCCCGACACCTGGGAGACGAACGGGTACGACGCCAACGGTGACGGCGTCATCGACGTGAACCTGCCCGCGCTGGGCGCCTCGCCGACGAAGAAGGACCTGTTCGTCGAGATGGATTACATGGACGGCCGGCTCGCCAGTACGGCCGCGCTCGACCGGATCGTGCAGGTCTTCGCCACCGCACCGGTCAGCAACCCGGACGGCACCACCGGCGTCAAGATCCACCTGGACGCAGGCTCCGCCCGCGGCACGGCGTACAACCTCGGTGGCGGCAACCAGGTGCCGTACGACGCCGACCTGAACCCGTCGGCGACGCAGACCAAGGCGATCAAGGCCGCCAACTTCGCCACGGTCCGCAAGGCCGTCTTCCACTACATGATCTGGGGAGACAGCTACGACGGCGGCTGCAGCAGCGGCCAGGCCTTCAACATCCCGAACGACACGTTCATCGTCACGATCGGCCCGAAGTGCGGCTGGAACGCGACCGACAACTACAACGTCGGCACGTTCGTGCACGAGCTCGGCCACAACATCGGCCTCAAGCACGGCGGCACCGACAACCTGAACTACAAGCCGAACTACCTGAGCGTGATGAACTACTTCTTCCAGCTCGGCGGCGTGCTCAAGGCCGACGGCAGCACCTACTGGGGCTACTCGAACGTCGCCCCGCCGGCCCTGAACGAGGCCAGCCTGAGGGAGTCGACCGGCCTCGGCAGTACGGCGTCCGCCTTCAGGACCAGCTGGAAGTGCCCGAACGGATCGACCCGGACGACGGCCGGCCCGGCCAGCGGCCCGATCGACTGGAACTGTGACGGCGACTCCGTGGACACCACCGCGGCGGACATCAACGACGACAACGCCACGTCCTCGCTGACCGCGCAGAACAACTGGGCGAGCCTCGTCTTCGGCGGCGGCGCCGTCGGCCAGGGCAGCACCGTCCAGTCCAAGACGCCGGCTTCGGAACTGCAGGAGCTCACCCACGACGAGTGGACCTCCCTGCACCGCTGACGGCGATCCGCCTCCCCGCCTTCAGGTGGGCGGGGAGGCGGATCTCCACCACTCCACAATCGTCCTCGGACGTGACGGCTGAGCGCGCGACGACCCGCGATGCGTCGATTGATGAGTGCTGGGCGTCCGCCCTACTCAGTTGCCCAGATCCCGGTCGTCGCGGTGTCGCGGGCCCAATCCGTGAAGTCGCGGGGCGGGCGGCCGAGGACCTGCTGGACGCCGTCGGAGACGTACTCCGAGCGGTGGTTGCGGATGACCGCGAACAGATCGCGGACGGCCTCGGCGTCCTCGGGGGTGAGGCCTTGCTCGATCAGTTCGGCGACGTGCTTCTCGGGATCAAGGTCGACGTACGTGATCGGTCGGCCGGTCGCGGTCGTGAGCGCATCGGCGACCTCGGTCATGGTGAGTACGCGCGGGCCGGACAGCGCGAGGACCTGGCCGGTGTACGACTCGTCGAGCAGCGCCGCGGTCATCACATCGCCGACGTCGTTGGTGTCGATCCACGCCTCGGCTCCGGTCCCGACCGACAGCCGGATCTCTCCGGCGAGCACGTGGTAGCGCAGGAAGTCCTCGCTGAACCCCTGGGCGAACCACGCCGGCTGGACGATGGTCCAGTCCGCGCCACTCGCCTTGACCGCGTGCTCCAGGTCGAGTTGGCCGTCGTACACGGCGAAGTCGCGTCCGGGGCTGCCGACGCCGCGGCCGGACAGCAGGACCACCCGGCGCAGACCTTCGGCGGCCGCTTGCTGGATGAACCGGCCGGCCTGCGCGAGTCCGGTCGGCCCGACCGGGGGCGCCAGGTACGCCGTGTCCGCGCCGGCAATCGTGGCCGACCAGGTGCTGTCGTCGTACCAGTCGAAGCGCTGCTCGCTGGACCGGGATGCCAGCCGGTACGGGACGCCCCGTGCGTCGAGCTGCGCCGCCACCCGGCGGCCGGTCTTGCCCTTACCACTCAGGATCAGAATCGGTGTTGTTGTCATGGCTCCAGTTCATCGAGGATCGGTGAGACAAACCATGGCTGTTCGACGCAATTCAATGTCTGTGACGCTCAACCGGGTTAAGATCGGAGCATGGACGTGCTCGACGACCTCTTGGCCGGGACCCGCGCCCGTGACGGGGTGTTCAACCTGACGATCATGGATCCCCCGTGGGCGATCGAGATCCGCGACGAGGCACCGCTCGCGCTGGCGACGCTCGTTCGCGGGTCGGGCTGGGTGACCCGCGACGGCATCGAGCCGCTGCGGATGGACCAGGGCGATGTCGCGATCTTCACCGGGCCTGCGCCGTACGTGGTCGGGGACAGTGTCGAGACCGCGCCGCAGTTGCGGATCCACCCGGGCGGCGTGTGCGAACCGTTGCCTGGGGCACCAGTCGACTACTCGGCCCGGCTCGGGGTGCGCACGTACGGCAGTCGTGCGCCCGGAGAAGTGATGGTTGCCAGCGGCACCTATCAGGTGGCCGGTGACGTCAGCCGGCGGCTCGTGACGGCGCTTCCGCCGGTGCTCGTCGTACCGGCGGCGGAAGTCGCAGGCCCGGTGACGGACATGGTGATCGGCGAGATCCAGCGGGATGCGGCGGGGCAGCAGAGTGTGCTGGATCGATGGCTGGACCTTGCTCTGATCACCACGTTGCGGGCGTGGTTCGCGCGGCCGGAGTCGCACGCGCCGGGGTGGTACCAGGCGCAGACCGATCCCGTCGCCGGCACGGCATTACGGTTGCTGCACGAGGATCCGGCCTACCCGTGGAACGTCGCCGAACTGGCGGATCGGGTGGGGGTTTCGCGCGCATCGCTGGCCCGTCGGTTCACCGCGCTGGTGGGCGAGGCGCCGATGAGCTACCTCACCGGGTGGCGGATCACCCTGGCCGCGGATCAACTGCGCGCGACCAGGGACACCGTCGAGACGATCGCCCGGCGAGTTGGGTACGCGAACGCGTTCGCGTTGAGCGTTGCCTTCAAGCGAGTGCGCGGCACCACGCCCACCGCGCATCGCCGCGCCGCCTGACCGCTAGGTGACTGTCGCCCTCATGAACGCGAGCGCCTGCGGCCACGCCAGACGGTATGCGTTGGCGTTGACGTCCTTGTCCTGACGCGACTTGTCGGAGAAACCGTGATCGGCCCCGGGGAAGTACTGCGTGAACGTGGCGCCGGTCGTCCGTGACTGCAGGACGGTCTGCAGCGCTTCGAAGTCGGCATTCGGTACGGCGGTGTCCGCGCTCGGGTAGCTCACCAGCACCGGCGCTGTGATCGCGCCGGCCTCGGCGATCGCGTCGTACGTGTGATGCGGTGGGAGCTTGGACGGCACGGTCGGGTGGAACGCGACGACACTCGCGACTCGCTGGTCCCGGGCGCCGAGCAGGAACGCGAACCGCCCACCCAGGCACCACCCGATCACTCCGGACTTGGCGCACCCGAGCTCGCCGGTCAGGTAGTCGAGCAACTCGGTCTGCTCGGCCAACGCGGTGTCGTCATCCATCTCCCGCAGCAACGCACTGAGCTCCTCGCGCGTCGAGTTGTCCGTACTCCGCCCCTTGAACGGATCCCACACCAGCGCCGTGATTCCCTCCCCCGCCAGCTCATCTGCCCAGACCCGGACCTGCTCCCCGATCCCCGTGATCATCGGCAGCAACAACATCCCGGCCCGGCCCACCCGCGCCAGATAAGCGTCCTGCTCCCCAACCTTCACCGTCACACCCATGAGCGCATCTTAAGGACTCCTAGTGCGGGTCGTCGGCCGGGCGGCAGTAGGAGCTGAACACGGTCAGGTCGCGGTCGAGGCGGGCTATGCGGTCGAAGCCCCAGGTGTCTACGCCTGGGCGGTCGACGCCGTCCAGGATGCGGGCGGCCATGTCTCGGAGACCGCGGGCCAGGAGGGCGTACTCGAGGTGATGGAGTTCCAGGTCGTGAGCGCCGTACTCGGTGAGGAACGACTCGAGGTGGTTGCCTTCGGCGGCGATCCAGACGTCGTACTCGCGTGGTCCGATGACGGCCTGTTCCCAGTCGAGGATGGCCGCGACCTCGCCGTCCTCGTCCAGCATCAGGTTGAGCGCGCCGAAATCGCGATGGCAGACGACCTCACGAACCGGCGTGGCGCTCACCCGCCCGATCACCTCGTCCAGTCGCCGAATCGCCGCGGCCACCTCGTCGCGCCGGTCCACGATCCACGGATGATCCAGCCGTTGAGCCAACTGACGAATCTCGGGCTCGTCCACGGTGACCCGCGGAAGGTCCGGCGGTTCGCTGAGCTCATGCACCTGCCTGAGCGCCTCCGCCGTCACGCGCCAGTCGTCGTGAGTCGCCGTACGGCCATGAATATAAGGGAAAACGGCGTACGGTCGACCGTGGAGAACCGCGTAGAGCTTCCCCGACGTGGTCCGGATCGGCGCGACCGTCGGCCACCCGCGGACCTGCAGGTCTCCCAGAAGTTCGAGTCCGTTGGGCTTGCCCGGCTGCTTCCACATCTTGACGAACCACGCGTCGTCCGCCACCCAGCAGTCGCTCTCATAGCCACCCGCATGCGGTCGCAGTACGGCGACGCTCAGGCCGAAGTCCCGCTCCAACTCCGCGGGTCGGACCACTGGACTCACCCGTCATCAGGCAAAAGAAAGGGCAAGGAGATAGATCTCCCTGCCATGTCTAACGTATAGCGCACCGGGGGACTTGCCGCAAGCCCCGGTTCATAGCTCACAATCGTCGGCTGACAGCAAAACTGGCTGAAACTTGGGGGTTTGTGAACGTGCGAGTTGTGTCGTCAACGTCTGGGGATGTCAGTGCGTTCGACCTTCCCGACAACCTCGCTGCCAAGGCCGACTCGAGGTTGATCGCCGGCGACGAGAAGCATTTCGCGGCCATCGGCGAGAGTCTCGCGCAGACGATCGCCGACCTGTCCGACCGCCTCGACGCCGCACGCAAGGCGCCCGGTGGCAGCGGTCAGGAGGCGCTGGACCGGGACCTGGAGATCCACCGGCTCACCACGCGCCTGCGCGCCCTGCGGCGGTTCGGTTTGGACCTGTGCCTCGGCCACATGGTGACCGAGGACGACTCCGAGCCCGTGTACGTCGGACGCCTCGGCCTCACGGACAGCGAAGGTCGCCGGCTGCTGATCGACTGGCGCTCACCCGCGGCCGAGCCGTTCTTCGGCGCGACCCACGCCAACCCGATGGGTCTGACGAGCCGCCGCCGGTATCGCTGGACCCGCGGCCGGATCAACGACTACTGGGACGAGGTGTTCACCCCCGATGGTCTCGAGGGGCACGCCGCGTCGCTCGATGACCAGTCCGCCTTCATCGCCAGCCTGGGCAGCGACCGATCGCCCCGGATGCGCGACGTACTCGGCACGATCCAGGCCGATCAGGACGCGATCATTCGCGCGAGTTCCCGGGGCGCGCTGGTCGTCGACGGCGGTCCGGGTACGGGGAAGACGGTGGTCGCTCTGCACCGTACGGCGTACCTCCTGTACTCCGACCCACGCCTGGGTCACCGTCGAGGCGGCGTACTGTTCGTCGGTCCGCACCAGCCCTATCTGGCTTACGTTTCCGACGTACTCCCCAGCCTCGGCGAGGAGGGCGTGCAGACCTGCACCCTGCGGGACCTCCTTCCCGAAGGATCCACAGCAGCGGTCGAGTCCGACCCTGAGGTGGCCCGGTTGAAGGCCTCCGCGGACATGGTGGGGGCGATCGAGCCCGCCGTACGGCTCTATGAGGAAGTGCCCACCAAGGGGATGATCGTCCAGACCCACTGGTCCGACATCCGGCTCAGCCCCGCCGACTGGACCGATGCGTTTGGAGCAGCAGACTCGGGTACGCCGCACAACGACGCGCGCGACCTGGTCTGGGACGAGCTGCTCACGATCCTCGTGGACAAGCACGCCGAGGAGTACGAGGACGAGGACATCTCGGAGGAGATGCTGCGCCGATCGCTGCAGCAGAACGACACACTGGTCACCACCTTCAACAAAGCCTGGCCGCTGATCGAACCGACCGACCTCGTCGGAGACCTCTGGACGGTTCCGGCGTACCTGCGCATGTGCGCTCCTTGGCTCACCCCGGAGGAGGTCAAGAAGCTGCAGCGCAAGGACCCTGACGCGTGGACGGTGTCTGACCTGCCGCTCCTGGACGCGGCAAGGCAGCGACTCGGCGACCCGGAGTCGTCCCGACGGAAGCGTCGCCAGAAGGCCGCCGCAGCTGCCGAACGCGAACGCATGGCCGGCGTTATCGACCACATCCTCGAGGCCGATGACGACAACGAAGGCTGGGTGCCGATGCTGCGCGGAAAGGACATCCAGGAAGCCCTGATCGACGAATCCGCGCTGCCCACCGCGGACCCGGACCTGCTCGCCGGCCCGTTCGCGCACATCGTGGTCGACGAGGCTCAGGAACTGACCGACGCCGAGTGGCAGATGCTTCTCCTCCGCTGCCCGTCCCGAAGCTTCACCATCGTCGGCGACCGCGCCCAGGCCCGGCACGGCTTCACCGAGTCGTGGCAGGAACGCCTGGACCGCGTCGGCCTCGACCGCATCAACCTGTCCTCCCTGAGCGTCAACTACCGCACGCCCACCGAGATCATGACCGAGGCCGAGCCCGTCATCCGCGCCGTACTCCCGGATGCCAACGTCCCCACCTCCATCCGCACCAGCGACCTCCCCGTCATCCACGGCTCCGTCGCGGACCTCGACTCGATCCTCAACACCTGGCTGGCTGCCCACGCCGACGGCATCGCCTGCATCATCGGCGACCCTTCCTTCGAGGGCACCACGCGCGTCCGATCGCTCACCCCGGAGCTGTCGAAGGGCCTGGAGTTCGACCTGGTCATCCTCATCAACCCAGACTCATTCGGCAACGGCATCGAAGGAGCCGTCGACCGCTACGTCGCAATGACCCGAGCAACCCAACAACTCGTCATCCTCACCACCTCCTGACGTCCTGTCAGCCTGCCCGCCCGCCGAGGGGCACGAGGGTGAACCGATCGCCCGGCTGACGGTCGATCCGCAGGAGCCCTCGCCCCTCGACGTAGTGAAGTGCCCCCCGTACGTCGTCTTCGGAGGCGTAAGTGCGGGCAGCAAGAGACGCGACACTCTGCTCGATGCCACCCCACAACGCCACCGACACCAGATCCGCGGCGTAGCCAGTGAACTGCTGTGCCGCCTGGTAGGCCTCGAGGGAGGCCACCCCTTCGGCGGAGAGTTCCAGGACCTGCTGCGCCATGGGCGGTCGCTCGACCCCGACGTACCGGACACCATCGAAGGCCAGGTAGCCGAGCGCAACGAACAGCGGCAGCATCTCGCGTCTCGACGCGGGTCCTGCGACGCCGACCTGAGCGGCGATCTCCGCCAGGCTCGGATAGGCGTCCCGCGTTCCTGTCATACGGAGTGGTTGGTCGAGCCACGCCTCCCCGCGGTAGTGGTCGATCCCCCACGTCCGCAGGTCTTCGATCGTCAGGCCTTCACTGGGTTTGACCCATCGCACAAGGTCGGCGATCTCCATCGCCTGGAACCCGAGCACCCAGGACCAGCCAGGATCGGCCGACCGGACGGCCGGTCTCAGCCGCCGCACCCAGCGTGGCGGCTCGGGTGCGCCGGTGACGGGCCAGAAGTCCAACTGCCACAGGTCGGTGGGTTGCAGGCGCTCATCCTCGTCGTCGTCCTCCATTGCCACCCGGGGAGTCACCGGCAGCGGACGATGCGCAACCCGAACGCGATAAAGGTCCGGCTCACCAAGGTGGAGGTCTTCGTCTCCCGAACCGGTCGTGAGCAGCGCCAACTCGACGTCGCCGGCAAGGCTCCGGTACGGAACCTCGACCACATCGGCCCAGTCGTCCACGTCGCCGTTGTCCGGTTCTCCGTCGAGCATCTGCAGCCGCACCACACACGGCCCATCGCCGCCCGACACGTACAGCCATCCCTGCCCCGAGCGGACGACGGTCCCGCACGGATGCGCGTCATTCGCGGACATCTCGTCCTCACCGAATCCCGCCTTCGAGTCCCGCACAACGAGAATCCCGTCCTCCGGCAGGTAATAGTCGTCCTCGAACCACCCCACAACAGTCATCCCCGCACGATAGGACAGCACCGATACCACCGCGGGTTGATCCATGTACGACGGGCGGGCGCGAGTGATCACCACCTTCCGCGTCCCCCACGGTCCCGTGTACGACGGGCAGTCGGTGACGGCACCACCTCCCCCGCCACCACAATCCCCCGTACGGCTAGCAGTCCCACCACCGTGGTCGATGAAGCGGCCCAGCCGCGCGAAGGAAGCGGCGTAGCCGCGTGAACACGGGTGGGTGGGGCGGCCCGCGCAGCACGCGACGACAGGAGCGCGCGCAGCAGGCCGCGAGGGACTACCACCTCCATCGCCCACCACAGTCCCGTACGACGAACAGTCCACGACCGCGGTCGATGAAGCGGCGCAGCCGCGTGAAAGAAGCGGCGTAGCCGCGTGAAGACGGGTGGGTGGGGCGGCCCGCGCAGCACGCGACGACAGGAGCGTGCGTAGCGGGCCGCGAGGGGGCTACCCGCGGGGGACTACTTGTGGGCGGCGAGCATGCGGAGGACTGCGGCGTTGACCAGCAGGAGGATCAGAGCGGAGAAGACGAGCAGGGCGACGTCCGCGGGGAGCAGTGCGATGCCGAGACCGATCAACAGGACGGGGATCGCGAGGCCGGCGTACGCGATCAGGAAGAGCGCGGCCAGCACCTCACCGCGGGAGGACGGGTCAGCCAGCGAGGCGGCAGTGGCTACGGCGCCGCGGAAGACCAGGCCAACACCGACGCCGGCGACCACACCGCCAACGACGAAGATCCCCAGGCTCGGAAGTAGTCCGCCGAGAGCAACCCCGACCAGCCCCACCGACATCGCGACCAGACCAAGACGGAGCTGGTGCCGGCGGGTAAGCCGGACGAAGACGACCTGACTGCCGGCGCCCGCGATGAAGACGGCGAACGTCACCACACCAGCAAGCACCCGCGAGGTGTGGTGCAGCGTCCCGGCCAAGAACGTCGGTGCCAGCGAGGTGAACAGCCCAAAGATCGCAAACGCCGCGAACGCACCAATCGCCGACGCGAAGAACAGCGGCTTCGCCGACGACGGCAACGCGACCCGCTGCGGCCGATACGCGGGCCGCTCCTCCCACCGCTCCACCGTCTCCGGCACCAGCGCGATCCCCAGCGCACTGAGTAGCAGCAACACCAGGAAGATCTCGTACGGGCGCTCCAGTGGCGACCCGACGTACTGCGCAAGCAGACCACCCACCAGCGGACCGAACGCGAGCCCGCCGAGGTTCACAGTGCTCGAGGTCAGCGCGGACCGGCTCGGATCCTCACTGGGACGCGCGATCTGCCGCAGCTCGGACAGGTGCGCCGTCGCGGTCGCGGTCAACACACCGATCCCGATCCCACAGATGAAGCGCGCGATCAACAGACCGGGCACGTCCTGCCAGAGCAGGAACACGACCGCCGACAACGCCTCCGCGAGTACGGCGACCAGCGCGACTCGCTTTCGGCCGAGCCAGTCGCTGACGTGGCCGGCGAGGTACAGCGAGGCCATCACGCCGACCGCGTAGCTCGCGAAGATGACGGTGATCACGTACGTCGGGAACCCGTCGCGATGCTGGTAGATCGCATAGAGCGGCGTCGGCACCGTGGAGAACGCCATCGTGGTCAGGAAGGCCGCGGCGATCACCCAGAAGCCCGGGCCATGGGCGAACCGGATGCGCGAGGCCGACGCGTGCTGGGCAGTCAAGCTGGACATACATCCAGAGTGGCTCACATCATCTATCGAGAGAAACGAAAGTTCTTGCAAGCTCTTATCGAGAGCATCGATAATTCAGCAGGAGCGGTACGCCGAAACGCACCGGGGAAGAGAGGACATGGACAGCCGACAGCTCGAGTACTTCGTCGCGGTCGCCGAGGAGCTGAGCTTCACCCGGGCGGCGCGGCGGCTGTTCACGGTCCAGTCCAGCGTGTCGGCCGCCATTCACGCGCTGGAGAAGGACTTGAAGACGACGCTGTTCGACCGGTCGACCCGGCGGGTGGCGCTGTCCGCGGCCGGTCAAGCTTTGTTGCCGGAGGCAAAGGCTGCGTTGGAGGCCCTGGACCGGGCGCGGGCCGCGGTCGAGGAGGCGTCTGCCGGACTGCGCGGCAACATCCGGATCGGCACGCTGGCACGGCTGAACCTGGTCAATCTGGCTGAGCTGCTCGGGGCGTTCCACCGGACGTACCCGCTGGTCGACGTACAGGTGGCCACCTCGCCGACCGGTTCGAGCGGGCTGTCGGACGACATCCGGCACGGCCGGATGGATGTGGCGCTCGTTGGCCAGGCCAGATCGGAACTGCCCGGACTCGAGGTCCGCGAACTCGCCACGGTGCCCTTCGTCGTACTGCTGCCGTCGTCGCATCCACTCGCCGACGAGCCGGCGGTCCGGCTCGAAGAGCTCATCGGCGAACGGTTCGTCGACATGCCGCGCGGATTCGGCAACCGCAGCACGGTCGACCGGGCCTTCGAGAACGCCGGCATCCCACGGCGAGTCCAGGTCGAGGTGCCGGAACTCACGACGATCCCCGAATACGTTCGCGTCGGCCTCGGTGTTGCCGTCGTACCTGAGCTGGAGCCGGCCAACGCACCAGGCGTCGTCGAGAAGCCCATCGCCGGCACCGACCTGACCTGGACGTTGTCCGTGGTCACGACGGGCAGCAGGAGACCGAGCAGAGCGGTGACCGCCCTGCTCGATCTCCTCACCGACTCGGTCCGGTCAGCTGGACCGTACTTCTAGGCAACCCAGATCGACTGCCAGTCCTTCTGCTCGTTGAAGCGACGCAGCGACGCAACACCGCTGAGCCAACCGAGCCAGGCGCCGTACGGCGGGTTGCCCTCGTCGAACCCGCTCATCACGAAGGTCAGTCGCGTCTTCCCACCGGAGTCGGCCAGCTCCCAGGTACTGATGCCGGCCGGACCCCAGTCCATCGACATCTTCCGGCCCTCGACCAGGTCGACGATCTCCACGCCAGGCCCGGCGTCGAAGCCGCCCATCGCGAACCGGCCACCCTTGCGCAGATCGATGTCGACCGGGTAGCCGAACCACGCTGACGCCTTCGCCGGCTCGGTCAGCGCCGAGTACACCTGGGCGATCGGCGCGTCGATCAGCGCCTCACCCTCGAAGGTCGACGACGTGAAGTCCGGGCGCGTGGTGAGCTCGCGGCCCTCCAGGTGGTCGACGAGGTTGGCCAGCGCCAGCGACCAGAAGGTCTGCAGTACGCCGCGGATGTTCGCCCCGCTGATCGCGTCGGCGAAGTCGAAGTGGCTCTGCTCGAGCTTGACGACCGTGGAGTCGTCGCCCTCGGGGGTCAAGGTGATCTCGGTGGTGGTTTCCTCGCCGCCGAGGAACCAGGCCAGCTTCAGCGTCTGGCCGTCGTACGCGAGCACTCGCTGGTGCGGCGCGTCGCCCTCGGGGATGTAGCGGCCCCAGAACTCGAAGGTACCGGGCAGGTCGACGGTCGAGTGCTCGCCGAGCCAGAGGTTCAGGGCCTTGGGGTCGGTCAGCGCCTGCCGGACCTCGTCGATGCCGGCCTTGGCGCGGACTTGCAGGATGAGCGGTTCAGTCATGATCTTGGTCTCCCTTGGGGTAGCAGGCCACGGCCAGCTTGAAGGCGTCGCCCTCGGCGCCGCCGTAGCGCGAGAAGAGGTCTTGCAGCGTGCTCTGCAGGTCCTGGAAGAACTCCCGCCGCCGTTCGGGCGGGACCCGGATCTCACCGGACACCCCGACGGACGGCAGCTCCGGAGCTGTCCGGTCCAGCGCGGCGATGTCGGTCTGGACCTCTTCCATCAGGTCCAGCAGGTAGCCGAGGCTCAGCTCGTCCTGAGCCCGGCGCAGGCCGCCGATCCGGCCGACGAGCTTCGGCGACAGCCAGTACGAGCGGGCGGTCGCCTGGTAGATGCCCTCGTGGACGCCACGCACCTTGCGCTCCTCGACGAGCGTGACCAAGCCGGCGTCGACGAGGCGCATGACGTGGTAGTAGACGCGCTGCGGTGTCTGGCCGAGCTGCTCGGCCACCTCACCGCAGGTGTGCGGCTCGGCGAGCCGCCGCAGCACCTCGATCCGCTGCGGCTTGAACAGCGCCTCGGCCTGTTCGAGCTGCTCCAGATGCATCACGTCTCTCATCACACAAAAAAGTTTGTACGTAAAAAATCCGCTTGTCAATGAAGTGGTTTACATCACTCGGGAATGTAAATCCGGCTTCAACCGTTGGAACAAGTGCTTTGGTGATGCATCACCTAGGTAGACACCCAGACCCTGGGGGCCTTTGCTACGGATCGTCCGGCACGTTCCTGCCGGCGAAGGAAAGGAAGCGCGACATGGCAACTGTCTCGTTCAAGGGAGCCACCCGGGTCTACCCGGGCACCGACATCGCCGCGGTGGACAAGCTCGACCTCGACATCTCCGACGGCGAGTTCATGGTTTTGGTCGGGCCGTCGGGTTCCGGCAAGTCGACGGCGCTGCGGATGCTGGCCGGCCTCGAAGAGGTGAACGAGGGCTCCATCTACATCGGCGACCGCGACGTGACCAACGCCCCGCCGAAGGAACGCGACATCGCGATGGTGTTCCAGAACTACGCGCTCTACCCGCATATGTCGGTCGCCGACAACATGGGCTTCGCGCTCAAGATGCAGGGCATCCACAAGGACGAGCGGGCCAAGCGCGTGCTCGAAGCCGCCAAGCTGCTCGGTCTCGAGGAGTACCTCGACCGCAAACCGAAGGCCCTGTCCGGCGGCCAGCGCCAGCGCGTCGCCATGGGCCGCGCGATCGTCCGTAACCCGCAGGTCTTCCTGATGGACGAGCCGCTGTCCAACCTCGACGCCAAGCTCCGGGTCCAGACCCGCACCCAGATCGCCGAACTCCAGCACCGCCTCGGCGTCACCACCGTCTACGTCACCCACGACCAGGTCGAGGCCATGACGATGGGCGACCGCGTCGCCGTCCTCAAGGCGTGCTCGCGGACGCCATGCGGTGGCTCGCGGACTATCACCGGGTGGTCGCGTCGTACCGGCCCGAGGGCGAGATCGTGTGGCGGAC